>CAVFTC010000007.1:0-42768 GCA_963625295.1 Bacteroides faecis
AGCAGAGGACTGAAAATCCTCGTGTCGTTGGTTCGATTCCGACCGAAGGCACCACTTGCGGATGTAGCTCATCTGGTAGAGCGCCACCTTGCCAAGGTGGAGGTAGCGGGTTCGAGCCCCGTCATCCGCTCCAATTTAAAGGACACCTGATCGGTGCCCTTTTTTTTTGCAAAAAACACCCGTAAATCGGCAAAAAAATATTGTGTTATTTAATTATTGTGATATAATATATGCGAATATTTATGTGTGAAACAAATCGGCATTTGACGGGAGGCTGAACGATGAATTATACCGAATTCGGCAGCGGCGAAAAAAGCTTTGTGATACTGCCCGGATTGTCGATACACAGCGTTTTGCGCTCGGCAGGAGCGATAGCACGGGCATACAAGATTTTTTCGGATGAATATAAAGTATATGTCTTTGACAGAGCCGAGGATATCCAAGAGGGCTACACTGTCAGAGATATGGCAAGGGACACCGCAAAGGCAATGAAGGCATTGAATATCAAAAATGCCGATGTGTTCGGAGCGTCTCAGGGAGGCATGATCGCTCAATATCTTGCCATCGACTTCCCCGAGCTTGTCCATAAGCTGATTCTCGGTTCAACTCTTGCGAGGCCTAACGAAAGCAGTATTAAAACAATAGGCAGATGGATTCAGCTTGCCGAGGAAAAGAACGAAACCGGACTTCTTGAAAGCTTTGCCGACATGGTCTATTCCGAAGCAACTCTTGCGAAATGCCGTGAAATGCTGATCGCCGTCGGACGGGGAATAAGCGACGAGGAATACCGACGCTTTATAATTCTCGCAAAGGCTTGCGATGGCTTTGATAGTCTTGACGAGCTTTCGTCCGTCAGCTGCCCCGCTCTTGTTATAGGCTCGGAGGGCGACCGTGTCGTAACCGCTCAAGGCTCAAGGGAGCTTGCCGAGGCTCTCGGATGTGAAATATATCTTTACGATGAAAGCTATGGCCACGGCGTATATGACGAAGCCGCCGACTATAGAGAGCGGTGCTTAAATTTTTTAAGACAGGAATGAGGTAAATCCCCATGAAGCAAAAACTCAGTAAAACCGGCGCAGCGTTTTTTGTGTTCGGAATAAACCTTATATTATTTGTGCTGATGACTGCGCCGTTCAAGCTTTGGGCGGCAGCGTCGGAGGTGACGCAAATGCGGCCTGCTGCTGCGCTTACTCCGGTTCTCGGCATGATTTTCGGTATGCCGGCGGCCTTGGGCTGTGCGGTAGGAAATTTAATCTGTGACCTTGTCGCAGGCTATGAGCTGATTTATGCCCTGCTTAACAGTGTGTTGCAAATTCTCTATGCAATGATTGCATATTTCCTTTGGAAAAAGCTGAACACCGAGCGTGGCGGAGCTGAATTCAGGCTTGACAGCGTTGCGAGAATTTTAAAATTCTGCCTGCTGCTGGTATTGAACGCTTTTCTTACCGTAATTTTTACAAGCGTTTTAAATCATGTTTATGATGTAACAAAGATTTTTTCGTTGGATAATTTCTTCGTGTTTGTAAACAGCTTCGATTCCGGACTGCTTTTCGGCGCACCGCTTTTGATTGCCGGTCATCTGCTTCAAATGCGTATTGAAAACATGAAAGAGGGGAAAGATAAAAAAGATATTCGCTTCTCAATGAACGAAAGAATGATCATCAATACGCTCATCACCGGACTTTGCGTCTGTGTGCTTGTCGGCTTGGCGGTTTACCTTACGGATAAATACAGCACAAACGGAGAAATCGGACTTTGGAGCAAGATTTATCTGTTTGAAACAATGGCAATGAATGCGTATTTTGCGCTTTCGATCGGCTTTATGCGCTTCACCGAGCAAAGGATATCCCGCCCGATCGAGGAGCTTGCGCAGATTGCCGGAACATACTGTAAGGGACAGGCGACGGAAATACGGCTTGACGACATGATCGAAGCCTGCGAGGATTATGCAAGGGACTCCACGGAGGTCGGAGAGCTTGCGCGTTCATATATCTCAATGATTCAGGATTTGGGCAAATATGTTGACAATCTTCGGAGCGTTATGGCTGAGAAGGAGCGTATAAATGCGGAGCTGACCTTGGCTTCCGACATTCAGGCACACATGCTTCCGTGTATTTTTCCGCCGTTTCCGGATCATAATGAATTTGAGCTTTATGCGTTGATGAACCCTGCCAAGGAGGTTGGCGGCGACTTCTACGATTTCTTTATGATAGGTGAAAACAAGCTTGCGGTCATTGTTGCCGATGTTTCGGGCAAGGGCGTTCCGGCGGCGTTGTTTATGGTTATTGCCAAAACGCTTATTAAAAATTACACTCAGACAGGAATGGAGCCTGCGGAGGTTTTCACCACGGTCAATCGGCTTCTTTGCGACGGTAACGACGCAGGGCTGTTTGTAACGGCTTGGCTCGGAGTGCTTGAGCTGACCGATGGTACGCTCACCTATGTAAATGCCGGTCACAATCCTCCGCTTGTTAAAAGGGCGAACGGAGAGTTTGAGTATCTCAGAGAGAGAAGCGGCTTTGTTCTGGCAGGTATGGACGGGATAAAATACCGTCAGAGCACGCTGAAATTTGTATCGGGTGACAAGCTGTTCCTGTACACCGACGGTGTTACGGAGACGACAGATTCGCAGCAGCGGCTTTACGGCGAGGATCGCCTGAAGAATTTCCTGAACAAGAATCCGGAAGCCGATGTTGAAAAAACGCTAAAAACGCTTCGGGGCGAGCTGCAGAGCTTTGCAGGAGACGCACCCCAGTTTGACGATATAACGATGCTGCTGCTTGATTTCAAGGGAGATGAAGCTATGCCTGAACGAACTTTTGAAGCTAAAGACGAAAGCATCGCCGAAATGCTCGGATTTGTCGAGGGAGAGCTTGAAAAGGCTGATTGTCCGATGAAAATTCAGACGGCTGTCTGCGTGGCGATGGAAGAGGTCTTTGTCAATATTGCGCATTATGCCTACCCCGACGGTGAAGGAAAGGCGAAAATTTCCGTAGCCGTAGACGGTGAAACAAATATTGCAACCTTCGTTGTCAGCGACAACGGAATTCCGTTTGATCCTCTTGCAAAAGCCGATCCGGATATCACGCTTTCCGCAGATGAGCGTGAGGTCGGAGGACTCGGAATATTTATAATTAAGAAAACAATGGACTCTGTTTCCTATGTCCGTGAAAACGGCGAAAACAGACTTACTATGACGAAAGACTTGAAAGGAGCGGCAAAAAAATGACGATAACCACCGAACAGAACGGCAGCTCAATAACGATGCATATCTCCGGCAGACTTGATACGGTTACTTCTCCGGAGCTTGAAGCGGCGATCGCTGCGCTGCCGGCGGAGACTTCCGAGCTGATTTTGGACATGAAAGAGGTTACATATATTTCCTCGGCAGGACTGCGTGTGTTGCTTGGTTCACATAAGAAGATGAGCAAGGCCGGCGGCATGAAGCTGACAGGTGTTTGCGATACGGTTATGGATGTGCTTGAGATGACGGGCTTTGCCGATATTTTGGTGATTGAATGATGGAATTGGTTAGCGAGGCAATAATTTTTGCAGCAAAGGCGCATGACTCGATGAGACGAAAAAAGTCGGATGTGCCGTATATTCTGCACCCCATGGAGGCGGCGGTTATCGTAGGCTCTGTGACGGATAAGCAGGAGGTCATTGCAGCGGCAATGCTTCACGATGTTGTTGAGGATGCCGGAATCACAATGAGCGAGATCGAAAACACATTCGGAAAAAGAGTGGCAGAGCTTGTCGCATCGGAAACCGAGGACAAGCGTGCGGAGCTTCCGCCCTATATTACATGGAGGGTGCGCAAAGAGGAAGCGATAGCGCTTTTGGAGCAGACGAACGATTTGGATGTAAAAATCCTTTATTTGGGTGATAAGCTTGCCAATATCCGTGCGGTTTATTCCGATTGGAAAGAAGAAGGTCACGCCATGTGGCAGCGCTTCAATCAAAAGGACCCGGCGCAGCAGGCTTGGTATTACCGAACAATTGCCGAAAATATTCGGGAGCTTTCCTACACATCGGCATGGCAGGAATTCAACAAACTGATTCAGATAATATTTGCGGAGGTATAAGCATGAGCGAACAGGTTACATATCATTCAAATGAAGATTTGCTGACAATTTGTCTCGGCGGAAGGGTAGATGCGTCCAATGCTGCCGACATTGAAAAAGATATTGCACAGGCACGCAGCACAGCCCCCGGTGCGGCGGTTGTGATAGATGCAAAAAATCTTGAATATATATCAAGCGCCGGCTTGCGCATTCTTCTGCGTCTGCGCAAGGAAGATCCGAATCTGGCGATAGTTAATGTTTCAGCCGAGGTTTATGACATTTTGGATATGACCGGCTTCACCGAGATGATGACGGTCAAGAAGGCATACCGCAGACTTTCTGCCGACGGCTGTGAAATGATAGGCAAGGGCGCAAACGGAGCGGTTTATCGTTACGATGAGGAAACGATAATTAAGGTTTATTTCAATCCCGACGCTTTGCCTGAAATTCAGCGTGAGCGTGAGCTTGCCCGCAAGGCGCTCGTGCTCGGCATCAATACGGCGATCCCTTATGATATAGTCCGTATCGGCGAGGGCTACGGAACGGTGATGGAGCTTTTGGCGGCGTCGTCTCTTTCAAAGATGATAAAAAAAGATCCCGAGCATTTGGATTTGCCGCTTAAATATTATGTTGATATGCTCAAGCAGATACATTCAACTCAGGTCAAGCCCGGCGATATGCCGGCAATGAAGCATGTTGCGCTTGAATGGGCGGCGTTTGACCGTGATTATCTTCCGGAGGAGCAGGGCAGCAAGCTTTATAAAATGGTGGCGGCTGTTCCCGAGCAGAACACCATGCTGCACGGCGACTATCATACCAATAATGTTATGGTGCGTGACGGCGAGGCTCTTCTTATTGATATGGATACACTCTGCGTGGGACATCCTATTTTTGAGCTTGGCTCGATGTTTAATGCATTTATCGGCTTCTCGGAGGTCGATCATGATGTGATTTTGGGCTTCCTCGGAATTTCGCACGAGGTTGCGGTCGAGTTTTGGCGCAGGGCGCTTGCAATGTATCTCGGCACGCAGGACGAGTCGAGGATTAACGAGGTCGAGGACAAGGCAAGGATCATCGGATATATGCGTCTGCTTCGTCGAACGATTCGCCGCAATGAGCCGAACCGTGAGCAGATGATTGAATTTTATAAGGATCGTCTTATCAATCTTGTTTCGAGCGTTGATGAGCTTACATTTTGAGCTTAAGGCAATACCGGGCATTACATTTGTTCGATATTGCCTTAATTCCTTTCAGAAAAGTATTGAACAAAATTTTTTGATATGCTATAATACAAGCGTTAAGGTAATACTGTTTAAATTCAATGTAGGAGAACGTTAGATGAAGATAATAATTATAAACATATACTTGCTTGTATGTGCGTGTATCGGCTTGATCTACGGCTTGACGGCTATGTACAGAAAAAAACAGCCGTTGTATTTTAAGCTGATGGTTTTTCCTATTGCCTGTCAGGTTTTTTCAAGGGCGTTCTACACCATAACGCTTTTGTGCTACGGTGAGCTGCCGAGCACATTCAATATCGGATTTTTGGGCTTTGCGACTTTTTTCCTGTTTTTGTATTTCCCGAATGTTGGCACGATCGACAATTTGGTTGACGAGAAAAAGGAAAGATTTACAAAGTACCGAATGCTTCCCGTAATTGTTCCGACCATCGAATTGGCGGTAGCGATTGCCGCATTTTTCTTTGATTATGCTCAGCTTCCGGTGCGCATTTTCTTCATTATTCTTACGCTTTTTGCCGGACTTGCCGGTTATTTCAACATGAAGCATCTGATCATTCCCGATGTTGAAGACGGAATAATCAATTCGCTCAGAAGATTTAACCTTGTCTGCTTGATTTTTGAAGTTCTTTCTCTCTCGGAGATCGGTTTGTATTGCTTCGATTTACAGACTCCCGTAATTTTCGTTCAGGCATTGCTCGGCGTTTTCTATATCGCATTTTTGCCATTTCTCAGTAAGGAGGCAAGAAAATGGATTCAATGAGCTACATACTCTTCATCTGTATTGCTGTTCCTGTGGCGATGATGCTTGTTCCTATTGAGAAGAAATCAAGAAAAGTTGTTGTTGCGCTTTTGATGGGAATGTTCTGCTGCCTGTTTGTCAGCGAGGTAAACGGATTGCTCCTGCGGGTAACGAGAAGCACGACCCTGTATTTCACGACAAATGTTACGCCGGTGACGGAGGAGCTTGTCAAGGTGCTGCCGGTCATATATTATGCATCGGTCTTTTCCAACGACAGAAAATCCGTAACCACGGTCGCCTTTGCGACGGGCGTAGGCTTCGCAATGCTGGAAAATATAATTATCCTGACCCAGCATATCGCAACAGTCAATCTTGTTTTTGCGGTAATTCGAGGCTTCAGCACGGGCTTAATGCACAGCATCAGCACCATGTTGATCGCAAACTATATTCCGTATATCCGTAAAAAACGAAAGCTTTACTTGTGCGGAACGCTTTGCACATTTAACCTTGCCGTTGTGTTTCATTCGGTATTCAATCTGCTGGTTGAGGCCGATTCCGTTGTCGCAAACCGTATCGGATACATTCTTCCGATTTCGATATATCTGGTCGTCAACATCTTTGTTTATAAAAGAATCGTTAAGGATTCCGGACGGAAAAGGTTTTTCAAAAAAGATTGAGGTGTGAACCTCTTAATAAAAAAACTAACCCGACAGCTTCAAATCGAGCTGTCGGGTTTAATTTTGCCTATTGACTATTGATGATAAAGATATCTTTGCGGATCGGCTTTTGCCTTGTTATAGAGGCTTTCCGATACGACTGCGCCGTACTGGTCTGTCAACTCTGCGCTGTAGCTTTCGGGCAATTTATCCTTGCTTACGGCAATTTGCGAAGCGGGGACAGTACACGGAATTTTTGCGTCCGAGTCGTAATACACAGATGAAACATAATCTCTGTCTGTATTGATTGCTATTGAATTAAGCGTGATCCTTTCAATATCGACGCAAAGCTTTTCGCCACTCATATTGAGCTTGCAATTGACCTCTGTTATGATGCCGGGAACCCAAAGCGAAAAATGCGTTTTGTAGCCGTTATCGTCATATCTTTCAAAATAGCTGAGATATTTTTGATTAAGATTTCGCTTCAAATCCGATTTGTACGACATGTCAAGGGTATATTTCTTGGCAGAACCGTATCCGTTTTGGTCAATATAGCTTATTTCGATATAAAAGGTTTCCACCTCGTCGTAATCAGCATTTGTGAGATCAATGGGATTCTCCACCTCAAAATAGAAGGTGTAATTGTACATGCTTTCCTCGTCGTGGTGCGAATAATACTGATTGATGTCACCGTCCGAGGTTGCGACGCAATTTTTAAGAACCGCCATATCAATAACCGAATTATATTGATCCTTGAATTGACCTGCATAGCTTTCGCTCTCGTCGAGGTTGTTGACAATGCTGTTAAGCTCCTTTTCTGAGATTGCGAAGCTTTCGTGCTCCTTAAAGTACGGCGAATTTGCTTCGTCGATAATCGACTTTTCCATGGAGCAGTAAACGGTTGCCGTAGAATCGTTATAAGCCGAGGAAACATAGTCCGTGTTGCTGTTGATTCTTTTACCGTTGCAGGTTATACTTTCGATCGTGAATGACAATCTTTCGCCGCCGTCCATATTCAGCTTGATGTAAACCCTGTTCAGCTTGCCCTTGAGAGTTACATCAAAGGAGGTGCTGTATGCGTTGTCATTCGATCTTACAAAGTATTTGTTCAGGAAATCGGAATTCTTGTTGCTGCTGCCGTTCCACGACATATCGAAGGTTTCCTTGGATTCGTTCTGATATCCGTTTTGACCGTTATAATAATAGTCAAAATAGAGAATGTTCACAGCGTCCTTGTCCATATCGGAGGAGTTGCAGGGATTGTCAACCTTAACATTGAAGGTATAGACATATTCGCAATCGCTGTCGGCGGCGGTGTTGGCCGCCAAAGAGGGGAGGGCGGATATGATAACTGCGGCAGCGCAAATTACGCAAAGAAGAGGAATTATTATTTTCAACTTTTTCATAGCTTACGCTCCCTTCATATAAACATCATATGCGATGAATTCGTTGTTGATGGAATTCATATCAACCTCGCAGCCTTCCTTGACGGCGTTGTCGGTTCTGCTGGCATAGAGATAGATCCTGTTGTCCACAATATGCTTTCCGTCGTCAATTGTAGCAATTGCACCCTCGTTGAGGTTCACTCGGTTGCCGTTGGCATCAAAAACATGCTCCCACTTGTTGGAATCGTTATTGATCATGCCGTAATCCTTGCTCGCCAGACCAAGTCTGTCAATGGGGTAGGCGGTTGCTTTGGTCATAGTGGATGTGTAATAGAGATAGATCTGCTTTCCTCCTGTACCCGAATTGAGGGATACGCCCTTTGTTCCGTCTGAATCAGACCCGATGTTGTATTCGTCGATAGCACAGGTATATGTCAGTCCGTTGACAACGATCTGATCCTTATGCGGTTCGCCGACGGTCAGAATGATATCTCTGACGGCGTACAGCGCAACGCCCTTTCTGATCTCACTTCTTTGGAGCTTATATCTCGAATATCCCATATAGACATATTCTCCACCGGTGTTGTCGTTGATATCCATATCCACGCAAATGTTACAGCCGAGGCTCAGCAGGTTGCATTGCGCTTCCTTCTTTGTCTTGCCGTGGCCGATATAAATTGCGCCCATATATGTCGTTGAATCGGCATATTCCATGTGGATAAAGGTCGATTGCTCCGGATCGCCGTAAAGACTTGCCGTAGCCTCCGTTTTGCTCTTGTCAACGGATTTTGTTGACATGGCTGTTGCGCAGTCAGGTTCAAACACCTCTTCGCTTACGCTTATCGAGGTGAGTGGCATTCCGGGATTTGAAGAGGTTGAGGTCGTGTAATAAAGATAATACGAGCCTTTCGGGTCAAGCACCATATCTCCCGCCTTGGTGTAGCTTACGCCTCCGACCTGAATTATCGACGGCACTTCTTTGGAGGAGGTGACATATTTTATGATACCCGTAATTGCCTCCGTTGAGGAATCTGTTCTTGACACGCCGATGTAGGAAACCGCCGATGCGATCGTGCTTGGATTGGAATAATTTGTTTTGGATTTTTCCAAAGCAATGTTTGTTTGAATTACCTCGTCGGTGCATTGCGACAAAAGCGTTTGAATACAATACTCATTGCCGCCGGAGTTGATCGTGTTTATCGTGGCCTTGTCGTATTGTGAAAGATCGGTTCCGGCAACCTTGTCGATGGTATAGGTCGAAACGGAAATTGATGAAATATATTTCTTCTGCACAGGAGCTTCCTGCTTAACATACATATATACCGGTGTTGCTTTTTTGCCGGTTGAAATATATTTCGAGTTGTTTGTTCTGTAGCCGAGATTGTTGGCTGCCGTTCTGCTCGGAGTTTTGAAATCCTGAACGCCGATATATCCCTCGGGAACGGTTGTGTCCGAAGTGACCTTGATATCGTCAACGCTGAGGGGAGTACCTCCCTCTACTGGACCGAGAACATACAGACCCTTTCCTCTGACATTGCAGCTTGACCACTCGACATCCTCGTAATCCTCGGGCAAAAGCGAAGCCGTAGGCGTCAGCTGCTGCAAGCCGGTCAGTGTGCCGCTGCAGCTTGCAAACTGATACGAATGGGTTTCATAAACGCCTCTCAGATAATATTTCTTTGCGCTTCCGCCGCTGACAAGATACGGCAGCTCAAAGAAAACATCGCAAACGGCGTAAGAGCCGGAGGTGAGGTTTCCGAGATTTGTCGGGACATAATAGTTGCCCGGTGCAGAGGCATATGACTTGATTCCGTATATCGCTCTGTACGGATTGTGGGTGGTCGTGTAGCAAATATATGTTGTGATATTTGCGCACCAGCGCTCGTTTGAAGCAAAGCCGTGAGCCTCGGACGGGAGCTGGATCTTGGCAGCGGAGGTTAAATCGGCGTCAAATCTTTTCAGGTTCAATGCCTTCATATAATCGGATGCCGAGTCGCCGAATTCACCGTTGGGGTTGCCGGCGACCAATACGATGCCGGAGATGTATTCCGCACCGTAGGTGTAGGTGACGGAGGGCTTGAAATAAAGATAAGTGCCCTTGTCATCCCAATGCTCGGCGGTTTGCGAGCGGTGCGCTCTTTCGACGGTATTGTCAACCTCAGTGCCGCCGCAGTTGAAATTGAAGGCGTTACCGCCGCAGAACATATTGACCGGTTCATATCCCGTCGGAACATCGTCAAGCGAATATCTTATCGTCAGGTCGGCAAGTATCGGTGTGCCTGCGGATTTATACGATGTGTAGTAAAGCGTATCGCCGGTTGCGGTTGTTCCGCATGAGGTGTAGGAGGCGTTGCCGAAAAGATAAGCGGACGCTGAATTTCTGGCGGATATTCTGATATCCGTTACTGCGTCGTTTGCGTTCGTTGTTGTGGCAAAGCCGACATAGGTATATTTCTTTATCGAAGCGGTGGAGGGTGTGAGGTTAACATCGAGAACCTTGTAGCCCGACTTGGTCAAGGCTGCCTTTGCCGCCGTTTCGCTGCTTTCAACGGAAAGCGAAAGCTTTGAAATATACTGTGTTCCGGTTGTTGTTTCTTCTTCCTCGCCCTCGTTTATCTCGTTTGCCGTTGATTTATAGAACATATAAACCGATGCGGAATCGGCGCGTGAATTTGCATTCAGGTTAGCTGCCGAAACCTCGCCGAAGCACTTGACGGCTTTGTAGCCCTGCGGTGTTATATTGTTGTCATACTGAACGACGATGAGATCGTTAATCTCTGAGGAGCAAATCGGATCGCCGAGATATTTGCTCTTTGTCGTATAAAGAGCGTTCCATCTTCTGGCGTTTGTGCCGTTTATGTTACAGAAATAGTTTTTAGGCAGCATGCCCTCAAGGTTACTCAACTTCATTCTGTTTAAAGTATCTTCGTCGGTCGCACTCAAATCAATGGTTATCAAATCATACCGAACATACCTGTTTTGTGCTTCGTCGTACATGACGGACGGAATATCGGTGAATGCTTCTTCGTCATCGTCATGGTAAAGCTCCCATAGGTACTTGACCAGCATAACAATCAATATGACGATCAGTGCAACCAGCGCAACATAGTTGAGAATTATGATCGCACAGCCGAGAAGACCGAATATCGTGCTGAATACGCCGGCGCCGATGCCTGCGCAGCATACAGCCCATGCGCCCGACGCAGCGCCCATGAAGCCGACAAACGATACAATAGTTTTGGTTACTATTCCGGTTACAACATAGCAGATGCCGACAACGGTCATGACTATGTTGATCTTTGATTGCGCCTCGGAAAGAAAAGTATCAAGATCATCCGGGGTGGTGAGAGTGTTATAGATCTGACCTGCCGAGTTAGCCCTGTATGCGTCCTTCGTGACGGCAACCTTTTGATTGTAAACCGTCTGATCCGTTCCGATCCAGATTGACATGCTTTCGCCGCCGTTGCCTTTTTTTATTGTTTCCTTTATCGATTTAAGCTGCTTGTTTGCTTCGTCGATAATGCCCGAATCGTTACGCAGATAGAATGCGGAGAAGGCTACGCCGCTCAGTCTCATTGTTGCGAGCTGACCGTCGGTGAGGCTGTCAACAAGCGGATAAATTTTTCTCAAATTTTCAAATTCATCATAGGTTGAGTTGCCGAGAGAAACAATATAATCGCCGAGCTTTGTTGTCTCGTCGTAGTTATATTGATTGAGCACCTCATAGGCTACGAGGAAATATGTGTCGCCGTCCTCGGTTTTGATTTCGCCGCCGGTCGTCATATCCTCCACGGTCTTTTCGGGGATATCGGTTACATCGTTGCTGTCGGCGTCAATCTTTTCAACCTTTTTGTTGTTCGCATCGTAGCGATCCTTGGCCTCATTGTAGCCCTTTGAAAATTCCTGCAGGCTGGAAACAAGCTCGCTTGCGAGCACCTTGTACTGCACATCGAGCATTTCGTCGTTGTCGCCGTTAAGCAGGGACTTGACCTTTGATGAGCCTATTCTGGTTGCCCAGTTTTCATCACCGTAATCGGCAACGCCGGCAACAAGCGCATTACAGAATGCCGAAACAACGGCGGTGCTTGAGCGGGACATGAGCTTTTTGATGAAATCAATATTGCAGTCGCCGCTGACCATATAGTCGCCGAGCTTCATGTTGTTCATCTCGTCAATATGGTAGCAGTTGAGAACATTGACGGCGGCGATGGCTGCCGGACTTTTGTTTTCATAGTTATCCGCAAATTCATCTACGGCGTAGGAAAGCTCCGTCGGAACATTGCCGAGCTTTTCCATCGCTCTTTCGGCGACATCTCCATAGGTATAATCCTGATAGCCGCTGTTCATCTGGAGCAGCGATATATCCGTTATACCCTCGTCGGGGTTGTCGGTTGTCTTGTAGCCGACAATATAGATGCCGTACTCGCTGAGGTCGCCCGAGGCGGAGTGGTTTACATTTTTCTTAACGGGGATATAGTCGGCGGATTCGCAATGCTCGATTGCTTCGTCCAGGGTCTTGCCGTAGAAGAGCTTGACCTCAGAGATGTATTTCGAGCCGTAGGCTGCAACAACGCCGAATACCGAGCCGTAGGAGGTGAATATCAATGCGAATATCAAAACAGCAGAGATAGAAGCAAGAAGGAAATGTATGGTTCTTTTCTTGGGTTTAGTCATCTTTTTTTGCTCCCTTCTTCTTTTTCTTTTTAACAATTATCACAATGACGATCGCCAGAACAATTATCAGCAATGCGCCGGAGACGATATAAACCGTGTTGCCCTTGCCGAGAACGGAGGCGATGGCACGAATGTTTTCGCTGCTGAGTATTGAGGAGGTTGTCTTGTCAAGGGTGAAGCCCTCGTCAAAGTGAATGTAGTTGTTATACTGGTACTTGTCAATGCTCTTGATTGCAAGCCTTGAGCTGCTGCTTGTTGAGCAAAGCCAAATTGATGAGCCTTCATAGAAGCCGCCACAGTACAGGTAAGCGGTTGATGCGCTGCCGTTTTGCAGGCAAAGGTCGCTTGCCTTGCCGTTGACCGTGTTGTCCTTAACTATGAGCTTGCCTGAAGCGTTCAGGTCGTAGAGACTGTCAACATAAATTCCGCCGCCGTAGTCGTCAGCGGTGTTATATTGATAGCTGCCGCCGATAACAAAAACCTTGTCGGCGTTGACATGCAGTGCGCCGCCCTCGGAAGCGGAATGATTGTAGTACATTTGACAGTTGGTCAAATAAGTTCCGCTGTTTGAATCGCAGTAAATTGCGCCGCCGTCATCGTCGGTGGAGGAGTTTTGAGAGAAAAGGCTGTTGCTGATTTTTGTCGTTACGCTTCCGTCGGTGCAAACTGCGCCGCCCTCTTCAATGGAAGAGTTGGAGTAGAACGAGGAGTTATCAACGGTAAGAGTTCCGCCGTAGGCGTAGATTGCACCGCCGTTATCCTCAGCGTAGTTTCCCTCAAAAACCGCATTGTTGACCGTAACGGTTGCGCTGTTGGAGTAGATTGCGCCGCCGCAGCATTCGCCGGAGGCGTCATAGGTGCGGTTGCCGTAGAACGAGCCGCCGTTGACATTGAGCGTCGCTCCCGAGCCGAACACGCTGATTCCGCCGCCGTCATCGGTCGAAACGCAGTTGAGAATCGTTCCACCGTTGAAGTTGAGCGTTGCGTTTCCTGTAACGGAGATTCCGCCGGCACGAGCCGTGCTTGAGCCGTTTTGAATTGCGCCGCCCTTGAAGAGCTTTGAAACTGTGTATTCGTCGCTCTTGGAGTCGATTATCGTCATTGTCGAGCCGACATAGATTACCGTGCCCTCTGAAACGGGCTTGAGGAGATTTCTGTCGATGGCGCAGCCGTTCAAATCGAGAGTCAGATTTTTGCTGCCGGAGTAGCTTAAGCCGCCGCCTCTGAAGCCCGAGCCGCTGCCAAGCGAGCCTGAGCTGTCGGCTGTCCAGCTTTTGAGGAGCTTAAAGGTTACCTCGCTGCTGCTGCCGGTGTCAACAGCCTTGCGCCATGCATCCGCAAAGGAGGTGTAGGTCACGGAGGTGTTACCCCAAATGACGGTGGCGCAGCCTTCCTCAGCCTTGGCGAGAGCGCAAAGACTCATCGCCAAAGCGAGGGTTATTATCAAGGTTGTGAATTTTTTGAGTTTCATTAAAATCATTCCCAACTATGCTAACGCAGGATTATTCTTCTTTTTCTTGGGCTTTTTTTGCAGGACTATGCCCAAAAGCACGCCCGCAACAGCGCCGATTCCGATCGAGATCGCAAAGCCGCCCTGAGTAAATGCGGAAGCGACTGTGCTGACCTCTCCACGGTTGAAATACATATAGGTTCCGTTTGCCTTGTCGTTAACGCCGGTGTAATCCTTTGAGGTGAGGTTGACGGCGTTCTTTTCGCCGAACATGGTCATGTTCTCGTGGTCAAGCGGTGCTCTGGTTGAGCCTTTAACAATCTTCACATCGGTCGTGATTGGTGCGCCTGCCGAGGTATCCTTGGTGCTGTAAAGCACGAACCAGCCGTTTTTGCCGGTGAAGTTGTAGAGATCACCTGCGCTGCCGGAAAGATTTTTGACCGTGTCGTACGCTATATAGTCGTCGCCGTTTTCGGTGCTGATCGTATCGACAATATGGTTCGGTATCGAGGTATATTCCACCGTTCCGTCATCGTCGGCAAAGATTGTAACAAAGAGGTAAACGATTGAGAGAACGGCAAACACGGCAGAGAGAACAAAGAAGAACACCTTGAATCCCTGCACGATACGGAAGGCGACTGTGCCCTGCGACAACGAGCCTTTGCCGAATAACATGAAGGCGAGGGCGCCGCTTGTTCTCTCGTAGACGGGAGCGTTGTGAATAAGAGAAACGTTGCTTACCAGCTTAGCAGCCTGATTTGGAAGCTCGACGCTTGCCGATTCCATCATGTTGATTATCGCCTGATCCATTGTTGCGTTTACAATATGAGAGCAGAACCAGAATATAGCCGAAGCGAACATCGGGGCGACATAGAATGCGAAGTAGTCTGCCCATTTATATTCACCGGAGGGCTGAAAAATTCTGCTGAAAAGACCGTCTGACCAGCTCTTGCCGCTTGAAACGGACTTTTCGACGGTTGCGCCGGTGAGGGCTACGCCGTTTTCAAAGAGGGATCTGTCAACACCATCGTAAATCGAGATTGTTTCAAAGCTCTCAAGCGTTTTGTTGATTGAGTCGAAGCTTGTTTTGCTTGCCGTGTCGCCGTCAAGAAGAGTACGGGAGATGACCTGCTGAAGTCCGACATTGTTCACCTGAGCGGCAAGCGAGGTGCCCATGTAATAGGCGAGGGTGTAAAGCTCCTCGTCGTCAACATCGTCCGAGCTGCGCATGAAGAAGGTGAGCATCGTACCGCCGTCGTATTCAAGGGAATTGAGGTAGGAGATGAGCTTCATATCGTTGATGTTGTCGTAAAGCTCAGCCTCGGCGGCAGTGTTGTTCAGCTGTTCATCGAGCTGATCGCTTGTCATGTCGTCGGTTATCTCAGTCTTGTTTGCGTTGACGGTTTCGGTGATTTTCTCGGAAAGGTAGCTTTCGTTGAACTCAAGCTTGCCGTCCTTTTCGGTGAAATATTTTTCCTTAATTGTGTTGAGATTCTCATAGAAATTGTCCCATGTCGATCTTATCGAATCCGCAGTGTCGCCGTATTTTGCGGCGATGGCGGAGAACGCCTTGTTGGGGGTCGGGTAGGACTTGAGATAGGTATCGAGCAGATAATCCGGGTCGGAGGACGCCATTTTCTCTATCCAAGCCTGATCGCTTTCGCTTTCACCGGCGAGGAAGAGCAGCTGCTGAATATCAACGATGAATGAGGAGCAGCCCTGCATGAATACCTTTGTGATGTCCGTTGTGTCGCTAAGATCGCAGGTGAGAAGATAGTCGCCCATCTTTTTGCCCGAATCGTCCTCATAGAATTTGTTGAGGATAGTGTAAACCTCGGTGGCGATTACTGCGCCTGCCTTATAGTTATTTCTGTAGCTTGTTATCATGGGAATCAAGCCGTCGATTGTTGCCGAAACATTCTCCTTCATCTTTTCCATCAGTATCTCGTAGTCGGAGAAGCTGTATTTTCCCTGCATGTTCATTGCGGAGATATTTGTGATGGCTTCACTCGGGTTTGCGGTGGATTTATATCCGAGATACATTCCTTCTGAAAGATTTTCGTTCAGATTGTCGGAGACGAGGAGCTTGTAGCCCTGATCCTTGAGCTTTGCCTCCGCTTCGTCTGCCGAAGCAGCGGAGCAGAGGATAAGCTCGGAGATGTAACGCTCCTTGCTTGAGGCGGCGAAAACGCTTGTGCATGAAACAAAGCATATTGCCAAAACCAGAAACACACTGATTGAGGCTTTAAATGCTTTCTTATGCATGAGCCTCCGCCTCCTTGCTTGTCTTTTTCTTCTTGCTTGCCTTAACGATAAGGGTGATTGCAACTGCGCAGATTACCAGTGCGCCCGCTCCGCAGAGGGCATAGACGCCGTTGGAGAATACGCTGCCGGCGAATATCGAGGTGTCCGTGCCGTAGAAGAGGTAGATACCGCTCTTGCCGTCGGCGTAGGTGTAGCCGAGCTTCTTATTCGTCAGGTTCTGCGCAACGCTCTCGCCGAACATTGAAAGAGCAACTGTGTCATTCGGAATGTTGGTGTTGTTGTACTGAACTACGAAATCCGCTGTTATCGGGTCGCCGGCTGCCTTGTCCGTTGTGGTGTAGAGGGCTACCCACTGCTTGCCGACATCGCCGTTCAGGTCGCCGAAGTCACCGAGAAGCTTGTTGCTGTCCGTTACCATGTTGGCGGCAACTCTGTTGCACTTGACGGCGTCGTAATTAGTGAACACCTTTTCGTCCTTGTCGTTAACTGTCTCGTCAATGATACGCATGGGTATGGGGGTGAAGCTTGCGTTGTAGTATGCCTTCAAGTCGTTATATGTGCTCCATGCGGATAAACCGAGGAGGATAACCGTGATACAGGTCATTGCAATGCAGGCATACTTCCAGAATTTTTCAAAGCCGTCGGTTAAGAAGTATCCCACTTTACGGTTAAAACTAATTTTAGAGTTTAAGCTTCGTATTTTGTCGGAGTATTCTCCGGCCTTTACCATATCGCCGAGCTTTCTGGCTTCTGACATTTTAAGCTTCAGATTTATTTTGTCGTCGGCGAATACATAAACATTGGTCTGAAAGACATTGCCGCCGATTCTTTCGGCCAAGAGAGTCAATGGCTTGCTCGTTGACCAGCTGATCGTTGTCATAATGGCACTGAATGCGAACACGCTGTACATAACGATCGAGGTTGTGGAAATTGCGTCCGCTGCGCTTGTTGAGGGGTCTTGGCCGGATGAAGCCTGAAGTCTGAGTGCTTCGTTCGTCATTGCAACATTGCCGTCGATAAAGAGGCTGCGGTCAACTCCGTCATAGATCGAGATGTTCTGCAGACTGTCGGCAGAGCCGAGATCTATGGTTTCCATTGCTGTCTTTACCGTGTTGTCGTCGTTTATGCCGAGCGCAATTATCTGATACATCGGAAGGAAGCTCAGGCAGGCTCTCTGACCCTTGGAGAGAACCGAAACGAGCGGATAGAGATAAATTCTGTCGTCGTTTTCGGGGTCGAACTCGTCGCTTGTGATCAGATCAAGAAGGTTGATGTCGTCGTTTTCAAGCAGTGACAAAACCTCGTACTGAGTTCCGGCTGCAAACCATTCCGTGGAATCGAAATCCTCATGCTCATTGATATAGGCTGTGATTTCTTCCTGAGTGTTTGTCAACTGTATGTCCGCGTCGGTATATATCGAAAGGTATGTTTTGTAATCCTCAAAGCTGGAGGCGATCTCCTTTGCGTCGTCGTCATATTCTGCTGCAAGAAGCTTGGCAGCGTTTGAAGCGTCAACCTTGTTCTTGCTCATGACATCCTGAAGCATCTCGTCGTAGGTCTTTGCGCTCTGGTATCTTTCAATCCAGGCGTTGTCGTTGTCGTCCGTTGCAAGGGCGATGATCTGCTCGATTGAAAGAACGGCGTTGGCGTTTGCCTGCATGAGAATGGTCGTCATGTCGGCTGTCTTTGCCTGCTCCTCGGCGGAGAGTGCGTTCCACTCCTCGTCGGTGTATTCCTCCTTGACCTTGTTGAGGAGGAGGTCGCCGACCTTCTGCTTGGTGTCGTCGTCATACATCATGTTGAGCATATCATGAGCGGCGATTGCACGCTCCTGATTCTTCTTGTAGTTGCTTCTGTATTCGTTGACGGCAACCTTGAATTCCTCGAAGAACGACTGAATGCTTTCCCTTTGCTCATTGAGGAGTATCTGATAATCCTGTGCGCTGTAGCCGCCCTTCATGTTCATCAGCTTCATGTCGGTGATGGCTTCGTCGCTCTTATCTGTCGTCTTGTAGCCGAGGTAAACGGATCTCTTCTTTGAGATGAGGTCGTCCGCACCCTCGTTGAGGTTGCTGTCAACAACCTCGTAGCCGTTATCGGTCAGGTACTTCTTCGCCTCGTCGTCCGAGCTGCCGTAGCTGATGAAGAACTCCTTGATATATGTTTTTTTGCCTAATGACGCTGCGAATGCGTTGGTGCAGCTGACAGAGCATATTGCAAGAACCAATACAATGCTGACGAAAGCTCTTAAAATTTTCTTATGCATGAGCCTCCGCCTCCTTGTTGGCCTTTTTCTTCTTGTTTGCCTTAACGATAAGGGTAACAGCCACTGCGCAAATTACCAGTGCGCCCGCACCGCAGAGAGCGTAGATTCCGTTGGTGAATACGCTGCCGGCGAATACAGAGGTATGCGTACCGTAGAAGAGGTAGATACCGTTCTTGCCGTCGGCGTAGGTGTAGCCCATCTTCTTGTTCGTCAGGTTCTGCGCAACGCTCTCGCCGAACATTGAAAGCGCAACAGTGTCGTTCGGAATGTTGGTGTCGCTGTACTGAACAACGAAGTCAGTTGTTATCGGGTTGCCGGCTGCCGTGTCCGTTGTGGTGTAGAGAGCTACCCACTGTCTGCCGACATCGCCGTTCAGGTCGCCGAAATCGCCGAGAAGCTTGTTGCTGTCCGTTACCATGTTGGCTGCAACTCGGTTGCATTCAACCGCATTATAATAGGTATAGACCTTTTCGTCCTTATCGTTGGTCGCCTGATTGACCATGTGAAGCGGGATCGGGGTGAACTCTGCATTGTAGTATGCCTTGAGGTCGTTGTATGTGCTCCATGCGGAAAGACCGAGGAGTATGAGGGTGATACAGGTCATTGCGATACCGGCATAGCGGAATACCTTTGACCAGACCTTTGAGCTGTCGCAGGCACGCTGTGCACTCTCCATGCTTGCTTTGGCACTGTTTTGTGCCTCATGGTTTTTTGTGATCTGTTCAGGAGCTACCATCTCGACCTTCATTTTTTCTTCGGCACGCTCCAAGCCTGTCAAGGTATTCTCAAAGACATTGGCTTCGGTGCTATAATTTTCTGCCAGCTTTGTCATATACGGGCTTAAGCTCCATGACGCAGTCATTGCGATGGCTGAAACGGTCAAGCCGACATAAAGAAGAACGGATGTGACGGAGAAATAGTCTATTACGCTTGTTACTGCGTTCTTGCCGCTCGAAGCCTGAAGTCTGAGAGCTTCGTTTGTCAGCGCAACATCGCCGGTGAATATGGTGCGGTCAACGCCGTCGTATATTGAGTTTTTGTTTTCTGCCAAATATCCGAAATCAACCTTTGACATTGATTCCTTTATTGCGTCGTTACCGCTGATTCCGCAGTATACGAGCTGATACATCGAAAGCAGACCGAGGCAGGCTCTCTGACCCTTGGTGAGAACCGAAACGAGGGGATAGAGCAAGCATCTGTCCTCGTTCTGAATGTCGAATTCGTCGCTCGTGACAAGCTCAAGAAGGGAAATATCGTCATTCATCAGCTGTGACAGCACAACATACTGTGTGCCGGCAGCGAACCAGTTGGTGTAGTCAAAATCCTCGTGTGCCTTTTCGTATGCTTCAATCTCCTCGGTGGTGTTGGCGAAGGAAACCTCGGCATTGGTGTAGTACTGGAGATAGGTGATGTAGTCCGTGAATTTCAGGGCGATTGACTTTGCATCGTCGTCGTACTCGGCGGCGAGTCGCTTTGTCGCTTCGGTTATGCTGATTTTTTCGCTGCTCATAAGGTCGGAGATCATTTCGTCATAGGTCTTTGCATCAGCATATCTTTCAATCCAGAGAGAATCGCCGTCGTCCGAAGCAAGAGCGATAGACTGCTCTATAATAAGTATAGCGTCCGAATTGCTCTGCATAAGAATGGTTGTCATGTCGGCGATCTTTGACTGCTCCTCGGAGGAGAGTGCGTTCCATTCCTCGTCGGTGTATTCCTCCTTGATCTTGTTGAGGAGGAGGTCGCCCATGTACTGCTGAGTGTCGTCCTCATACAGGTAATTGAGCATCTCGTGAGCGGCAACCGCACGACCCTGACTCTTCCTGTAGTTGTTTCTGTACTCGTTAACCGCAATGATGAAGTCATCGAGGAAGTCCTTAATGTTTTCCTTCTGCTCGGTGAGGAGCATCTGATAATCCTGAACGCTGTAGCCGCCCTTCATGTTCATCAGCTTCATGTCGGTGATGGCTTCGTCACTCTTATCCGTTGTCTTGTAGCCGAGATAGACGGATCTCTTTTTCGAGATGATATCGTCTGCGCCCTCGTTGAGGTTCTTGTCAACAACCTCGTAGCCGTTGTCGGTCAGGTACTTCTTCGCCTCGTCGTCCGAGCTGCCGTAGCTGAGGAAAACCTCTTTAACATAGGTGCTCTTTGCGAGTGACGCTGCGAATGCGTTGGTGCAGGTTACGGAGCATATTGCCAGTACCAAAACCACGCTGACTAAAGCTTTCAAAAGTTTCTTATGCATTTGCGTTTGCCTCCTTGCCGTTCTTTCTGTTTTTTGATGCCTTTTTTATGAGAATCACGGCAACGCCGCAAATCACAATGATTCCTGCTCCGAAGAGAGCGTATGTGCCGTTGGAGAATATGCTGCCGGCGAATATCGAGGTGTCGGTGTCAAAGAAAAGGTAGATACCGCTCTTGCCGTCGGCGTAGGTGTAGCTCATCTTTTTGTTCGTCAGGTTCTGCGCAACGCTCTCGCCGAACATTGAAAGCGCAACAGTGTCGTTCGGAATGTTGGTGTCGCTGTACTGAACAACGAAGTCAGTTGTTATCGGGTTGCCGGCTGCCGTGTCCGTTGTGGTGTAGAGAGCTACCCACTGTCTGCCGACATCGCCGTTCAGGTCGCCGAAATCGCCGAGAAGCTTGTTGCTGTCCGTTACCATGTTGGCTGCAACTCGGTTGCATTCAACCGCATTATAATAGGTATAGACCTTTTCGTCCTTATCGTTGGTCGCCTGATTGACCATGTGCTGCGGTATCGGGGTGAATTCCGCATTGTAGTATTCCTTGAGGTCGTTGTATGTGCTCCATGCGGAAAGGCCGAGGAGAACGAGCGTTATGCATGTCAGGGTAATGCTGGCATAGCGCATTATTTTGCTCCAATGCTTCGCGCTTCCGATTGCACCGTTTATTTGGTTTACACCCTTGTCATTTGCGTCTCTCAAACGGGCGAAATTTCTTGCCTTTTCAATATCGCCGGTTTCTCTGGCTAATTTTGCATATTTGCTTGCTGCCTTTTCAAATGATTTTAAATCTGTATTCATTTTTTTCAAGGTATTGCTCATAGAGGCGTTTGAGATCCACGAAACGGTCGTGGCAACAAAGGTAAGACCCGTAACACAGTACAAAGCAATTGACAGGTTCGAAACATAGTTGCCGATACCCGTTACGGCGCTTTTGCCGGTTGACGCCTGAAGTCTGAGTGCTTCGCTTGTCAGCGCAACATCGCCGGTGAAAAGCGTACGGTCAACGCCGTCGTAGATGGATATTTTTTCCTCCTTATAGGCGGCGAGATTGATTCCTTCGGAGGCTTCCTTAATAGCCTCGTTGCCGTTGATTCCGCATGAAACGATCTGATACATTGAGAGGAAGTCGAGGCAGGCTCTCTGACCCTTGGTGAGAACCGAAACGAGGGGATAGAGCAGGTAGCTGTCCTCGCCCGTGACATCGTAATCGTCGCCGTTCACAAGGTCGAGAAGCGATACATCGTCGTTCTTCAAGGTTGCCAGAAGCTCGTACTGAGTGCCGGCAACGAACCAGCTTGCAGCGTCAAAATCTTCCTTGTCCTTTTCGTATGCTGCACGCTCCTCCTCAGAGCTTGTAAGCGTTATTCCCGAGCTTACATAGTTTTCGTCGAGATATGCCTTGTAATCCGTAAGCTTGGATGCGATTGACTTTGCGTCGTCGTCATACTCGGCGGTGAGCTGCTTTTCCGCTTCGGTTATGCTGAGCTTTTTGCTTGTCATAAGCTCGTTAAGCATCTCGTCATAGGTCTTGGCGGTTTCGTATCTGTCAATCCAGAGAGAATCGCCGTCGTCCGATGCAAGGGCGATAACCTGCTCTATGATGAGTATGGAGTCCGAATTGCCCTGCATGAGGATTGTCGTCATGTCGGCAGCCTTTGACTTCTCATCGGCTGAAAGTGCGTTCCACTCCTCGTCGGTGTATTCTTCCTTTATCTTGTTGAGAAGGAGGTCGCCCATATACTGCTTTGTGTCGTCGTCATAAAGAATATTGAGAATGTCGTGAGCGACAACCGCACGCTCTTGATTCTTCTTGTAGTTGCTTCTGTACTCGTTGACTGCAACGATGAAATCAGCGAGGAAAAGCTGAATGTTGTCCTTCTGCTCAGTGAGAAGCATCTGATAATCCTGAACGCTGTAGCCGCCCTTCATGTTCATCAGCTTCATGTCGGTGATGGCTTCGTCGCTCTTTGAGGTCGTCTTGTAGCCGAGGTAAACGGATCTCTTTTTCGAGATGATATCGTCTGCACCCTCGTTGAGGTTGTAGTCAACTACCTCGTAGCCGTTGTCGGTGAGGTACTTCTTTGCCTCGTCGTCCGAGTTGCCGTAGCTGAGGAAAACCTCCTTGACATATGTGTTCTTCAAAAATGACGCCGCAAATGCGTTCGTGCAGGTTACGGAGCATATTGCCAGAACCAATACAACGCTGATTAAAGCTCTTAATATTTTCTTATGCATGAGCCTCTGCCTCCTTGTTTGCTTTTTTCTTTTTACTTGCCTTAACGATAAGGGTGATTGCCACTGCGCAGATTACCAGTGCGCCCGCTCCGCAGAGGGCATATGTTCCGTTGGAGAATACGCTGCCTGCGAATATTGATGTGTCTGTGCTGTAGAAGAGGTATATACCGCTCTTGCCGTCGGCGTAGGTGTAGCCGAGCTTCTTGTTCGTCAGGTTCTGCGCAACGCTCTCGCCGAACATTGAAAGAGCAACTGTGTCATTCGGAATGTTGGTGTTGTTGTACTGAACTACGAAGTCCGTTGTTAAGGGGTCGCCGGCTGCTTCGTCCGTTGTGGTGTAGAGGGCTACCCACTGTCTGCCAACATCACCGTTCAAATCGCCGAAATTGCCGAGAAGCTTGTTGCTGTCCGTTACCATGTTGGCGGCAACTCTGTTGCATTCAACCGCATTATAATAAGTATAGACCTTTTCGTCCTTGTCGTCGGTCGATTGATCGACGATGTGCTGCGGTATCGGGGTGAAATCTGCGTTGTAGTATTCCTTGAGGTCGTTGTATGTGCTCCATGCGGAGAAACCGAGAATTACAAGTGTAACACAAGTCAGGGCAATGCTGGTATAGCGCATTATCTTGCTCCAATTTTCAACCGTTCCGACTTTGTTATATATGTTTCGTGCCTTTTGGTAATATCCGTCTTTCAAGAAGTTGTATTGGCGAACCTCGTCCAATTTGGTGGCTTTGCTGGCCAGGGTTTGATAGCTCTCTGCCGATGTGGTAGCCGATGCGATATCGGTGTTCATCTTCTTTGCAACCAAACTCAGAATGCCGGACGAGGCCCATGAAGCGGTTGTAGCGACAAAGAAGAAGCCCAAAACGCCGTACAAAATAATTGATGTTTTTGAAAGATAGTCGCCGACGGTTTTTACTGCGTTTTCACCGCTTGATGCCTGAAGTCTGAGAGCTTCGTTGGTCAGCGCAACATCGCCGGTGAAAAGACTACGGTCAACGCCGTCATAAACGGAGGCGTTTTCCTTCTTGTAGGCGGAGAGATCCATTTTTTCGGAGGCTTCCTTTACGGCGTCGTTGCCGTTGATTCCGCAGGAAACGATCTGATACATCGGGAGGAAATCAAGGCAGGCTCTCTGTCCCTTGGTGAGAACTGAAACGAGGGGATAGAGCAAGCTTCTGTCCTCGCCCGTAACATCGTAATCGTCACCGTTTATCAGCTCAAGAAGCGATATATCGTCGTTCTTCAAGGTTGCCATAAGCTCGTACTGAGTACCGGCTACGAACCAGTTCGCAGCGTCAAAAGCTTCCTTGTCCTTTTCGTAGGCTGCACGCTCCTCCTCGGAGCTTGTAAGCGTTATTCCCGAGCTTACATAGTTTTCGTCGAGATATGTCTTGTAATCCGTAAGCTTGGAGGCGATTGCCTTTGCGTCGTCGTCATACTCGGCGGCGAGCTTCTTGGTTGCTTCGTTTATGCTGAGCTTTTCGCTTGTCATAAGCTCGTTGAGCATCTCGTCATAGGTCTTGGCGGTTTCGTATCTTTCTGTCCAGAGTGAATCTCCGTCGTCCGCCGCAAGAGCGATAACCTGCTCGATGATGAGTATGGAGTCCGAATTACCCTGCATGAGAATGGTCGTCATGTCTGCTGCCTTTGCCTGCTCCTCGGCGGAAAGAGCCTTCCACTCTTCGTCGGTGTACTCTTCCTTTATCTTGCTGAGGAGGAGGTCACCCATGTACTGCTGAGTGTCGTCGTCATAGAGAAGATTGAGAATGTCGTGAGCGGCGATTGCACGCTCCTGATTCTTCTTGTAGTTGCTTCTGTATTCGTTGACGGCAACGATGAAATCGGCGAGGAAAGCCTGAATGTTTTTCTTCTGCTCGGTGAGGATCATCTGATAATCCTGAACATTGTAGCCGCCCTTCATGTTCATCAGCTTCATGTCGGTGATGGCCTCGTCGCTTTTCTCCGTTGTCTTGTAGCCGAGGTAAACAGATCTCTTTTTCGAGAATGTGTCGTCCGCACCCTCGTTGAGGTTGTGGTCAACAACCTCGTAGCCGTTGTCGGTGAGGTACTTTTTCGCCTCGTCGTCCGAGTTGCCGTAGCTGAGGAAAACCTCCTTGACATATGTGTTCTTCAAAAATGATGCCGCAAATGCGTTGGTGCAGGTTACTGAACATATTGCCAGAACCAGAACCACACTTACCAAAGCTTTCAAAAATTTCTTATGCATATGCTTTTGCCTCCTTGCCGTTTTTCTTTTTTCTGATACCCTTGATTATGAAATATGATACAAATCCGCAAACAATCATTGCTCCGCCGCAGAAAATAGCGTGCGTGCCGTTGGAGTAAACGCTGCCTGCGAATACCGAGCTGTCCGTGCCGTAGAAAAGGTAGATGCCGTTCTTGCCGTCGGCGTAGGTGTAGCCCGATTTTTTATTTGTCAAATTCTGCGCCGTATTCTCGCAGAACATTGAAAGTGCCGTTGTATCGTCCGGAATGCTGCTGTTGACATACTGGACAACGAAGTTCGCTGTGATGGGATCGCCTGCCGCCTTATCCTTGGAGGTGTAAAGTGCAACCCACTGCTTTCCGACATCACCGTTCAAATCGCCGAAGCCCTTGAGAACCTTGGTTTCTTCCGTTACCATCTGAGCTTCCTCTCGGTTGCACTTAACGGCGGTGTAGTAGGTGAATACCTTTTCGTTATTTTCGTCAACGCCCTGATTGACCATGTGCATCGGAATCGGCGTGAAATCCACATTGTAGTATTCCTTCAATTCCTGATATGTTCTCCATGCGGAGTAGCCCAAAAGAATGAATGTGACCGCAGTCATAGCAATTCCGGCGTAGTTGAAAATCTTGCTCCACATTGTTTTCGAAGCGATGTTGGCGGTTGCTTTTGCCTGTGCGCCGAATATCTCGTCAGCGTCATCGACAAGATCGTATACATCGTCGGCATATTCTGATATGCTGTCTTCTGCCTGCTCCACAATAATTTCGTTCACATCGTCGGCGACGCTTTCAAGAACATTGTTGACAAACGGTGCTGCTTTGGACTCGATGCTTGCCAATGTTTGTGCACTTTTGAGTGCCGCATTGCCGAAGGAGAAGCCCGCAATCAGTGAAGCCACGCTTGCCACGGTGGCAACGCCGAGAGAGATAAGAATAATCTTTGTTGTGGGGGAGATTCCGCCGTTGAACCAGTTGCCCGAGGCCTCCTTGTCGGTGGAGCTTTGAAGCTTGTATGCGTCGCCGGTCAGGGCAACCTCGCTGCTGAATATCGTGCGGTCGATTCCGTAGTAAACGGAAATCGTGTCCTTGTTGATCGCTTTGATATCAATGCTTTCCATCGCTTTCTTGATTGAAGCGTCGTCGTTGATGCCGATTGCAACTATCTGATTCATTGACAGGAAGTCAAGACAAGCTCTCTGACCGTCGGTCAGAACCGAAACAAGCGGATAAAGCATACATCTGTCTTCGCTTTCAATGTCGTAATCGCCGCTCATCAAAAGCTCATACAGCGTGACATCGTCGTTCTTCAATGAATTAAGTACCTCATACTGAGCACCTGCCGAAGCCCAGCTTGCAACATTGAAATCCTCATGCGATTTCTGATAAGCTTCAAGCTTCTCAGCGGAATCTGAAAGCCTCAGCTCCTCGTCGGTGTATGTTTTGAGGAAGTCCGCATAGCCCTCAAGCTTTGAAGCGATTGCGCTTGCGTCGCTGTCATACTCTGCGGCAAGCTTCTTTACGGCCTGAGTTACGGTCAGCTTTTCGCTTTTCATCAGCTCGCTGACCATTTCATCGTAGGTCTTTGCCGTTGTGTATCTGTCCGTCCAGACCGTGGAGCTGTCATCGGTCGCAAGGGAGATGAGCTGCTCTATCGCAAGCACCGAGCTTGTGTTCGCCTGCATGAGAATGGTTGTCATGTCGGCAGCCTTGCTCTGCGCATCCTTTGAGAGAGCGTTCCACTCCTCGTCGGAATATTCCTCCTTGATTTTTTCAAGAAGCAGATCGCCCAGAGTTTCCTCCGTGTCGTCGTCATAGAGCAGGTTCAGCATCTCGTGAGCCGCAACCGCACGCTCCTGACCGTTCTTGTAGTTCTCTCTGTATTCCTTAAGAGCGATCTTGAAGTTTTCAATGAACACGCCGATGTTGTTCTTCTGCTCATTGAGAAGCATCTGATAATCCTCAACGCTGTAGCCGCCCTTCATGTTCATCAGCTTCATGTCGGTGATGGCCTCGTCGGCGTTGTAGGTCGTCTTGTAGCCGAGGTAAACTGCTCTCTTGGTCGAGAATGTGTCGTCCGCACCCTCATTGAGGTTGTAGTTGATTGTTTTGTAGCCCTTGTTTTCAAGCCACGACTTAGCTTCATCCTCGGTCTTGCCGTAGCTGATAATCATTTCCTTTACATATGCTTTACCCGTAAAGGTTGCGGCTCCCGCTGCACAAGGCTGAACGATACAGGTGACGCAAAGCACTAAGGAAATGATTATTTTGATAGTTTTTTTCATGCTTTCTTGCGTCTTCCTTTCTTCCTGTAGATTACCGCTCCGATCAGGATCAGTATTATGACAACCGAGAAGCAGGAAATTGCAATTATGCTTCCCTTACTTATTGCCGATGCCGTGGATTTTCCTTCGGCATTTTCATCTGCTACGGTTGTTGTGACTGTTTTGTCAATATCGAAGTATTCGTCTGTTACTTCCTCGCCCGTGGTAGCTTCCTCTGCGGTTGTCGTTTCCTCTGGCTTGACTGTCGATTTGACATCGCCCTCATAAAGGGCATATATACCGGAGCTTCCTGCCAAAATGCAGCTACAATTTACCGTGCTGTTTAACAGAGCCTTGTATTCGTTCGAGCTTTTGGAAACGGATTTGTTGTACGAGGCGTAAATCCCTGCCCAATCGCCGATTGTAAAGCTTCCGTTGAAAAGCTTCTCGCTTGAGATATCCAAAAGATACGAGCTTGTTTGCTTGCTTTTATCGACGCTCACCTTTGAACCGTCGAATTCAAGCTTTGTTATCGCATCGTTCTTGTTTGGGGTTCTTTGAAATGCGATATATGTCACTGTGTTGCCGCTCGACATATCTTTGTCCAAATAGTAGTCGCAGCCCTTGGAAGCGGCGGAGTTTATAGCCTCGGCCTTTGTGCTTCCGGTGACGACGCACGCATTGGAAATGTACTGCTTGATTTCCGAGCTTCGGTACATCAAAAGATAAAGCTCGTTGCCGTCAATTCCCTTGTCTAAATTGGCGAGCGTTCCGTCGTTCATACGAACGGGGGAGGAGCCGTCGTTTCTCAGCGATACGACCTCGTCCTGCTCGGTAAAGCCTGATACGGTGTCGAGTGAGGTTATCTTTCCTCCGGCAGCGCTGTCATTGGTGTAGTAAAGATAAATCGGCGTTCCGTCCGTGCCCTCGTTAAGGCTTATGCTTGACACGGATTTGTAGGAGATGTTGCCGTAGGTAATTGTGCTGCTTTGTTGAGTTGAAACAACCAGATCGGTTATCGCAGTCGTTCCTTTTTTGTAACCCAGGTACACCGTTGTTCCGTTGCTTGTAACAAGGTTCATTCCTTGGAAAAGAACGGAGTAGCCTTTGCTTTCCAGAGTCGTCAGCGCATCCTCGCCGGCTGCGATCGTGATCTCGGAAATGTAGGCTTTCTTTGCCGCGGCACCGATCATGCAGCTCCCTACGACAATGAGCAAAGCGAGCGCCGAACAGGCAAATCTTAACGGGAAGCCAATGGTTTGTTTTCTTCTTTTAATCAATGTCCCACCACCTCTGAATTATCAAAATAACCGCCGATCAACAAAAAGGTATGCACTTTTCGGGGCACTTTCGTCAACATCACTTCCGATGCCGACGAATCGGCTTTTTTGGTGTTTGATGAGTGAAATTACCGTCGAAATTTGACCTTTCTTAAATTGATCTGCGGTTATTTGAAATAATTCTTAATTGCATATTTATTGTAATACATTGTCTATAAAATGTCAATGTTTTTGACCGTTTTTTTGCTGTACTTTTTACCCTTTTTAACCTTAAAATTTTTGTTGTTTTTTTAGATATTCTTTGCGTTTTTTTGCAACATTTGCGCTATATTTCTACACATGGCTTTCTTTGTGCAAAATTCGTTAAATTTTTGTCAAAAATGTACGACTGTAACAAAAAATCAGCCCTGCAAAGCGGAGCTGATTTGTCAATATTTATAGTTTTTGGGGGTGCTTTTTTGCCTAAGTCTGTTGATCAGTAAAATTACGGCAAGGAAGACGAGAATACCGGTCGAGCTGCCGCAGGAATCGACGAAAACATCGAAGATTCGGCAGGCTCTTTCCGGCACAAAATACTGGTGGATTTCGTCGCCGACGGCATAGAGCACGCAGGGGATGAGCGGAATATAAAATTTGCTCTTTGAAAAGGTGAAATAAATCGCCCCGCTCATGCAAAAGCCGAGAGCGGCATACTCCGAAAAATGAGCAAGCTTACGAAGCGCATTGTGAGAAATGATATTCCCGATATATTCGATTATCACACTAAGAACGCTTTCGCTGACTTCCTTGGATTCCTCTCCGCTTTCGCTCGAAAAGCCGAATATGATGTACATGATTGCCAATGTCAGAATCCAGAAGATTACCGAACCGACTGCTTTCAAAGGCTTCATCAGCTGTGACCTCCGGAGATAAGGCACACGCTCTCAAAGGCAGGGGAGAAATACAAGCCTGTTACGCCCTTATTTACCGTTGCGTAGGACGAGCCGGACTGCATCGGCAGGAATACGGCCTTATCAATAATATATTTTTCGGCATTTATGCATCCGTTCAGCTTCGCCGCTCCGGAGTAGGTCGATGTCACTGCGTTAACGATAGAGTCATAATTCTTATCAGTAAAGCCGAAGAAATTCGCAGAGCTGTCTGAGGTGAACTTTTTCAGGATATCCGTAACGGTTGAGGAATCGGTCGATATCTTATGATAGAGCACCTGATAGCTTGTGTTGTAGATCATTGTGCTTATCTGCTCGGAGGTCTTGACCTCGACCTTGGCAAGAATTGAGGTTGAAAAGACCTTCTGCCAGTTCTGAATGGTCTGCTGCATGAGCGGAGCGTTTTCCTCGGTGCAGGTGATAACGACCTCGGCGGTGGTTATATCAAGCTTTTTCAAACCCTTTTGCCAAAGCGTGAGCGCCTGCTGCTCATTATACGCTATGCCGTCGATATTGCCGGCTGCTTCACGGTATGAGCTTTCACCGTAGCGCACGCAGTCGGGAACGATCCCTTTGGTGAACGCCTTGTCGGAATTTGCCGTCAGCTCGTCCGTTTTGGTGACCATTGCAAGCGCACGGCGCATATCCTCGTTGGAGAGCACCGAATCCGAGCAGTTGAAGCACAGACCGTAAATCATGTTGTCGCATGAGTAGTTTGTCAGCTTGTCGTTGTCGCTCAGCTCATTTTTTGCGGCTTCCGATATAAAAGCGCAATCGTAGGTGCGCTGCCTTATTTTTTTGATTACCGACGATTCCTCCGTGTTGACATAGAAATAAAGCTCGTCGGGCTTTACCTTGACATTGCCGGTGTATTCGTCGTTTTTGTACATCGAAAGCGTGTTGTCCTCAGCCCATCTCGAAAGATAGAACGGACCGTTGCAGAAGGTGTATTTCAGGTCAAGACAGTACTTGGCATGAGTTGCCTCGAAGAAATCCTCGTGACACGGCATTGCGACAGGGAGGGTGAGTATCCTCAAAAAGTCGGGATCGACTCTTTCAAGGGTTATTACAAGCGTCGAATCGTCCTGCGCCGTTATTCCGAGGGCGGAGGTCGGCTGCTTGCCGCTGTTGACGGCGGAGGCATTCTTGATTGCAAAGAGCTTTTCGGCGTCTCCGGCCTGAGTTGACGGATCGAGCGCACGGGTCAGACCGTAAACGAAGTCGGCGGCGATAACCTGAGTGCGGTATGTATCCTTGTAGCCCTCGGGAAGCACATCCTCAAAGGAGTTGAGAAGCTTCCAATGCGTATCCTTCCTGAGATTAAAGGTGTAGGTCAAGCCGTCCTCGGAAACCTGCCAGCTTTCTGCAACGCCGGGAATGATCTTGTAATCCTTATCAAGCCGTACAAGACCCTCAAAGCAGTTTGCTATCATCAGCTTTGCCTCTTTGGAGTCGGCAACCTGAGGGTCAAGACAAAGCGGGTCGGATTCAATGGGGAGTATGAGCACCTCCGAGCTGTCGCCGCCGCAGGCGCAAAGGCTTATCACGGCAACAAGAGCGAGGAGAATTGATAAAAGCTTTTTTAACATTATAAGTACCTCCGAAAAGGAAATAATCAGCAATTATATTATAGCAAATACATACAAAAAATTCCAGTTATTTTTGAAAAGAAAATGGATTGTAAAAATATATATTTTTTGTTATAATTAGATAATAATGCCAAAAGGGTACGGAGTGGTAACATGTCAGACGCATTGATATACATAATTTTAATTTTGCTGATTGCGGTTATAGGCATTGCGGTATATGCTTTATCTCAGATAAAGAAGCTTAAACAAAGCGACGGCACGGACAAGCTCGACAAACAGCTCGGCGCAATTCTCATGCTCATGAAGCAAAATTCCGGCAGCAATGCCGAGGAGTTTGAGCGCAACAGGCGTGAAACGGCAAATTCGCTTAATCAAATGACGGATAAGCTTGACGCAATGACCCGCCAAAATTACGAAACGCTGCTTAAGCTCAACAAGGATATGACGGATTCGCTCAATCTTATAAGAACAAACAGCATGGAGCAGAATGAGAAGCAGACGAGGGTCGTTGACGCCGCAATAGCGAAGATGCAGGAGAGCAACGAGAAGAAGCTTGACCAGATGAGGGCGACGGTTGATGAAAAGCTGACCTCAACCCTTGCAACAAGGCTCGATTCCTCGTTCAAGACAGTTTCCGAGCAGCTTGAAAATGTTTACAAATCCCTCGGCGAAATGAAGGAGCTTTCAACGGGAGTTACGACGAATGTTACGGCTCTCAACCGTGTGCTTACAAATGTTAAAGCGAGAGGAACATGGGCGGAGATTCAGCTCGAGGGCATACTTGACCAGACCATTCCGAATATGTATGTCAAAAATTATTCCCCAACGGCAGGCTCAAGGGATGTTGTTGAGTTTGCGGTCAAGATCCCGTCCGGTGACGATTCGTCAAAATACACCTATCTTCCGATAGATTCAAAGTTCCCGATGGAGGATTACCGCAGAGTTTGCGAGGCGGCGGACAATGCGGACGCTCAGGCTCTTGCAGCGGCAAGAAAGGCTCTTGAGGACAGGGTGCTCCACGAGGCGAAGATGATAACGAAATACATTCATGTTCCCGACACAACGCCGTTTGCTATTCTTTACCTTGCAACAGAGGGCTTGTACGCTGAGATAACCTCATCAAATTCCGGCATAATCGACAGAATTCAGCGTGAGAACATCATGATTGCAGGACCCACAACGATAATCGCATTGCTCAATTCGCTTTCAATGGGCTTCAAGGCGGTTGCGATAAATGAAAAAGCGAACGAGGTCAGGAAGCTTTTGGCTGCGGCAAAGGTGCAGTACGAAAAATTCGGAGTGGTTCTTGACAAGGCTAAGAAAAAGATCGATGAAGCCGGCAAATCGCTTTCAGAGGCTCAGGACAGGAACAGGATAATTCAAAAGAAGCTTAAAAATGTTGAAGAAATAGAGCCGGCTCAGGCCGACGCATTGTTAGAAATAAACGAAACAGTAATAAATGACGAGGAGTGAATTTTATGTTAAAGCATAAGGATTTAATCTCACAAATGACGCTTGAGGAAAAGGCGTCGCTTTGCTCGGGCAAGGACTTCTGGCATCTCAAGAGTATTGAGAGGCTCGGACTTCGGGAAATCATGGTCTGTGATGGCCCTCACGGGCTGAGAAAGCAGAATGCGGAGAACAAAAAGGTCGGAATCGGCAACAGCTATCCGGCAACCTGCTTCCCGACCGCAGTCACGACCGCCTGCTCATGGGACAGGGAGCTTATCTACAAAATGGGTCAGGCTCTTGCAGAGGAGTGCTTGCAGCACGGAGTCAGCGTATTGCTCGGACCGGGAGTGAATATGAAGCGTTCTCCGCTCTGCGGCAGAAACTTTGAATATTTTTCGGAGGATCCCGAGCTTGCCGGCGAGATGGGCGCAGCGTTTATCGCAGGTGTTCAGTCGATGGGCGTCGGCACATCTCTCAAGCATTTTGCCGGCAACAGCCAGGAAATGAAGCGCATGACCTCAAACAGCATTATTGATGATCGTGCGCTCAGGGAAATTTATCTCAGAGCCTTTGAAAAAGCGGTCAAGAAAAGCCAGCCGTGGACGGTTATGAACGCATATAATCTTCTCAACGGTACATATTGCTCGGAGAACGATTGGCTTCAAAACAAGGTTCTTCGTGAGGAATGGGGCTTTGAGGGTGCAGTTGTCAGCGATTGGGGCGCAGTTAACGACCGTGTCGCAGGTCTTAACGCAGGCAACGACCTTGAAATGCCGTCGTCGGGCGGAATAAATGACGCAAAGATTGTTGAAGCGGTTAAGTGCGGAGTTATCGACGAGGACACCCTTGACGAGAGGGTTGACAAGCTTGTTGATATCATTCTTAAGGCTATGGCTAACAAAAAGCCCGGCTATAAATTCGATGTTAAGGCTCATAATCTCCTTTCAAGGCAGATTGCCGAGCAGTCAATGGTTCTTCTCAAAAATGACGATAATGTTCTTCCGCTCAAGCGTGTGGAGGGCGAGTATGTTGCAGTTATCGGTTCGTTTGTCGAAAATCCGAGGTATCAGGGCGCAGGCAGCTCGATAATCAACCCGACAATGATTGACGGCGGTAGGAGAGCGTTTAACAATTCTCCGATAAGCGTTAAATTTGCCGACGGCTATGACAGAAGCGGCAAGAGAAAGAACGAGGACGCTTACATAACCGAGGCGTGCAACCTTGCAAGGAACGCTTCAAAGGCGGTTGTGTTTATCGGTCTTACGGATGATTACGAGTCCGAGGGCTTCGACAGAAGCACGATGAAGCTCCCGGAGGGTCACAACAGACTTGTTGAGGCGGTCAGCCGTGTGAATGACAATGTTATTGTTGTTCTTGAAGGAGGTTCACCGGTTGAAATGCCGTGGGCGGACGATGTTAAGGCAATTCTTAACGCATATCTCGGAGGACAGTCGGTTTCGGCTGCGATCGTCGATGTGCTCACCGGCAAGGCGAATCCGTGCGGAAAGCTTGCGGAAACATATCCGCTCTGTCTCAAGGATACGCCCACATCATTCAGATATCCCGACTCAAAAGAGGATGTTCAATACCGTGAAAGCATTTTTATCGGCTACAGATATTACGATAAGGTTGAAAGAAATATTCGTTTCCCGTTCGGCTACGGCCTTTCGTATACAAGCTTTGAATATTCGGATATAAAGCTCAAAAAGAAGAATCTTTCAAAGGGCGAGGGAACAAAGGTCACATTCACAATAAAGAACACGGGCGACACCGCCGGCAGCGAAATTGCGCAGCTTTATGTCGCAAAGCCGGAAAGCAAGGTTTTCAGAGCACCCAAGGAGCTTAAAGGCTTTGCAAAGGTGCAGCTCCAATCCGGCGAGGAGAAAAAGGTGACAATAGAGCTTGACGACAGAGCGTTTGCTTTTTGGAACACGGCAACCGACGACTGGTGCGTTGAGAGCGGCGAATATAAAATTCTTGTCGGCGCATCGTCAAGGGATATAAGGCTTGAAGCGGCTGTCAAGATGAAGTCCGAGGACGACGCCTCAATTGTCGATCTGAGAGAGACGGCAGGGGTTTACTTTGACGGCGATCCCGCAAGAGCGAGCGAGGATGCCTTTAAGGTTATTTACGGTGGAGAGCTTAAATTTGCCCCTGAAATTACCGATGACAGCATGAACAACTCGATTGAAAGAAGCAAGGACAAGGGTCTTGCAAAGGTCATTTACAACTCGGTCGATCTTGCGATGAAGTCGAAGGGCGGAGTCGGCAGCTCCATGATAACGAACACTATTATGCAGACCCCGATAAGAAACTATGTTTCAATGAGCAACGGCCTGTTCACTGAGGATATGGCAGACGGACTTCTCAAGGTGTTTGAGGGCAAGGATATCGCAAAGGGAGTCGGCAAGATAGCCAAGGGTGTGCCGAACGCACTTGTAAACCTTAAAGCTTTACTTAAATCAATATAACAAGGGGAATATTTTAAAATGAACAAGACAAAGAAGATGAGCAGAAAGATCATTGCGCTTTTGCTTTCGATAGTGATGATACTTTCTGTCGTTCCGATGAGCGCATCGGCAGCCGAAGCCATTCAAAAGGGCTTGACGGCGGATAAGGAAGTTAATTTTGCAGTTATGTCGGATATTCATTATTATCCGGTATCACTGGCAGGCAACTACAACGAGGCTTTTATGGAAAGCGTAAAAACTGCGCTTGCAAGAGAGCCTTACCAGTCGGTAGGTATACTTGAATCGGCTCTTGCAGGCGTTGCAGAGCACGCTAAAGAAAACGGCATGAAGTACCTTATTCTTTCCGGTGACCTCACCTCAAACGGCGAATATGAGGCACACAGACAGCTTGCCGCAAGGCTTGAAAGGTTTGAGGAGGAAACGGGTATTCAGGTTATCGCCATTAACGGCAACCATGATATCAACAAGGCAAACGGCACAACATACGAAAACGGCAAGGCTGAGCCAGCAAGGCGCACAACGCCCGAGGAGTTCATGGAGCTTTACAAAAATCTCGGCTATGACCTTGCTTATCACAGATACATTCCGTCAACGGGCAAGGCGAATATGCTTTCGTATTCCGTTCGTGCAGACGGCTACAGATTTATTGTTATGGATACCGGCAAATACAGCTCAGATGTAACCAAAAAGGGCAAGGATCTCGGCGAGACTGCGGGCTGCCTGACAACAGAAGCGACAAACTGGGTACTCAGTGAAATTGCCGACGCAAAGGCGAACGGAGAAACGGTTATCGGAGTCAATCACCACAATTTTGTTCCGCATTTTACCGGAGAATATACGATCATCAGAGGCTTTGTTATCGACGGCTGGGAGGAGCTTACCGACAAGCTTGTTGACGCAGGTATGCACTTCTCGTTTACCGGTCATATTCATGACAGCGATATCGCTCAGACCGTTACCGACGACGGCGAAACATTGACTGAAATATGCACGGATTCGTTGACTGCTTTTCCAAACTATTTCCGTGAGGTAAGCGTATCGACGGATGCAAACGGCAAAACGACGATGAACATTGAAAGCAAGGATGTTGACTGCGTGCTTCCGGTTACGGTTAACGGCGAGACATACGCAACACCTTACAGAATCAAATCGCTTGGCGATTCCTTCTTCGGCGAGGGCGGACTTTCCGCAACGGCTCTCACCATGCTTGAGGGCTTGCTCGGTGAATATTCTGAGGAGATTGCCGAGGACGGTATGCTTGAAACGCTCAAGGGTATGGGTCTTGATATCGAGAGCATGATAAGCGGATTTTTCGGCGACGGACTTAAAATCGGCAGCACAGAGCTTTTTACAACAAAGAATCTTATGAGCTTTATTGAGGATCTTCTAAATCAGATTTACGAAAATTATCTGACCGATCCCGACGCTACGGCGAAGTATCTTGTCAACTCGATCAACAAGCTGCTCAATGTTCAGGTTTCCGAGCTTCCAAATACAAGATTTATCGACGAATACGGCTTCGGCGACAGGACAAAGCCGGGTACATTTGAGGATCTTCTGGAATGTATAATTGTCTACAAGTATGAGGGCAAGCTACACATGAAGGACGATCCGTTCATGATGGACGCATTGGATCAGCTCAATAACGGCGACACCGTGTTTGATATTTTTAACGCTCTTGTCGATATCGTTTCAAACGATCTTCTTCAGGACAAGCTTCTCAAGGATCTTGACCTCAACCTCGGCGCATTTTTCCCGAAGGGCACGACGCTTGAATGCGTGGGTAAAATCCTCACTGTTTCAATGATGGTTCTTTTCCTCGGAGATACAAGCTACCTCAATGTTTCCAATAAAATTCTTGAGGCTGCCAACAAGCTCGGCGTTGTTGACTTCACATCGCTTTGGGGCATTGCGGAATACTATATGGGCGAATACCTTACCGATACTCAGCTTGAGGGCATAGGACAGACGCTTGCGAATGTTGCCTGCGAATTTGCGTACGACGACAACTATATCGAGGATGTAAACACGACCGTTGTTTACGACGGTAAGGTCACTCCTGAGGCAACAAGGGAGAATTACAGACTGCCGACAATCGTTTCGACGACCCTCGGCGCAGACCAAGGCTCAAGAAATGTCAGCTGGTACACAAAGACGAGCGTCAAGGGAACGGATATCGAAATCATTCCTTATTCCGAAAATCCCGTGTTCACAGGCAAGTCAACGGTGCCGTACGGCGTTAAGGTGAATGTTAAAACAGAGAGAACCGAAAGGCAGTATCCGGGCGTTGACCTCGGTGTTATCGGATTTATGAACTATACATTCCCGATGAACAGGCATATCGTTGAGGTTTCGGGTCTTGAAGCCGGTAAGAAATATCTTTACCGTGTCGGCGACGCTTCAAGAAATTGGTGGAGCGACATCGGTACATTCAAGATGGCTGACGGTTCGGACGAAACATCGTTCATTCATGTTTGTGACCCGCAGTCACAGTCACGGCAGCAGTACGAGACATTCGCAAAGGTCATAGAAACCGCTTATGAGATGTACGACAGCGATTTTATCATCAACACAGGCGACAATGTTGACCACGGAGACAATTTCAGACAGTGGCAGTGGCTCTTTGACACGGCTTCAAATACGCTTATGAACACAACAATGATGTCGGCTTCGGGCAATCACGAGGGCATGGGCTCATACGCAATCGAGAAGAACTATTACTACTCGAATGTTCCCGAGCAGGACACCGAGTCGGGTATTTATTTCTCGTTTGATTATAACAATATTCATGTTGCGGTTCTCAATACGGAAAATCTTGACGACGATGACAGTCTTAACGACACACAGGTTGATTGGCTTATTGACGACATGCAGTCGAGTGACGCCGATTGGAAGTTTGTGGCACTGCATAAGGCTGCATATTCAAACGGCTCTCACTATAAGGATGACGATGTTTGTGAGATAAGAGATGAGCTTTGCAAGCTTATGCCGCAGCTCGGAATAGATATGGTTTTCCAGGGTCATGACCATGTTTATCTCAGAACTGATTCCATGATTGACAACAAGGTTGAGAGCATTACGACATCTACGGTCGAGTTCAACGGCAAGGAATACACCGTCAAGGAAAATCCCGTCGGAACGGTTTATGAAATCAGCGGCTGTTCGGGAGTTAAGGTTTACAATCAGAAGGACGAGAGCCTGACGGATAAGTATTTCCCGAGAGCCGAGGTTATCAAGAATGTTACCGCTTCAATGTTCTCGGGCATAAGCATCGTCGGCGATACGCTCTATTTCGACGCTTATACGGTTGATACTCAGAACGGAGAAACCGAAAATGTTGATTCATTTGCAATAAAAAAAGACCTTTCGGTTAAGAAAGGCACAGGCGTTAAGCCGTCGATTGATTGGATGAAGATATTCTCGCAGATATTTGAGATCGTTCTTCCGATATTCAAGTCGATTATCAGCATGGTGTTTAATTACATAAGCATTAAAGCGTGGTAAAAAACGAATAAAATTACCGGGCGATCCGATCGGGTCGTCCGGCTGTTTTTTTAGTCAGTGGTCGATTTGTATGTTGTGAAGCAAAAATCAATGCCGTTATTTCTATGAATATCCGATCGTTGCGTGATCTTCCATTTGTCCGCTTTAAGCTCGGGGAATTTTGAATCCGCTTCGTCGGCAACGGCGTCAACATGAGTTATCAGCGCCGTATCGCAATAGGGGAGAAGCAGCGAATAAATCTGCGCTCCTCCGATAACATAAATGTCGTCGGTGTCGTATTCCTTGAGCTTTTCGAGCAGCTCATCAACGCTTGCAACAAATTCCGCACCGTCAATGTCATGCTTGCTTCTTGAAAGTACGATATTCACTCTGTTCTTCAACGGTCTTGAGCCGGGGAAGGATTCAAGCGTTTTTCTGCCCATGACAACGACCTTGCCCGAGGTTGTTGTGCGAAAGAATTTCATATCATCGGGCAGCGAGAATAGCAGACCGCCCTTGTTGCCGATATTCCAATCGTTATCTACTGCCGCTATAAGCTTCATAATCAATTCTCCTCATATCGCAACAGGAATGTTCTTTATCTGCTCGTGCGTTTCGTAGTTGTCAAGACGAACATCATCGGTCGTGAATTCGTAAAAATCCTTGATTTCGGGGTTGAGCCAAAATGTCGGAGCGGGGAGAGGCTCACGGGAAATAAGCTCCTTGACGAGCGGAATGTGTCTGTCGTAAATGTGAGCGTCGGCAATGACATGAACAAACTCGCCGATCTCCATGTCGCAAACCTGAGCGAGCATATGAAGCAGAACGCTGTACTGAACGACATTCCAGTTGTTTGCGGTCAAAACATCCTGACTGCGTTGGTTGAGGATTCCGTTGAGCACGAGCCTTCCGTTTTCTCCCTCGGTGACATTGAAGGTCATCGAGTAGGCGCAGGGATAAAGCCCCATTTCGCTGAGGTCATGGTGGTTGTAGATGTTTGTCATAATTCTGCGGCTGAAGGGATTGTTTTTGAGGTCATAAATAACACGATCGACCTGATCAAACATTCCCTCCTTATATTTGTGCTTAACTCCGAGCTGGTAGCCGTAAGCCTTGCCGATCGAGCCGTTCTCGTCAGCCCACGAATCCCAAATGTGGGAGTTCAGATCGTGGATATTGTTTGATTTTTTCTGCCAAATCCAAAGAATTTCATCAATGCAGGATTTAAGCGCCGTGCGTCGAAGCGTAAGAGCCGGAAATTCCTTCTTGAGGTCGTAGCGGTTTACAACGCAGAAAAGCTTTTGCGTATAGGCGGGTGTACCGTCCGCCCAGTGAGGACGAACCTTTTCGCCCTTGGTGTCGGTTCCGTTTTCAAGAATGTTGTTGCACATATCAATGAAAAGTTTGTCAGCGTAACTCATTTTGCAGTCTCCTTTAGTGTTATCATGCATACCTCGGGGCGATTGAGAAATCTCAGCGGAACAGGGTAGTTGCCGATGCCCGAGGTTACGAATATCTGTTTATCATCAAAGGAAAAAAGTCCTTTATCTGTCATCCTTTCGGAATATGTCAGCCTTGGCAGAACATATCCGTTGTAGTAGATAGGGCCGATGAACGGCAGACGAATCATACCGCCGTGTGTGTCGCCGCTGAATATGATGTCAACTCCGAAATCCGCAAAATCCTCGGTTTCGGGAATGTGAGAAAGAAGAATATTCAGTCGGCTTTGATCCGGTTCTTCAAATTCATTATGCAAATCGAATGTGGATGAAAAATACACATTGTCAATGCCGTAGATTGAAATTTCAGTACCGTTTACGCTTAGGTTCTCTTCTTTATAGTTCATCAGATGAACATTTTTAAGCGAATTCAATTTATCAATATAGCTTTGGTCGGTGTCGTGCTCGCCCGTGACAACATAAGTGTCGGCGACCATTGCAAGAGCTTCAATAAGCTTGATTGCGGTGTCGATTTGCTCGTAGCGGCGCTGCGTGTACATATCGCCGAGGACAAATATCAGGTCGGGATTTTGTTCAGTTATAAGGCTTGCTATCCTGCTGCTTTTTGCACCGTGCAGGTCTGAGATAACGGCAATTTTAATATCGCCGGCTACCTTTTCGGAGTATATCGTTTGCTCGGTCAGCTTTACGGAAAAATTGTTGAAATACCATATCGGAACAAGAAGCGATAAAACAAGCAGGGGTATTATGATTTTCTTTCGGATCTTCAATTTATCACTCCCGATTGCGCATATAATTATTATATAACAATCGCAGCAAAAAAACAACCTTAAACTGCGTCCGAATGCAAAAAATCTGCCGCCTTAAAGACAGCAGATTTTATAACGATTTCAATTGTGAGGGGACGCCTTGATTACTGCTTTGCGCCCTCGTCAAATTTTTCGAGAACCTTTACGGTTGCGGCGAAGCAGTCGGCAAGACCGTTGAGATCCATGTTGTCGTAGCTGTCACGCCTTGTGTGGTAGTAAGATTCAAGCTTATGGTTAAGTCCGGTGATACCTGCGGCTCTGAATCCGCCCTGAGCAAAGGCTGCGCTGTCCGTTGCTCCACCGAGAGGAGGAACCATGCCCTTCTTGCACTGGATTCCAAGCTCGTCAGCTGCCTCCATAAAGAGGTCGGAAGCGTCTGTGTCAGCCTTTACGGTACCATTGAGGTCACGGTAGTTTACCATGAGGAACTTCGGGTCATGAATTGTATCGTAAGAGAAAATGAAGGTGGGAACATCGTTGAACTCGTCCTTGTGAGCCTCGCACCACGCCTTTGCACCTCTGAGTCCGGCCTCCTCCGAACCCGTGAGAACAACGCCAAGCTCGGTATTTTCAAACTCAATGCCCTCGTCCTTGAGAGCCTTGAGAAGAGCAATGCCCATGTAGCAGCCGCTGAGGTTGTCGTTAGCGCCGTCAACAACTCGTCTGTAGTTGACCATAAAGTAAAGACCGATAAGGAAAGGAACAAAGATAAGGCCTACAAGACCTGCCTTGCCAAGCGGTGTTGAAATATCTGCGCCGACAGTACCGTTCTGCGCAAGCTGAATGATTGCGAGGATAAGATAATAGAATGCTCCGGCAAAACCGATAATAGCGTGAGCCTCAAAGCCTACGCCGCCGAGGGCATAGTTTACGGGCCATTCCCATGCTGCGTCGGGATGTCCGTTGAATATGATTCTTCTCTTGGTTTCGCCCGTGCACTTTTTAATAGCCGTAACATTGTGACCGGTTTTCTCCGGGAAAAGCTTATCGACGGCCTTGATATAAAGTCCGAACTGAAGAACTGCCAAAAGCAGACCTGCAACGATAAGAATAACCGAAACGACGGGAGCGAAGAAATATAAAACAACCGCTGCCAAAACGAAAGTCAATGTGAAGAACAGCCAGCCGTAGAAAGAGCCGGGATTCTCCTTGAAGGACTCAACATCGGCACGCTCGCAGCCGCAATCCTTTTTGAGCACATTCGCCATATACTCGCAGGCCTTTTTCTCGCCAACCGAGCCGGGATCGCGCTTTTCGATTTTTTTGCAAATATATGTAATTTCCTTTACCATATATTTTGCGGCATCCTGCTTCTTTTCAATGATTTTCCCCAGATCCATAAAACCATCTCCTCATAAAAATTATTATATATATTATCAATATTCGACTTAGATGTCAAGAAACTTATGCAAAATTTACATAACTTTTTAGACAATATTCCTCTTTTGCCAAAAAAATGTTTTCACGGCGATTTAAAACGCCCAAATTGCCCTAAAAATTACTTGTCCGTAACAATTTTCTAACAATTATCGTTATGGTCAATCTTGTCATTTCGTATAAAAAAGCATTGACGGA
>CAVFTC010000008.1:0-41743 GCA_963625295.1 Bacteroides faecis
CTATGTGGCTTGCTCAGGTCGGCAGAGAGAGAATTATTTCAATCCACGCTCCTCAGGTGAGGAGCGACAATGACGGACAAACAAAAGAAATTTGCGGTGAGCATTTCAATCCACGCTCCTCAGGTGAGGAGCGACCCTATACTCAGAGCATGGACAGCTTCGCAATGCTATTTCAATCCACGCTCCTCAGGTGAGGAGCGACTTGCTCCGTAATGCGCTGTCTTGAGTTAAAGCTATTTCAATCCACGCTCCTCAGGTGAGGAGCGACCGCCTCCACGAACTCACCGTTTTTGAGCATATAATTTCAATCCACGCTCCTCAGGTGAGGAGCGACACGATGGTACGCCGAACTATAAAGCATCCGAAAAATTTCAATCCACGCTCCTCAGGTGAGGAGCGACACCGTCTCCAAATATGCAGGCTTATACATCAACGATTTCAATCCACGCTCCTCAGGTGAGGAGCGACGAGCTATGACATTGACGAGTTCAAGAGGAGAGGCATTTCAATCCACGCTCCTCAGGTGAGGAGCGACGCGGTTTTTGCTTCTCTGTACTGCTTTTTGCTTTATTTCAATCCACGCTCCTCGGGTGAGGAGCGACTTCAGGGCATTTTTCATTCCCTGCTTAATGCAGCTATTTCAATCCACGCTCCTCGGGTGAGGAGCGACGCCGCCTTGCGGAGCGAGATGAGAGCTTGCTCCTATTTCAATCCACGCTCCTCGGGTGAGGAGCGACCGGCATCAAATGCCCTAAATCAAGTCAAAAAAAGATTTCAATCCACGCTCCTCGGGTGAGGAGCGACTAGGCAGCGATGGTTATCTATATTATAATGGTAATTTCAATCCACGCTCCTCGGGTGAGGAGCGACAGCAAAAGATTACAATTATTTAATCTTAAGAACAAGTAATTTGTAACTTTTGCGAAAAAAGTAAAGTTTCGGAACAAAAATAGAGAATTATTACGAGCAAAAGTTCATTTAGGAATAATACCCAAGCATATATCGGTGCGAACCGTCCGCATAATCCAAGGAGATGCCGTACAATTAGGATGTACGAATTTTGCAAGATCTGCGCCGCAATTTGTACAGTACCGCCTTAAGACAACACCTCAATTGTGCTGTGTCGTCTTAAAACAGCCTGCACTTCGCACTACAAGATCAGGTCGCCTTCCGGGTCATATGAAATTTTGCAACCATATTGCTCTATTTTGCGGTTATAATTATTGCCAAGATGATAAATTCTGATGCTGTCCTCATCTTTGTTGGCAATCCCCAAAATTTCGGATTTTACACTTACAAGCTGCGCCGGGGTTAAACTGCATTCAAATACTGAATTTTGAACTCGTTGACCGTAATTACAACACACCTTTGCAATTTTAGTCAGTCGTTTGCGACCGGAAGGCTTGGTTGTGTTAACATCATATGTAATCAGTACCATCATTTTTATTTCCAGAAAAACGGAGGATATCCGTCTATATCTCCTCTCAGAAATCTTGCAAGCAGCAATGCCTGAATATGAGGAACAAGTCCCCATTCAATTTTTTCTTCGAGAAATGGGTGGGTTATTGTTTCCTTTTTCCTCTTTTGCCACTCCGAAAGAAACCATCTTCTGCTGTCATCTGTCAGCAGCACCGCACCGCTTTCCTGTCTTTCAAAGTCGTTGCCGTTAAAAATCCTGTTGTTAATCAAATACAAAACAAATCTGTCGGCAAAGACAGAACGAAGCTCCTCTTCTAAATCCAGAGCAAGGGATTTTCTGCCCGGTCGGTCTGTGTGAAGGAATCCGACATAAGGGTCTAAGCCCACGCCCTGAAGTGCACTTGCGCACTCGTTTGCCAGCAGAGAATAAGCAAAAGAAAGCAAGGCGTTAACATTATCGGTTGCGGGTCTTCGATTTCTGCCGGTGAATTTAAAATCAGCCTTATTCTGTAGAATCATTTCATCAAAAACCGAAAAATATTCTGATGCGGAATTGCCTTCTATGCCACGAAGTGTATCGGACGAATCGGCGGTTTTGATATCTTTCATATATTTTGATATATTTTCACAGCTTTTTTTAATGGCTGAACAATCAACCTGCAAAGGATGATCTCGAATTGCTCTTTGCAAAACATATTTTGAATTATAGAGCTTTCCGTAAATCATATTTTTAGCAATGTCGAGCGACTCATACGGAGAATCTGCAATGCGGTATTGAGTTCTTCTCAACAATACATTTCCGTTTTCGTTATTGATTACGCTTGCTAAAAAACGACCTCTTGGAGAATAAAACGACAGATGAATCTGTTCTTCGGCACATTTGCCCATCAGTGCGGGGGAAGCTCCTTTGTACGAAAAACACACTATGGAATTTAAGGTATGCAGGGGAATATTTTTCCTAATGTTGTCAGGAAAATTAACTTCGACGGTTTCGCCGTTTAAAGACAGATATGCGTCTTCCGTTGTGACATAAAGAGTGTTTAAAAGCTTTTTCATGGCTCATTCTCCCGACAATGTGAAAGCATATAATTTTTTACACTTTTATTCTTTGATTTCAGTAGGTTCGGCAAGCACAGATCGGAAAGCGAACAGCTATGGCAGGATTTGCTCGGCTTTACTTTTGGCGTGTAGCCTCTTTAATAGTAATCATGCATTTCGGAAGTTATGTCTTTTACTCTTTCACGAAGTTCGGGCGTTATTTCAAATTTTTCACGCTGTCGAGTTTCATTGTAAAAAATATGAGCCTCATCAATTTGACAACTAAACATTTCTTCAAGGCACAAGGCTTGTGCAGCTGCCTGTAATCGGTCACAATCTTCGCTTTTTGAACTGCCGTGCTTGTATTCTACCGGACGAACCTTCCATAGACCGTTATATCCTGACAAAGTAATTCCGTCGTCGCTTGGAACAAACTCAACGGCATCGCAGACACCGGTAATTCCTAATTCATCTGATTTAACATTCAACCCCCGGATCGTCAACGCTCCGTTTCGGGAGTCTTTTATCCTGATATTATGAACACGGTTGTGGACTACTCTGCCTTCTGCCGTCAGAAAATTTTCCTGCCATTGTTGCTCAATATGAATCAAGGCCCATTGACGACGGCAAAAGACAAAGTGTTGCAGACCTGAAATCAAAAGATAGTCAGCGTCATACACAGTCGATAACCTCGGGTGTAAGTCCGTCGAGATTCTCAAAGCTGATATCGTAATCTTCAAAGCATGACGGAACTGCAACATCGTCATGTAGCTTAACCTTTACGGAACGGTGCACCTTTGCGGAGGAATACTGGCCGTCTTTGCAGTTGTGTTCCCACCAGATGAGCTTGACAACTTCCATTGAACCGTCGGGTCTTGCGGAAGATGCATCATTAACAAACAATGTTTTAAGGCATTCCTTGATTGTTTGTGCGTCTTCGGCGGAGAAGCCTGTTTTATCAGCAAGCTGAACATTGATCGAGCCTTTGATTTCATACAAGCCGAAACGAACAAAGTGCTTCATTCCCATTGTGTCGCTGCCGCGTTCGCTTTCTTTTTTCCTTTCGCCGCTGACGCTTTTGGTGATCTGCATTGAATCAATTTCAACAGGGTCAATGCTTACCGCCTGATGAACCGAAACCGGTCCTCTTATGCCGACGGAAGTACAGCCGAAGGACTTGAAGGCAAAAACCTGACCGAAAGAACGGACATCAAGCCATTTTTCGCAGGCCTGTTTTGCGAATTCGTCCTGTGATTTTACCTTAGAAAGGCATGCGGCACGGTCTTTGAGACAGATGAAACCGTCATCTGCTCTGTCGTCCGATTTGACAAAAATCTCATTGCCCATGTCCTGCATACGGTTGCGGATCTTTCTCTTGATGCAAACATCTGAGATTTCGCCGAATCCGTTGTAATCGGTTCTCGGTCGATTGCCGTTGAGCGGATCGCCGTTCGAGTTTGCGTTGGTTACAGAAACCAACACCACAAAATCCACCTTGTTTTCAAGCTTACTCATTGTCATTTACCTCCGTGTTCTCTTTGTTTTCTTTTTTCTTATACATTTCATTTCTTTGCAGATAATAGCCCAACAGATATGTTTCCGTAAGAGGCTTGTTATAATCATCATCGGAGAACTGAGAAAGATTTTCAAAGATTTCTCCGATCATGGCTTCATAATATGCTCTCCTGCCTGCGCTTAGTCTTGGATAATAGGCTGTTTTAAGCCCGTCCATAATAACCTTTGCTGCATAAGCCGGACGCTGAACAAAAACGGACTGGAGTCTTAATGCGCTCGTCTCTCTTTCTTCGCCTCTGTCTTTTAAAACATCAGACTCGATTTTGTCAAGAACAGCAAGCAATCTGCCGAATTGATAGCTCCTGTCCCTCTTGTCCTTTTCCAAAGACATTTCCCATTCCTCCTTAAATTTGTCATGGTGATATTTTTTGATTACCGCACAGGCGGTAAATAACAGATTGGCTCTGTTGTTTTCGTTGTAAATTTGCAGGTTCTTTGATTTGTTAAACAATGCAAGCATTATATCTTTTGGAAAAATTTGCTTTTCCAATCTGCAGAAAATCAATCTTTGCATAAGCTGCTTTTCGATTTTATCATCAATCTCGACTTTTGCATTTTTTTCGTTACCGCGTTGAGTGCCGAAAGCATATTTTACGATTGAGCTGAGATACGGGGAAGAAATTCCGAAACGGTTGAACCAACAACAGGTTTCGTCCCAATATTCAAGCCGGTCAAGAAAATCCTCGCTTTTGAATTCGCTGTAATAGGCAACGGAAAGTCTGCCTGTTGTTGCGGCGTCAAAAGCAGCGACGATTACATCTTTATCCGGTTTAAGCGTGTTTTTGCATAATTGCAAGGTTTCAAACAGCTGCCGTTTGTAATCTGACGGTTCAGTCGGTTTGATTTCCGGCTGAAAAAACGGTAAGTGAATTTGCGGAACCTGAAGGCCGTCCGGATTCCAGCATACAAAAACTCTGTTGCCGATGACAACCCCTTGGTTTGCGATCAACCATTTTAAAGCGTTGTGCCCTTTTTGAGATTGCTCATAGCCGATTTCAAACGCTTCGCTGTCATTAAGGAATCTTCCTCTGAAAGTGAAGTTTATATTGTCATTGGCGGAGATTATTTTAGCGTTACCGTTGAGCGAAAAAATGCCTTTGAGATTTTGTTGAGTGCAGACAGCTTCCTCTCCTGAAATCATACATAACGATTTCTCTTTATTACTGATCTTGGATAAGTAAAACTCGGAGAAAAGCTTTTGCAGTTTTTCATCTGTCCAAACAGGCCCCGGGGAATCAAGACCTAAAACAGACCAACAAATCCAATCCTTTTCGTTTTTGAATTTTCCTTTGTCGTCAAGACCTAATAATCCGCAGGACAATAGATCCTGCTTTGCAGTTCCCGATTTTACATATTTCAGAATAGCCTCAACCTTTGGATGAGAAAAATCCGAATTCACCCATTCCTCCAGCTGATTGATATACAGCAGATTTTTGCTGTTATCGGTGTTATTGCTGCAAACATAGCCGATTTGGTCGCAAAGGCAATGAGCAGCGGGCGAAGATGTTCTTCCCGATGATTCTTCCGTTACCGGAATTGGAATTTTCTTTTCAACCTTAGCTGCAGAAACGAAATTTCCGTCGGAATCTATTGTGATTAGAATAGTCGGTTTGGCAATGATGTGTCCGACCGGGGCGAGCGTCTCTTTTTCATCGATTTCTTTGCCGGCGAGGTGCGACATTTTGTCGTAGGTTTCAACGGCCTTTTGCATCAATCCCATTTAATACACCTCCCCAAATTCTTTCAGTCCCGAAAAATTATTTTCTGCGGCATCAAACACTTTCATTTCCATTTCATGAAGAGGTTTGTGATACGGACAAGCTTCCGGCCGCAAAAATGTGATTATTCCGTTCTCCATTTTGGGCTTCCACAGGTTAACGGTAAGCTTGCCTTGAGTTTCGTCATTGTAGGCTTCGTCGGGGTAGGTTATTCCGTGATACATCAGCCCGAAGCTCAGCTCCGAAATGTTGTCGTAATGACCTTCGCCCTCGCCGAAAACACACGGCTCGACATATCCCTGACATTCCCTTGCTCCGAGAAAAATATCTCGTCTTCCGCCTTTCTCGATCATTCGTTTGGCAATATTGTGATGCTTGTTTTCGTTTCTGTCCTGTTCAAGCTCGGGACGGTTCATGTTCCATTCAAAGTGCGCCTGCACCTGATAACGGCAGTTTTTTAAATATGTATAATACGCAAGGTCATTTCCGCCGTTATATTTTATCGGTCTGATTCCTTTGACTTCGGTTTGAATGGGATTCATGATGCGAACCTTATCTATGAACCAAATCAGAGTGGGCTTCCAATATGCCGAAGACAACACACCCTTCAATGCCTCGTAGGTTGGGACTTGATAGGTACATTTTTCACCTCCGACTTTCGTCATGGGGTCGGTGAATAAACCGTAGTCGCCCGTGACTTGAAATTCTACAATATTAGGATGCTGCATGTATTCTCCTCCTTTGCTTTATTAAGTAATCCTGTATTGTCATCGTAGTATTCCGGACTCAGCATATAAAATGAATTGTCGCAGAACGGGATAATTGCGCCTTCTTCCAAAAGCATTTTAAATTGGTAGTCAAAAACGGAAACCGAATATTGATTTGCTTTTTTTATTTCTTTTTTCAAAGCCGGATAATCTCTATCGTTATAATAGCTTTGCAGATTGTTGATTATTTCTTTTCCGTCGCCGTACGGAACAATGACCGAAGTTGAAGTCGAGTCGAACACATCGAATTTATCGCCTGCGGTTTTAAAGCTTTGGCAAAGATAATATTCGTTGACCTTGGATAAATCACGATAGTGTTCATTGCAAGAAAGCAGTTCAAAAAGGCTTGGCATATCTTTGAGCGGATAATCAAAATGATTTGAACTGTAGCCGGCGTATAGATATGAATAAAAGAAATTGATTGAATTGTCGGAAGCCAAATCGTTTGAGTAGTAATCGGCTCTTTTTTTGAAGTCTACTATCAAAGCTTCCGTTGCCTGCTTTGCAGCTTGAATGTCGGGCAGCATTTTTAAATTTTCGTCGCTGCAATGAATAATATACACGGGTGAGTCGGAACGGTTTTCACCGTTGCGGTTACATCTGCCTGCCGTTTGAATTATATTATCCATTCCGGCTGAAAATCTGATTGCACAATCAAAAGAGATATCAACTCCGGCTTCGATTACCTGCGTGGAAACACAAAGAACGGGTTTCTTTTCTGATAACAATTGCTTGATTTTTTTCAATACAATTTTGCGATGTGCAACGCACATTCCGGCAGAAATATGAAAGCAATTTTGATTTTGTGAATTTAGTTCGTTGAATAAAAATTCTGCCTGAGCTTTTTTGTTACACACGACCAGAAGGGAACGATTATCTTTCGCTTTGCCGATTACAAATGGCGGAATTTCCTCAAGCCTGAAATTTCCGGCATCCATAACTGTGTTTCGCTTAAATATTTCGGAATATTTATCAAAATCGGCTTTGCTTACGATATTTCCGTCAGGAATCAGGCTGTGCGTAACAGCTTCAAGGCAAGGCTGTGTTGCGGAGCAAAGCAAAACCGTGCAGTTACAAATTTTCGAGAGAAAGTTTATAGCCAAATTAAATAGTGAAATCATTTTAGTCGGAACTGACTGTATTTCATCAATAATAATGACGCTGTTGCAAAGGGATTGAAATCTCCGAACGCTTGAAGTTTTTGAAGAAAAAAGTGTGTTTAAAAATTGAGCGAAAGTTGTTGCGATAACCGGAGAGTCCCAGCTGTCTTCAAGGTATTTTCGCAAATCGAGTTCTTCGGCGTTGTCGCTTTCCGTAATGACATCGGAATGATGCTCGAGCACATATTCTTCGCCGACGGATTTTTTTATTTCGTTGGCGTTTTGTTCAAGAATACTTATTAACGGAGCGATATATACGATTCTGCTCTTTCCTTTTTGAATCGCATGAGCTGCGGCAAATCTTAATGCCGACAAGGTTTTTCCGCCGCCGGTCGGGATATTAAGACGGTATACGCCCGAATTGCAATTTGCAAAATTAAAGCAAATTTCGGATAGCTCATACCGAGATTTATTGATTTGCGTTTCTGTCGAAAAGCTCCGAATTCTTCTTTCAATATTATCGTTTATTATTTTCCATGGATTGCATGGGCTTTTTATATTGTTGTATTCTTTGTTTAAGGTGAAATTCGCCGTATCGGTTCTGTCACCGTCCATGACTGCGGAGGTTATAAGCCTACATAATAGACCGAGATAAAACAAATAATCAGCCGTTGCGGTTGAAATTGCACCGATTTTCTTTGCAATATTTTCTATCTCTTTGGCGGACAATTTGAACAATTCGCACTCGATGTTTTCTTCAATGACCTCGCCGAAAAAATTTTCAATCGCTTTATTGTCATATTCGGGCTGCTTGGTCAATCTGTATAAAAAGCCGTCCTTATTTTCGGAATTAAAAACATCGAACAATCCGTGGTGAGCACCTATGGAATATGCGATTATTTCGGAGGCCATTTTTTCAAATGTATTGCCGGTATCATGGTATTTGTTTAGAAAATAGTTGACTCCGGCGAAGGAATGGATAACAGAGCCTTTCTTTACCCTTTTGCCGCTGCAACTGTCCATGAGGTATTGCCGAAATTTTTGATGAGCTTTTCCGCAATCGTGCAGCAATGCTGCCGAATAAGCCGTATTGCCTAAATTTATATTTTGTAAATCGTTTTTTGCAATTTCGGCGCTGTTTTGGCTGTGCGCTTTCAGACTTTGCTCGGCTGAATCGGTAAGATGAGCTATAAACATCGGATTTCACCATCCTCCTAAACGACTTGTTGCTATATCGATATTATAACATCAATACAAAGAATGTCAATGCTTATGCTTGCTTGCAAAACACCAAAAATGGGACTGTGATTTTGCGCAGTGTTGTCTTAAGGCGATACCGCACACCTTAATTGTGCGGTATCGCCCTAAGATTGCTTTCGGGTGTGATGTTTTCATTGATATAATCGTCAACGATTTTTCCGTCGCTGATTCTTATCACACGGTGGGCAGTTTCGGCGATAGAATCGTCATGAGTGATGAGAATTATCGTTCTTCCCTCAGCCCAAAGCTCGTTGATTATCCGCATGACCTCCTTGCCGGAATTTGAATCGAGGTTACCCGTCGGCTCGTCGGCAAGAATAACCGGCGGCCTTGCGGCAACGGCACGGGCGATGGCAACTCTCTGCTGCTGACCGCCGGACATCTGATTGGGCAGATGATCCATTCTTTTTTCAAGACCGACCCTTTTCAGAGCCGACTCAGAAAGCTTGTGCCTTTCCTCAGCCTTCATGCCCCTGTAAATAAGCGGCAGTTCAACATTCCCCTGCGCCGTGAGGCTCGGAATAAGGTTGAAGCCCTGAAAGATGAAGCCGATTTCAAGATTTCGTATTCTGCTCAGCTCGTCATCGTCCATATCGGAAACATCCTTGCCGTTAAGAATGTATGTTCCGCTTGTTACAACATCGAGCAGACCGAGCATATTCATCAGCGTCGATTTGCCCGAACCCGAATGACCGACAATAGCGACAAAATCGCCCTTGTCGATTTCCAGATCCACACCGTCGAGCGCACGGACCTCATTCTCGCCGGGATTATATATTTTGTATGCATTTTTCAGCTCAATTAAATGTGACATGGCATTTCTCCTAACACAGTATAGGCATGTGATTTTACCTATATATATTTTATCACAGAGTAAGATTTAATGCAATAAATTCACGGGCTTTCGGATTGTAAAAAATATGTGAATAAATTTTTAAGGCAACGCCGCACAATTGAGGTGTGCGCCTCAATTTGTGCAGTGTCGCCTAAAAATATTGTTGATTATACACAAAAAGCAAGCCGATAGGAGAAAAATGATTTGTTGTCGTATACTGTTGACAAATGTTAATATTATGTTAAAATATAGTTGTTGTCGGGAAACCGACGACAAAACAACATATTGCCGATATATTGCCGGATAATTGGCCCGGCAGTCTCTACGACAGTGCCTTAACTGTTACTATTGGTTGACAATCAGCAGCGTTTCATCACCATATGCTGTGGATTGGTATTTCGGCAGTAGGAATTATCTCCTTCTGCCTATTTTATTACGGAGGGCTTTGAAATGCAGCTTCTTGAAGAAAGAATTCTTAAAGACGGAAAAGTATTTCCGGGCAATGTTCTCAAGGTTGACCGCTTTCTTAACCACCAGGTAGACGTAGAACTCATCAATGAAATCGGCAAGGAATTTTACAGACTTTTTAAGGACTGCGGAGTGAATAAGATCTTCACGATCGAGGCGTCCGGTATCGGAATCGCCTGCATCACTGCGCAGTATTTTCATGTTCCTGTTGTGTTTGCCAAGAAAACTTTGAGTAAAAACATCGCCGGCGACATCTATTCGACTCCGATCAAATCCTTTACCCACGGCAAAACATACGATGTCATCGTTTCGCAGGAATTCCTTAATAAGGACGACAAAATTCTTATCATTGACGATTTTCTTGCACAGGGCTGTGCGCTCAACGGTCTTATCGAGCTCATCAAGTCGGCCGGTGCGGAAATTGTCGGAGCAGGAATAGTTATCGAAAAGGCGTTTCAGCAGGGCGGAGCTTTGATCCGCAGCGAAGGAATTCGTGTTGAATCGCTGGCAAGAATCGAGTCCATGACGGACGACGGCAAGATAACCTTCTGCAAATAACCTCGGTAGCAAAAATTGCTATATATTAAAATTTTGGAGGAAGAACACATGAAAAAGATTCTCGCAATTCTCATGGCAATCGCAATGGTCTTTTCGTTCGCTGCTTGCGGCACAAAGAAAGACAGCGGCGATGACACCGCAGCAAAGCTCAAGGTAGGATTCATTTTCCTGCATGATGAGAACTCAACCTACGACAACAACTTTATGACAGCGGCTGAGGAAGCTTGCAAGAAGATGAATGTTGAAATCATCAAAAAGACAAACATTCCTGAGCAGAACGCTTGCTATGACGCAGCAGCCGACCTTGTTGACAAGGGATGCTCAATCATCTTTGCCGACAGCTTCGGTCATGAGGATTACATGATAAAGGCAGCTAAGGAATTCACCGATGTTCAGTTCTGCCACGCTACCGGTACAAAGGCTCACACTGAGAAGCTTGCCAACTACCACAACGCTTTCGCTTCTATCTATGAGGGTCGTTACCTTGCAGGCGTTGCCGCAGGTCTTAAGCTCAACGAGATGATCGCAGCCGGCAAGTTCGAGGCTAAGGACGCTAAGATGGGTTATGTCGGCGCATTCACATATGCAGAGGTTATCTCCGGCTACACTTCATTCTATCTCGGCGCAAAGTCGGTTTGCCCGACCGTAACAATGGATGTTTCTTTCACAGGCTCATGGTACGATGAGGCTCTTGAGAAGGAAGCCGCAACAAAGCTTATCAACGGCGGCTGCAAGCTCATCAGCCAGCACGCCGATTCAATGGGTGCTCCGACAGCTTGCGAAACAGCAGGAGTTCCGAATGTTTCTTATAACGGAAGCACACTTTCCGCTTGCCCGAACACCTTCATCGTTTCTTCCAGAATCAACTGGGAGCCGTACATGGAGTACATGATCAAGTGCGTTCAGGACGGAACAGCAATTGACACAGACTGGACAGGTACTCTCAAGACAAGCTCTGTTGTTCTTACAGATGTAAACGACAAGGCTGCTGCCAAGGATACACAGGCTAAGATCGAAGAGGTTAAGGCTCAGCTTGACGCAGGCACACTTCATGTATTTGATACAAGCACATTCACGGTAACTGTTACAGACAGCAAAAATGTCAACGCTAAGGTTGACGCTGACAAGCACCTTACAAGCTACATGGCAGATATCGACACAGACGCTAACTACACAGCCGATACCGAGGTTGTTAAGGACGGTTATTTCCACGAGTCAGAGTTCCGCTCAGCTCCGTACTTTGATGTACAGATCGACGGTATCAACCTTCTTGACACAAAGTTCGGCAGCTAATTAAATCATTCAGACTTCAAGGCGGAGTATCAACGCTCCGCCTTAAATTTCTTTTTCTTTTGAAAAATGCGGTAAATCGGTTTCCTTAAATGCTGTATTTAACATATTTTTCAAAATAAAAAAATGGAGGGCATAAGGTGAGTACACAGGTTGCAATCGAACTAAGAAACATTACAAAAACCTTCGGCTCAATTGTTGCCAACAAGGATGTCAATCTTACCGTAAACAAGGGCGAAATTCTTTCGATCCTCGGTGAGAACGGAAGCGGAAAAACAACGCTTATGAACATGATCTCGGGTATTTATTTCCCAGATCACGGTCAGATCTTTGTTGACGGCAAAGAGGTGGTTATCAAGTCGCCAAAGGATGCTTTTGACCTGAAAATCGGTATGATTCATCAGCATTTTAAGCTTGTTGATGTTTTCTCGGCGACGGAGAATATCGTTCTCGGCTTTGATGACGGAAAGTACAATCTTAAAAAGTCAAAATCAAAGATTCAGGCTATTCTCGACAGATACGGCTTTGAGCTTGATCTAAACAAAAAAATCTATCAGATGTCCGTTTCCGAAAAGCAGACGGTCGAAATCGTCAAGGTGCTTTACAGGGGCGCAGATATTCTCATTCTCGATGAGCCGACGGCTGTTCTTACTCCGCAGGAGACGAGGAAGCTTTTCGATGTTATCCGAAACATGAGAAACGACAACAAGTCAATCATCATAATCACCCATAAGCTCAACGAGGTTATGGAGATATCCGACAAGGTTTCCGTCCTCAGAAAGGGTCAGTATATCGGCACGGTCATGACCTCAGAAACAAATGAATCCGCTCTTACGGAGATGATGGTCGGCAAGAAGATTGACCTCAATATCGAAAGGACAGAGGTTGAGAACAAGGAGGACAGACTCCTCATCAACAATATGTGCTATGTCAACCGTGAGGGTGTCAAGGTGCTCAACCATGTTTCCTTTACCGCAAAGTCGGGCGAAATTCTCGGCATTGCCGGCATCGCCGGAAGCGGTCAGCGTGAGCTGCTTGAATCAATTGCAGGTCTTCGTCACCTCACCCACGGCTCGATAATTTACAATAACGCCAAGACAGGCAAGCAGGACAATCTGCGTGACAAGACCCCCGTTCAGATAAGAGAGCTTGGCATCAGACTTTCGTTTGTTCCCGAGGACAGGCTCGGCATGGGACTTGTCGGCAACATGGATATCGTTGACAACATGATGCTCAGAAGCTACAAGAAGGGCAAAACCGCCTTCCTTGAAAAGAAAGAGCCGAGAGATCTTGCCGAAAAAATCATTGATGAGCTTGAGGTCGTCACCCCGAGCGCCAATACTCCGGTTCGCAAGCTTTCCGGCGGTAATGTCCAGAAGGTTCTTGTCGGCCGTGAAATTGCCGCATCACCGACCGTTCTCATGGCGGCTTATCCCGTTCGAGGACTTGACATCAACTCGTCATATCTTATCTATAATCTTCTTAACGAGCAGAAGGAAAAGGGCGTCGCCGTTATTTTCGTCGGCGAGGATTTGGATGTTCTTTTGGAGCTTTGCGACAGAATCGTTGTTATCAGCTCCGGTCAGATCTCCGATATCGTTGACGCAAGAACCGCTACCAAGGAGCAGCTCGGTATGCTCATGACTAAATCAAACGGAGGTAAAGGCGATGAGTAATAATCCCTCAAAGGTGCATGAGCCTTTGTTTCATATTATCAAACGCTCGGCAATGCCGAAATGGCAGAGCTGGCTTGTTAGAATCGGCTCGGTCGTTGCTGCGCTTGTTGTTTGCGGAATCGTCACGGTTCTCCTGACCGGCGAGGATCCGATACAGGTTTATGTAAAAATGATTGACGGCGCAGTTGGCACAGAGAGAAGACTTTGGATGCTTGCGCAGAATACGGCAATGCTTCTTTGCGTTGCGCTGGCGGTTACACCGGCTTTCAAAATGAAATTCTGGAACATCGGCGCAGAGGGTCAGGTGCTTGCAGGCGGACTTGCAACGGCGGCGTGTATGATTTTCCTCGGCGATAAGCTCTCCCCTGCCGTGCTCATGATTGTCATGGTCGTTGTCAGCATCCTTGCAGGTGCTGTTTGGGGCGTCATTCCCGCATTTTTCAAGGCAAACTGGAATACAAACGAAACGCTGTTCACCCTCATGATGAACTACATCGCAATGTGCATCGTTTCCTATTTCTCATATGAATGGTCAGTTCCGAAAGGCTCGGGTCACATCGGCGTTATCAATGATGTGACGGAGGCAGGCTGGCTTCCGTCAATCGGCGGCAAGGCATATCTTTGCAACATCATAATCGTTGTCGTTCTCACCGCAGTCATGTATGTTTACCTCAGATACAGCAAGCACGGCTACGAGATTACCGTTGTCGGTGAGAGTGAAAACACTGCCAAATACATCGGAATCAATGTTAAAAAGGTTATCATCAGAACAATGATCCTCTCCGGCGCTCTCTGCGGCATTGCTGGCTTTCTGCTTGTCAGCGGTACGGATCACACCGTCAACCGTGACACGGCAGGCGGCAGAGGCTTCACGGCAATCATGGTTTCATGGCTTGCTCATTTTGACCCGCTTTACATGATCATCACATCGCTGCTTCTTGTTTTCCTTGAAAGAGGCGCAGGTGAAATTTCAACGAGCTTCGGACTCAACGAGTCGTTCTCCGAGATCATCACCGGAATCATTATTTTCTTCATCATCGGCAGCGAATTTTTCCTCAATTATCAGTTAAAATTCCGTGAGAAGGAGGCGTCTGCGAAATGATAGTGGCTTTTATTCAGCGTGCGGTTATTCAGGGCATTCCGCTTCTTTTCGGCTCAACAGGTGAAATTCTCACCGAAAAGAGCGGCAACCTCAACCTCGGTACAGCCGGCGTTATGTATGTCGGCGGCATTACAGGCGTTATCGGCGCATTCCTCTATGAGCAGAATGCAGCTCAGATGAACACCTTCCTTTCGATAATCATTCCGATCTTGTCGTCAATGCTCGGCTCGCTTGTAATGGGACTTATCTATTCGTTCCTCACCGTTACGCTCCGTGCAAATCAGAATGTTACCGGCCTTGCGCTTACAACCTTCGGCGTAGGCTTCGGCAACTTCTTCGGCGGCTCGCTTATCAAGCTTACAAACAGTGATGTTCCGTCCGTTGCGCTTACGGCAACAAGCCTTGCATTCAAGAAATCGCTTCCCTTTGCTTCAAAGCTCGGCTGGTTCGGTGAGATCTTCCTCTCATACAGCTTCCTCGCCTATGTTGCAATTGCAATTGCGATTATAATTTCAATCTATTTCAACCGCACCCGTTCGGGACTCAATCTCCGTGCGGTGGGTGAAAATCCTGCAACTGCTGACGCAGCCGGCATCAATGTCGGCAGATACAAGTATGTTTCGATCTGTCTCGGCAGCATCATTGCCGGCTTCGGCGGTCTCTATTATGTTATGGACTACGCCTGCGGCGTTTGGTCGAACAACGCATTCGGCGACAGAGGCTGGCTTGCAATCGCACTTGTTATCTTCGCCATTTGGCGACCGAACCTCAGTATTCTCGGTTCTATCCTGTTCGGCGGACTCTTTATTGTCTACAACTACATTCCAAACCTCAGCATGAGCGACCAGGAGCTTTTCAAGATGACGCCGTACCTTGTTACGATCATCGTTCTTATCGTAATCAGTATGCTCAAGAAGAGAGAATTCCAGCCGCCTCAGAGCTTGGGACTCTCATATTTCAGAGAAGACCGATAAACAAAATAACGGAGCTTATGCGTAAATGTGTAAGCTCTTTATTTTTTTTGTAAAAAAAGGTAAAAAAATGTTCGTTCACAGTTTATTTGTTTTTGAATTCTTGACTTTATAACATATAATATAGTATAATAATCTGAAATTATATTGGTGGTGAAGCAATGAATTCTTATATCAATCCCTTAACTAATCAAACAACACAGTCTTTGGTTGAAGAGCTTAACAAAAGCTATAAAATAAATCCCGACTATTTCAATCGCTTCAATGTTAAAAGAGGTCTGCGCAATTCCGACGGAACAGGCGTAATGGCAGGTATTACGAAAATCAGCTCGGTTGACGGCTACTACATAGACGACGGCGAAAAGGTTCCCAAGGAGGGTCATCTTTATTTCCGTGGCTTCGACATGCAGGAAATCGTGAAGCATTGCCAGGAAGAAAACCGTTTCGGCTTCGAGGAGGTTGCATGGCTGCTTATTTTCGGCTCGCTGCCGACCGTCGAACAGCTTGCACGGTTTCGAGATATTCTTGCCGTGAGCCGTAATCTTCCCGAGGATTTCATTGAAGACACAATGATGAAGGCTCCCTCGCCGAACATCATGAACAAAATCACAAGAACGATTCTCGCTCTTTATTCATATGACGAATCGCCCGACGACACATCGCTTGAAAATGTTGTCCGTCAGTCGGTTCAGCTCGTCGGTCAGCTCCCTGTTATCATGGCCTATGCCTATCAGGTTAAAAGACGCCATTATCTCAAAAAGAGTATGTATATCCACCCGGCAAAGCCCGACCAGTCAACGGCAGAGACAATTCTTCGTTCGATCCGTTCGGATAAGACATTTACGGACGACGAGGCGAAGCTTCTTGACCTTTGCCTTATGGTTCATGCCGAGCACGGCGGCGGCAACAACTCGACCTTTGCAACAAGAGTGCTGACATCCAGCGGAACGGACACCTATGCAGCCATTGCCGCAGGTATGGGCTCGCTTAAAGGTCCGAAGCACGGTGGCGCAAACATCAAGGCTGCCGAAATGATCAGATTCATTCAGGAAAATGTTTCCGACCCCAACGACGACGGTCAGGTTGCCGACTATCTTTCAAAAATCATCAAGAAGGAGGCCGGCGATCGCTCGGGACTTATCTACGGAATGGGTCACGCCGTTTATACCCTCTCCGATCCCCGTGCGGTAATCCTCAAGAATGAGGCTCGCAAATATGCCGAAAAGACCGGCAACATGGAAAAATTCATGCTCATTGACAGAATCGAGCGTCTGACTCCCGAAATTTTCCTCAAGGAAAAGGGCAACAAGAAGCCCATTTGCGCAAATGTCGATCTCTATTCGGGCTTCATTTACGAAATGCTCAACATCCCGGAGGATCTTTACACTCCGCTCTTTACAACGGCAAGAATCGCCGGCTGGACGGCTCACCGCCTGGAGGAGCTTGCGACCGGCGGCAGAATTATCCGCCCTGCCTACAAGAGCGTGATGGCAAGAAGAAAATATGTCTCCATTGATCAGAGAGTGGCAAAGTATGTTCCCGATCAGGGATATGTGCCTTATGAGGAAAGAACAATTCAGGGGGAATAAATGATGAAAAACAAAAGTGATGTTATCTATAAGCTTCCGCTTTTAACTTCTCTTTGTGCGCTGCTCGTTGCCGTGCCGTTGAGAGTTTATCAGTATTTCAAGGTTCTTGAACCAGAAACGGGCTTCTATTCAAAAACAGATTTTTCGGTCTATGCGATTTATGCCCTGCTCGGCATTGCGCTGATTGTTTCAATCGTCGTTCCGCTTATCAACAAAAATCGCATGATAACCGTTACCTCGGTCAAAAAATCACCCGTTTTCCTCGTTCTTTCGCTGATACTTGCCGTTACAGTGATCATTGATTCGGCAGGTCAGCTCATGGACTATTTTGACCTTTACGATGCGGCGAACACCTCCGGAACGGTGGTTACGGAATATGTCAAGAAGCAGGGCGGCACGCTTCTTCTGCTTCAGGCGGTTTCCGGCGCAGTTGCCGCTGTTTACTTCTTCGTTTCCGGACTTTCGGTCAGCCTCGGCAATTCCGACGGCTCAAGGCTTAAGATTTTGGGACTTACTCCTGTTTTGTGGTGCATTTTCAAGCTTCTTTACAGATTCAAGAGAACAATAAGCTTCGTCAATGTTTCCGACCTCATGCTTGAGCTGTTCGAGATAGTGTTTCTTATGTTGTTTTTCCTCGTTTTCGCTCAAACGGTTGCAAAAATCGACGCCAAAGCGGTTTTTTGGAAGGTTTACGGCTACGGAATCCCTGCCGCAATGTTTGCCTTGATCTGCTTCCTGCCGAGATTTATCGTCATGATAACCGGCAACAAGGAGCTTCTCAACTCCCATTACGGCATTTCATACAGCGACCTCGGCGTAGCGGCTTATATAATCTACAATCTTCTTGCGAGAGCTAAAGCTCAGACAAACGAGCCGGAGGAATAATCGGGGTAGTTTATGTTTCTTGACAATTTTCTTATTGCGGCTCGTCAGGTCGGCATACTTTATGTTATGGTGCTCGTCGGAGTTGTCTGCGACAGAATAGGCTGGTTCACCGAAAAAACCGGCAAGGCCTGCACCGACCTGCTTTTCTACATAATCACACCGTGCGTTATCATCAACTCATTTTTTACGCAAGAGTTTACAAGTGACAGCGGAAAGAAGCTGCTTATAGCCGTCGGTTTGGGCTTTCTCCTGCATTTCATAGCTATAGCGATAAATTCTCTTCTCTTTCGTAATGGCGACCGTGACGAAAGCTGCGTTTACAAATACGGTGCTATCTACGGCAATGTCGGCTATATGACTCTGCCGCTGACCGAAGCTCTGCTGGGCAGCGAAGGCGTTTTCTACTGCTCGGCGGTCGTTATGGCGTTCAATGTCGTATGCTTCACTCACGGGGTTTTCATGATGGATAAGGGAAGCGGCTTCAACCCCAAAAAGCTCATTCTTAATCCCGGTGTGATCGCAATGCTCATCGGTTTGCCGTTCTTCCTGTTCTCAATCCCCCTTCCGCAGCTTGTAACCAAACCGGTTGAATTCATAGCAAACACGCAAACTCCGGTTGCAATGATAATTTTCGGCACTTTTCTTTCGCACACACAGCTCAAAAGCCTTTTCAAGCACAAGAAAATTTTTCTTGTTGCTTTTTCAAAGCTGATTGCTTTGCCGGCGGTCATGATCGCAATATACAAGCTCCTCGGGCTGAGCGGAACGCTTTTGACGGCACTTGCAATTTCCTCGTGTGCGCCGTCTGCTAACAACACCGTCCTCTTTTCCGCCAAATACGGCAAGGACACAGGGCTTGCTTCTCAGCTTGTTGCGGCGGTCAGCTTCATGTCAATAATAACAATGCCTTTAATAATTGCGGCGGTTGAAACCATCGCATAGGATTTGATAAAATGATAAACAAAATCATTTCGGAAATCTCCCCTGTCTACGGCTTCTGCGATTTTGAGCCGTTTAAGGACAAGCTGATCCCATGCCGGGCAAAGAGCAGACTTCCCCAAAACGCAAAAAGCATCATTGTCATGCTCTTTCCATATTACCTCGGCGAGGACGAATACAAGGATATCAATATTTCACGCTATGCCGTTGTCAAGGATTATCACCTTGCCATAAATTCAGCCGTTGAGAGTGGGCTCGAAAAGCTTCGTGAAGCTTACCCCGATGAAAAATTCGTCTTTTTCACGGATAATTCGCCGATTCCCGAGGTCAAGGCGGCTATGAATGCCGGCTTGGGCGTTATCGGAAAGAACCGACTGCTCATCAATAAGGAATACGGCTCATGGTTTTTTATTTCCGAAATAGTTACAACGATGCAGCTTCCGGCAGCCGAAATAAAAGAAACGGAATGTCTCAACTGCGGCAAATGCATCGCAGCCTGCCCGGGTCACGCATTGAGCGAAAACGGATTTCAAAAGGAGCTGTGCCTTTCGGACATAACTCAACGAAAAGGCGAGCTTACTCCTCAGCAGGAGGAGCTTATCCAAAAAAGCGGCTACGCTTGGGGCTGCGACATATGTCAAACGGTATGTCCCATGAATAAAAATGCTAAAATCAAGCCGTCCGAAATTTTCCTTGACGGAATAGAAGCGACGGCAAGAACAGATAATATTTTTGACAGAGCCTACGCTTGGCGAGGCGAAAAGGTCATTAAAAGAAACCTTGAAATAATAGGAGGTAAGTCATGAAACTTTTAATTGCAGTCATCAACAGCGACGATTCCCATGTTGTTCTTGACGAAATAACAAAGGCAGGCTTTTATGCAACAAAGCTTTCCACCACCGGCGGATTTCTCCGTGCCGGCAACCTCACCCTCCTCATGGGCGTTGAGGACGACAGAGTGGACGAGCTGCTTGAAATTCTCAGAACAAACTGCCGCAAGCGCGAGGAGCTTACTCCGGTCATTCCGACTTATTCCTCGGGTCTTGTAAACGCAATTCCGGTCAAAATCACCGTAGGCGGAGCAACGGTTTTCGTCCTTGATGTTGACCAGTTCCATAAAATGTGATGCTTAGTCTTAATGATATCGGAATCAAAAAAGGTCTTGCCGAAAATCTTGACGGACTGATAAAAAATCATCGTCTGCCCCATGCGATAATGCTCAGGGGCGGAAGCGAAGCACTGCGTCAAAGGCTTTCGCTCTTTCTTGCCGAAGCCTTTGTGTGCGAATGCGATGAAAAGCCGTGCGGCAAATGCTCTCACTGTTTAAAAGTGCAGAGCGGCAATCACCCTGATGTGATAACCGCCGACCCTTCAAGTCAGGGCGAAAAAACATTCAAAATTGCCCTTGTCCGTGAAATCAAGGACGACGCTTATATAATACCGAACGAAGCAAACAGCAAGGTATATATCCTTCGCTCGGCGGATAAAATGAACATACAGGCACAGAACGCCCTTCTGAAGCTCATTGAAGAACCGCCGCCTTACGCAAGGTTTATTCTTGAATGCGACTCCTCGGCAGCGATGCTCGAAACGATTATGTCGAGAGTGACCCTTTTTGACCTCGGTGCGGATACGGACGAAATTTCCGACGAGCTGAGAAAAAAGGCAGACGACACTGCCGCTCGGTTAGCCGCCGCTATTCTTGAACCGACCGAATATGAATTTATGAGAATCACAGCCGAGTTTGAAAAGGACAAAAATCTTTTTGAGCCCACCCTCCCCGCCTTGCAGCTAATTTTCCGTGACGCAGTAGCCGTAAAGGCAGGCAGCACTATTACCCTTTCCGCCCATGCGGATATCAGCCGACAGATAGCTTCAAAGCTGACAATGAATGCGCTGATCAAAATGACGGGCGAAATTGATAATTTTAAGGAAAGCATAAACAGAAACGCAAATAAGAATTTAATGATCACCCGATTCTCCGCAGTTATGCGCAGCTCGGCGTATCTAAGGTAACACCTCATAAATTGAGGCACAAATCGCTCTACATAAGGAGGTTAAATATGTCAGAGGTTGTTGGAATCCGCTTCAAGGAAGTCGGCAAAATATATTATTTCGATCCCATCGGATACGAGCTTAACAAAGGCGACAAGGTAATCGTCGAAACCGTCAGAGGCATTGAATGCGGCGAGGTCGCTCAAGCCAACAAGCAAGTTAACGATGACGAAATCGTTAAACCGCTCAAGCCCATTGTTCGTGTTGCAACCGCAGAGGATCGCAAGGTTATTGAAAGGAACAAAAAGAAGGAAAAGGACGCTTTCAATATCTGCCTAAAAAAAATTGCGGCGCATCGGCTTGATATGAAGCTGATCGATGTTGAATATACATTTGATTCAAGCAAGGTGATTTTCTATTTCACCTCGGACGGTCGAGTTGATTTCCGTGAGCTGGTCAAGGATCTTGCAAGCGTGTTCCGAATCAGGATTGAGCTTCGCCAGATTGGCGTCAGAGACGAATCTAAGATGAAGGGCGGACTCGGAATGTGCGGCAGACCATTCTGCTGCAACAGCTTCCTCGGCGACTTCCAGCCTGTTTCAATAAAAATGGCAAAGGAACAGGGACTTTCGCTCAATCCGGTCAAAATCAGCGGAACCTGCGGCAGGCTTATGTGCTGTCTTAAATACGAGCAGGAGGCATACGAGCACCTTTTGAGAGTCACGCCCAAGGTCGGCGCAATTGTTGACACAAGCATGGGCAGAGGCACGGTCGTTGAATCCGACATGCTCAAGGGTATGCTCAAGGTTCGTCTTGACCGCAGTCCCGAAGCTGCGCCGGCGGTTTTCAACCGACGGGATGTCAAGCTTATTAAGGACAAAAAAATTACCGTTAACAAATCCGAATTGGCTGCTTTAAAGGAGATCGAAGGTTAAACCCATGAAAAGGATCAATTTAAAAATCGGCGGAATGAGCTGTAGTGCTTGTTCAAACGGACTCGAAAAATATCTTAACAAACAAACCGGGGTTATTTCTGCAAGCGTTAACCTCGTTATGGCTAACGCTCTCATCGAATATGATGAGAGCGTTCTCAATAGAAAGAAAATCGAAAAATTCGTAAAGGAAGCCGGCTTTGAAAGCCTCGGCCTATACGACGAATTCGAGAAATCGGACTCTGTAAAAATGTCAAAGCTTCGTTTCACCGTCATGACTGTGCTTGCGGTTATCCTCATGTATATCTCCATGGGCTCGATGATAGGGCTGCCGGAAATCCCGTTTCTCGCAATGCACACCCACGACAAGGCTTTCGCATTGTCGCTGCTTATTTTGACTGTACCGTTTCTCATTTACGGCTTTGATATAATCAAAAGCGGCTTTAAAAATCTCTTTCACCGCACGCCGAATATGGACACGCTTGTTACGCTCGGCGTTCTGACAAGCCTGATTTACAGCATTTTCTCGGTTGTGATGATATTCACGGGACACCACCACTATATCCACAAGCTGTATTTTGAATCTGCGGCAATCGTTATCTATTTTATCAAGCTTGGACGGTACATCGACTCCGTAAGCAAGGATAAGACCAAGGAAGCCGTTCAAAGCCTCGTTCAAATCACGCCGAAGGACGCAGTAATTAAAACCGCCGAGGGCGAAAAAAAGGTAACGATCGACGAAATTCAAAAGGGCGATACCGTAATTTGCAAACCGGGCGAAAGAGTCGCCGTTGACGGCACGATAACCTTCGGCAAAGCCCACCTTGACGAATCCTTTATCACGGGAGAAAGCAAGCCTGCCGCAAAGGAAATCGGCGCAAGGGTCATTGCGGGCAGCATCAGCTACGACGGCTACATTGAATATTCCGCCGAACGAATAGGCAAGGAATCGACAATTTCCGAGATTGTTCACATAGTCACGGAGGCGTCGTCGGCAAAAATTCCGCTTGCACGAATTGCTGACAGGATAAGCTCCTATTTTGTTCCGACGATCATCGGAATTGCAATTCTCAGCTTCATCGGCTACCTTGTTGCTGGTCAGGGCTTCAACGCTGCGCTGAACACCTTCGTTACGGTTCTTGTCGTCGCCTGTCCGTGCAGTCTGGGTCTTGCCACTCCGCTGGCGATCGTTGTTTCGGAGGGTCGCTGCGCAAAGAACGGTATACTCATTAAAAAGGGCGATGTGCTCGAAACAGCGTCGAAAATCAACAAGGTTGTCTTTGACAAAACCGGCACTCTCACCTACGGCAATCTCAAAATTTCACGAATCATCGACTGCGGTAAAATGCCCGAAAAGGACATGATGACCCTTGTCTGCTCGGCGGAGGCGAAGTCCGGCCACCCGATCTCGAAGGCTTTTGCCGAATATGCAAAGGAAAACAACCTTGCTCTCAGCGAACCCGACCGGTTTGAAAGCATTGACGGCATGGGAATTTGCACCGTTATCGGCGGAAGGTCGTACTGCTTCGGCAACGCAAAGCTGCTTGCAAAATACGGCATCGAAAACGACCGTCTCGACGACGCAAACACTCTCGCCGACGAAGGTAACACGCTTGTTTATGTCGCCGACGAAAGGCAGATACTTTCAATCATCGGAATCAACGATGTTATCCGAGATAATGTTGACGAGCTTATAAAAAGGCTTCGCAGCGCCCATGTAGAGCCGATAATGCTCACCGGCGATAATGAGCAGACAGCGAAAAAAATAGCCGCACAGGCCGGCATAGAGCATGTCATTTCAGGTGTTCTCCCTGCCGAAAAGGGCAATGTGATAAACGAGCTTAAAGCCGAGGGAGATTTGGTCATGATGATCGGCGACGGAATCAACGACTCCCCTGCCCTTGCGCTGAGCGATATCGGAGTCAGCGTAAACAGCGGCTCGGACATTGCGATGAACTCCGCCGATGTTATACTGATGAACGATGACTTGATGAAAATTCCGGAGCTTATCTCCACGAGCAAAGCTACAGTCAGAAACATCAAGCAAAACCTTTTTTGGGCATTTTTCTACAACTGCCTGATGATACCCATTGCCATCGGTGCTCTTAAACACTTTAACATAACCATCAATCCGATGATTGCAAGCCTCGCAATGACGCTTTCGAGCTTCACGGTAATAATAAATGCCCTCCGTCTGAGAGGGTCAAAGAAATGAGGAGGATTATTTATGCTGTTCGGAAAAGAAAAAATCACAAAGGTAATTCACATCGACGGAATGAGCTGTGTTCACTGCGCAGCCAAGGTTGAAAAGGCTCTCGCCGCCCTTCCCGTGGTTGCAGATGTCAAGGTTGACCTCGAAAGCAAAACGGCAACAGTCAAGCTCAAAAAGGATATCGACACCCAAACGCTTAAATCAACTGTCGAAACCCTCGGCTACAGCGTTACGAAAATTTAAACACACGCCTTGCTTAAGGCAATGAACGGAGGAGAAACAATGGTCAATTTTTTACTCGGCAGCTCATATTATCCCGAATGGTGGGATGAATCGGAATGGGAAAGTGATTTTGCAAAAATGCAGGAGCTTGGATTAAACTGCGTTCGTATGGGAGAATTTGCGTGGAGCTGGTTTGAACCCGAAGAGGGAAAATATAATTTTGAACCGATGAAGCGTGCAATGGACTGTGCATTAAAGCACGGAATCAAGGTTGTTCTCGGCACGGTTTCCGCAGTGTGTCCGGCTTGGCTCTACAAAAAATATCCGTCGGTAAAGGGCGGAAATGAAAAAGGCGATTACAACTTCGGCGGACGCAAGGGTCAATGCCTTTCCGACAAGCATTTTCTTGAATACGCAAGGAAAATCACCGAAAAAGAGGCTCAGGCTTTCGGCAATCACCCTGCGCTTATAGGCTGGCAGCTCGACAACGAGCCGGGCTTCCCTTTCCATGATTTTGACAAGGAATGTAACCGTGAATTCAAGGAATTTTTGTCAGAAAAATACGGCGATATCGAAAAGCTGAACGACGCATGGTTCACAATGGAATGGTCGAACAGATACAATTCCTTTGACGAAGCGGATATTCCCGTCAATGCCTGTGAGGGCGGTTGGACTAAGCAAATTCAGCTTGATTACAGAAAGTTCTTTTCACGCAACTTTCACCGTTTGCTGAGCATGGAGGCTGAAATTGTCAGAAAGAACTCACCCGGACGCTTTCTTTATACAAACTGGCCGGGCGCAAACTGGTCTGTCAACTGCTATGAGGGCTGCGATTATCTCGATTTTTCTGCATGGGACAATTATGTGCCGCAGCCGAACGGGGACAATTACAGGATTCAGTTCAGGGCGGCAACTGAGCACGCCTTCAACAGACGGCTCGACTCCGCAGAGCACAAGAAATTCCTTGTTGCGGAGCAAAAATGCTATACGGACATAAACACCCTGCCCGAGGTTATCGCCGCACAGACATGGCTGAACATTGCCTACGGTGCTTTCGGCACTATATATTTCGAGTGGCGTGCTCCGCTCGGAGGTGCGGAACAGGGATACGGTTCGCTCACCGCCGAGGACGCGAATGTCAGAGAGGACACAGCCCCCGTATTTAAAAAGCTCAGCGAGGACATTGAGCGCATCTATCCCGAGATCGCAAACGCCAAAACCAAAGCCGAAATTGGCGTCGTTTATTCGTATGAAAACAGCTGGTCAACCCCCGGCTGGGTCGTTGACGGCTTTTACGACGAGGAAATTTTCAGCATGTACGGCGGATTTCAAAATGCACTTAAAACGAATGTTGACATCTGCTCGATTGACGATGATTTATCCGAATATAAATTGCTGCTTTTGCCAAACTTCAAAATCACGACCGAGGAGCAAAAGGAAAGGCTTGAAAAATATGTTCGGAACGGCGGCACGGTCGTTATAAACTCGGAATGCGGCACGCTCGACGAATTTGCAAGAACAAGAGTCATGCTCAGACCCGGTCTTTTCGCCGATATGGCAGGCGCAGTCGTTTCGGGCGAGATCACGGCCGAGGAATTCAAGAAGCAGACTGGGCTTGACTGCTCCGTTGATTTCGGAAACGAAAAACGAGCATTAACCTCAAAGCTTCACAAGCTGACACTTCGAGGTGCGCAAAGCCTTGCCGATTTTTCCGGCGGAAAGCTTTCCGGTCTGCCCGCTGTGACCGTCAACAGCTACGGCAAAGGAAAATGCATACTCTACGCCTGCGACGGAAACGATATCCTTTTCTACGAAGCACTCGCTCGAATTGTCGGAGAGCAATGCGGCGTTGCGCCACTTGTTTCATCGGTGGACGACGGCATTCTGCTTGCTTCAAGAGAAAACGACAATGGCAGCTTCCTTTTTGCGATAAATATGAAAGAAAGCGAGCAATCGTTTGTACTTGATTCCACCGGCACTGAGCTGTTAAGCGGCAAAAGCATATCCGGCAGAATCACCCTGCATGCATATGAAACAGCTGTAATAAAAAAATAAGTAAACGCACAAAACCCGTGTCTTGCACAATCGCAAAACACGGGTTTGTTTTATTTATCAATCAGCTCATTGAGCAACGCCGCACAGCCCTCAAGGACATCTCTGTAGGTCACTTCAAAATTCCTCGAATACCACGGGTCTGCGACATCGCCGCCATGGTCGGTATAATCCATGAGCTTATGTATCTTTCGGTCGGGGTCACTGCCGAAAATACGAATCATATTTCTTATATTTGCGCCATCCATGCCGACGAACAAATCGTACCTGCCGTAATCGCTTTTTTGGAGCTGAACAGCCCTTTTGCCGTCACAGGAAAGCCCATGCTTTGCAAGCTCCGCTCTTGCCGGCGGATAGACAGGATTCCCGACGCCGTTCCAAATTTCCTCGGTGCTCGTTGCAGAGGAAGCGATTTCAAATCTGTCCTCTATCCCCTGCTTTTGCACAAGATCCTTCATTATAAACTCCGCCATCGGGCTGCGGCAGATATTGCCGTGACATACGAACATTATTTTAATTTTCGGTAACATCTTTTCACCGCCGTTTATTTTGCTTTTCTGCTGACTTTAGAGGACGTGCAATGCACGCCCCTACCGGCTCTGTCTAAGCTTTCTTCTGACCTTGGGTCGATGTGGGCATCGACCCCTACGAATTGTGCTCTAACCGAACATTTTTGTAACTTTACTTTTCTTTACTTATCGTAGGGTGCGATGCCTACATCGCACCGATAAAAATCTTTTTAAATCCATCAATTATCCTATTACAATATCATCTCGAACTTACCCATAGTACCCTTTTTGAAATAGCTTTCGAGGTCATATGGCGTGTAAATTCCCGTGTCGGTAACAACTCCGCTGACAAGCTCGGGCGGCGTTATGTCAAACGCAGGATAATAGCCCTTAAGTCCGTCTGCGGCAGTCTTTACACCCATCGCTTGGAGCACAAAATCGGGATCCCGCATCTCAATTTTAACCGTATCAATCGTCGTGTGTCCTCTGTCCGGCGCACCGGTTACAAAGTACGGGATTCCCGTATATTTCGCCGCAATGGCGATCTGATATGTGCCGACCTTGTTGACGACATGACCGTCCATGCAGATAACATCAGCCGCCGAGGTAAACACATCAACATTCTCCTTCTTCATTACAAATGCCGGCATATTGTCCGTGATAACGGTCGTGTCAAAGCCCATCTCGTGGCAAACCGTCGCCGTCAGCCTTGCGCCCTGAAAATAAGGTCTTGTCTCGGGGCAGAAAATTCTGACATTGTTTCCCCTCTCTTTTGCAACCTTGAGCATCATGCCAACTATCGTTTCACCGAAGCACTGGGTCATGACCGTTCCGTTCTGAGGGAACATATCAACAAGATGCTCGGCAATGAGGTTAATTTTTTTGTAGCGGAGGTTGTTCGCTTCCACGGTGTGTTCGACGATTTTTTCGCTGACATTCTCCCCTGCCGCAATCGCTTTCTTGGCTGCGTCGAGACAGCCGCCCGTGATGAGCGTCATGCGCTGAACGGTAGTCGGGCGTGCATGTGAAATCGTATATGCCGCCTCTGTGAGGTAGTCGATTTGCTCCGTCTCGGTTTTGTCCTTGCATTCGTAAGCGGCAAGCGCCATTCCCATCGCCGCCGCAGTGTACGGTCCTGCGCTCTGGGTCACCATATCCTTGATTGCCTGAGTGACCTCATGGTGATTTTTGCAGATCACAAACTCAACCTTTCTCGGATAAATTCGGCGGTCGAGAATTCTGACCTCGCCGTTTTCGTACCATGCAACATTTTCATATCTCAGCATAAATGCCAAGTCCTTGTCCATTCTTTCCATCGTGCTACCTCTTATTTATAAAGCTTCTCAACAGCCTTGTTAATGTCAAAATAAATCTTTTCCTTGTCGAGCGTCTTGAACTCGCCGTTTTCATAAAGAATTTTTCCGTCAACCATTGTCATCGAAACATCACTGCTCTGTGCGGAATAGGTCAACAATGCTTTCTTATCAAGGGCAGGCATCATATGCGGTGCGTCAAGCGAAACGGCGATAATATCAGCCTTATTGCCGACCTTAAGCTCGCCGCAGTTTTCTCTGCGCTGAACCCTTGCACCGTTGACGGTTGCCATATTAAGAACCGTGTCAGCGTTCATAACCGTTGCGTCAAGCATAAAGCCGTTATGGATTATTGAAGCGATGTGCATTTCCTCAAGCATATCAAGATTGTTGTTGCTCGAAGCACCGTCCGTGCCGAGTGCGACATTGATTCCCATGTCGAGCATTCTCTGAATCGGGGCGAAGCCGCTTGCCAGCTTCATGTTGCTGGTCGGATTGTGCACAACGCTTACTCCCTTGCGGCGGAACAACTCCATGTCGCTTTCCGTCAGCCATACGCAATGGGCGGCAAATGCCGAAGAATCAAATCCGCCGAGGCTGTCAAACCATTCGGCAGGCGTTTTGCCGTACTTCTCAATGCACTCGTCGTGCTCTTTTTTCGTCTCGGAAAGATGAATATGCAGATTGCCGCTGCGCTCATTCACCTTTTCGATAAAAGCTCTTGCAATCGTCTCGGTGCAGGTGTATTCGGCGTGAATACAGAAATCAATTAAAATTCTGCCGTCAAAGCTGTTATTATATTTTTCGTAAAGCTCGATTGCTTCCTTCATGCGGTAGGAGCAGTCCGGCGTTTCGTTCGGGTCGAAGGACTGAACGGGTCGGGTGATATTCGCTTTCATTCCCGATTCGGCAACGGCTTGAATCGTCATTTCAGGTTCAAAGTACATATCCGAAAAGCTGACCGTACCGCCCGATATCATTTCGAGCAGTGCAAGCTCGCTGCCTGCCTTTATCTCCTCGGCAGTGAGCCTGTCCTCGATCGGAAAAACCGTGTCAAAGAGCCATTGCTGAAGCGGCAAATCGCTGCCAACTCCCCGCAAAAGCACCATCGGGCAGTGGTTGTGGCAATTGATCAGTCCGGGCATGAGCATTTTGCCGCTCATATCCTTTGTTTCATCGAATTTTCCGGACGGCTCATTTGTGCCGATGTAGCTTATTTTGTCGCCGTCAACGGCAAGAAAAGCGTTTGAAAGCACGCCGAAATTTCCATTATTTACAAGTATATCTGCGTTTTTAAAAAGAATCTTCATACCTTCGCCTCATTAAAAAATATAATACTTTTTGTCTCTCGGCTGAGAGTCTATCATCTTGAAAAGCGTATCGTAGAAATTGTGAGTTTCCTCTGCACTGACATTCATACCGATAACAGTTCCGTGGTCGCCGGGCAGGGTCGGCATAACATTCCATTTGCCCTTGACAATATTCTCCGCGTCATACTCCTGATATTCATCCCCTATCGGGTATCTCGCCGAAACAACATTGACCAGACCGTCATTTGGAAGCCATGTTTCGTCGATTTTAAAGTCGGTTTTGGTGTTTGTCGAATATCTGCCCATGAGCGTTGCAGGGATAATCAAAACAGGAAGCGTTGAGCTTTTCGGAATCTGCTTACCCGTCAAAGTGCTCGTTTCGGTCGTAAGATATGAATATGAGTAATAATAAACATCGTCAACAAGCTTTATCTTATTGTTCAGCTCCTGCGCTCCGTCGGGCGAAAGGTCGTATGCGGCATTGTCCGTTCCCTCGCTGAAGATCGTGTTGATAATCGACTCCGCCTGACTTTCCGTCGAAGCCCCGCTCATGCCGAACTGCTCAAGACGGAAATCATAGAAATCGCCGATTTGCGCAGTTTTTGCAACTCCGCTCGCTGCATAAACAAGACCGAGAATCATATTGACGAGCTTGCCCTGATCGACGACATAGAAAAGCGTTGAGCCGTTATGCGGAGAGCAAAGCGTTGTAACGCTGTTTATCCAATCCGCCTTGCCTCCCGTGAAAAGCTCGGAAGTCTCCTTGCCTGTTGCAGTCTTTTCCGCCTCGTCGCCGTATGCCATAAGTGAAGCGAGCAGCCTTACCGTTTCGCCGCCGAAGCTGTGACCGATAACATTTATTTTTATGCGCTGTCCCCTCTTTGTCTCGCCGCCCCAGTTCTGAACAAGGGCGTTTTCGGCAGTATATTCTCTGCCGTATCTCTCGTGGCCGTGCTCCTTGCTGTGAGCCTCGCCATAGTCAACCCTTGTGCCTGTCAGCTCGGCATAAAGCTCGCAGGTTCTGTCCCATGTGCTTGAGAAAGGTCCGACAGAAGCAACACTGACGCTGTAGCCCTCGGAGTTGAGATACTCCGCAAGATTGCCGGTCGAGCTTCCCCAGTAGGGCGAGGCTTGATCAATCTGAGATTCGGGACCCCAGCCGCCGAGTCCGTGCACAAGCACATACGGATACTGCACGGGTGCCTCACTTATCTTTGCAAGAAAAGCCGAATATCCGCCGAAGAAAACCGGAGTTATCGCCGCAATTACAATGCAGGCAGCAACGACTATCGCAACGATTTTTTTAGCCGAGGGCTTACGCTTTTTCTTTATACTATCCTCGTTCGGTGTGTCGGCTGATTGAGCTGCAGCCTGTTCCTCCTGTTGCTCATCATCAACAAAAACAGGCTCCTGCTCATCCTTTAAAAGAAAATCGGTAGAAACATCGAAAAGCTTTGCCATTGCAAGAATTTTTTCCGAATCAGGCAGAGTCTTGCCCGACTCCCACTTTGAAACCGACTGTCGGGAAACGCCGAGCTTCTCCGCCAGCTCGTCCTGCGACCACTCCTTATCATGACGCAAGATCTGAATCTTTTCCGATATATTCATCGTCTTACCCCTTTCGACTTTTTGCGGTTACATTAGACAGCACCGCACAATTAAAGCGCACGCCTTGTCTGTAATCGCCGATTAAACCGTAGCACAATTTGCACATCTCAATCGTGCTGCATTGCCTTTACATCAAGCATTATACCAATTTTTTCAATCAATGTCTATCAACTTGGCTTGTCTTTTTAAAAAAAGCTGCTTAACTTTACCAAAAATCGTGTAAACCTGAGTTTACATCGCCATTTTTTACGGCTCATACCGCCCAAGGTCGTAGTTTTGCATTGCAAACAGCCCCCGAAGTGATGCACTCCGGGGGCTTTGCTGTCATTTATGCTTGTCCGAGGACAAGATTTATGAAACTGTGTTCTGAATTACTCAGCAAGTGCAGCCTGTGCAGCAGCAAGACGAGCGATAGGAACACGGAACGGTGAGCAAGATACATAGTCAAGACCGATCTTGTGGCAGAACTCTACCGAAGAAGGATCTCCGCCGTGCTCGCCGCAGATACCGCAGTGGAGAGTCGGGCGAACTGCCTTACCCATCTTAACTGCCATATCCATAAGCTTACCAACGCCGACCTGATCGAGCTTTGCGAACGGATCGAACTCATAGATCTTGTTGTCATAGTAAGAGCTAAGGAACTTACCTGCGTCATCACGGCTGAAGCCGAATGTCATCTGAGTAAGGTCGTTAGTACCGAAGCAGAAGAACTCAGCTTCCTTAGCGATCTCGTCAGCTGTAAGAGCAGCACGCGGGATCTCGATCATTGTACCAACCTCATACTTAAGGTCGATGCCTGCTGCTGCGATCTCAGCGTCAGCTGTTGCAACAACTACATCCTTAACGAACTTAAGCTCCTTAACCTCGCCGGTGAGCGGGATCATGATCTCAGGAACGATGTCCCAATCCGGATGAGCCTTCTTAACATTGATAGCTGCACGGATAACAGCCTTTGTCTGCATCTTAGCAATCTCAGGATATGTGACTGTAAGACGGCATCCACGGTGACCCATCATCGGGTTGAACTCATGGAGAGAGCTGATGAGAGCCTTGATGTCCTCAACGGACTTGCCCTGTGCGTCTGCAAGAGCCTTGATGTCTGCTTCCTCGGTCGGAACGAACTCATGAAGCGGCGGATCAAGGAAACGAATTGTAACCGGGTTACCCTCAAGAGCCTCATAAAGCTTCTCAAAGTCGCCCTGCTGATACGGAAGAATCTTCTCAAGAGCAGCCTCTCTCTCCTCGAGAGTATCTGCGCAAATCATCTCACGGAAAGCAGCGATTCTGTCTGCTTCGAAGAACATATGCTCTGTACGGCAAAGACCGATGCCCTCTGCGCCAAGCTCTCTTGCCTTCTTTGCGTCTGTCGGTGTGTCGGCATTTGTACGAACCTTAAGTCTTCTGTACTTATCTGCCCACTCCATAACTCTGCCGAACTCGCCTGCGATCTGAGCGTCAACCGTCGGGATGATGCCGTCGTAGATGTTACCTGTTGAACCGTCGATCGAGATGTAGTCGCCCTCAACAAAGGTCTTGCCTGCAAGCTCGAACTTCTTGTTTTCTTCGTCCATCTTAATGTCGCCGCAGCCCGATACACAGCAAGTACCCATACCACGGGCAACAACTGCTGCGTGAGATGTCATACCGCCGCGAACCGTAAGAATACCCTGAGCGGACTTCATGCCTGTGATATCCTCCGGAGAAGTCTCAAGACGAACAAGAACTACCTTCTCGCCTCTCTCAGCCCACTCTACAGCGTCCTCAGCTGAGAATACAACCTTACCGCAAGCAGCACCCGGAGATGCGCCGAGGCCCTTGCCCATCGGTGTAGCAGCCTTAAGAGCCTTAGCGTCGAACTGGGGATGAAGAAGTGTGTCAAGGTTTCTCGGGTCGATCATCTTAACAGCCTGCTTCTCGTCGATCATGCCCTCGTCAACGAGGTCACAAGCGATCTTGAGTGCAGCCTGAGCTGTTCTCTTACCGTTTCTTGTCTGAAGCATGAAGAGCTTGCCGTGCTCAACGGTGAACTCCATGTCCTGCATATCTCTGTAATGATCCTCAAGAGTATGGCAAACATCCTGGAACTGCTTGAAAGCCTCGGGGAACTTGTTAGCCATCTCGGAAATTTTCATCGGTGTACGAACGCCTGCAACAACGTCCTCGCCCTGTGCGTTTGTAAGGAACTCGCCGAAAAGACCCTTTGCGCCTGTAGCCGGGTCACGGGTGAACGCAACGCCTGTACCGCAATCGTCGCCCATGTTACCGAATGCCATTGACTGAACATTAACGGCTGTACCCCATGAATACGGGATATCGTTGTCACGACGGTAAACATTTGCACGGGGGTTGTCCCATGAACGGAAAACTGCCTCAACAGCACCCATGAGCTGCTCCTTCGGGTCTGACGGGAAGTCTGCACCGATCTTTGACTTGTACTCATCCTTGAACTGACCTGCGAGAACCTTGAGATCATCGGCTGTAAGCTCAACATCCTGAGTAACGCCCTTCTCGGCCTTCATCTTATCAATAAGCTCCTCGAAGTACTTCTTGCCGACCTCCATAACAACGTCGGAGTACATCTGGATGAATCTTCTGTAGCAGTCCCAAGCCCAACGGGGATTGCCGGACATCTCGGAAATCGTCTCAACAACGTCCTCGTTGAGGCCGAGGTTAAGGATTGTGTCCATCATACCGGGCATTGATGCACGGGCACCCGAACGAACGGAAACGAGAAGAGGATTCTTCTTATCGCCGAACTTCTTGCCTGTGATCTCTTCCATCTTAACGATGTAGTCCATGATCTGTCCCTGAATCTCATCGTTAATCTTCTTGCCGTCTTCATAATACTTTGTGCAAGCTTCTGTTGTGATCGTAAATCCCTGGGGAACAGGAAGACCGATGTTGGTCATCTCTGCAAGGTTTGCACCTTTACCGCCGAGGAGATTACGCATGTCCTTGTTACCTTCGGAAAAAAGGTAAGTATACTTGGTTGCCATGGGTATTACCTCCATTTTTAAAATATTACCTAAATTATTAACAGCGATTGGGCAGAATTATCCCAATAACACGTTTCGTTATATTATAACACACGGTATAAACTATTGCTATACATTTTTGAGATAAATAAGCACAAATATAAGCCGAAACTTTTGTGAATTTTGTCGTAAAAATTTTGGCTTTTCCTATTGTAATTCTTCAACTTTTCTGCAATAATATAGTATAAGGCAATATGACAATTCGCATACCTAAGTTGTGCGGTATTGTCTTAAGTTTTTAGCACAAAGAGGGAGGTAGCAAAATGAGTTCAAATTGCGCAGTTATTCTGGCGGCAGGACAAGGCACAAGAATGAAGTCAGCAAAGCCGAAGGTGCTTGCCGAGGTTTTGTTCAAGCCGATGATCGATTGGGTCACCGATGCGGCGACTCATGCGGGAATTGACGACATCTGTCTCGTAACCGGCTTTAAGCGTGAGATGATCGACGAGCATTTCGGCGGAAGGTTTGAGACGGTTGAACAGACGGAGCTTCTCGGAACAGGTCATGCGGTTATGGCCGCTGCGGATTTCATAAAGGCTCATATTCCGGGCAATGTGCTCGTAATCAACGGCGACGCTCCTCTTATACCTGCGGAAACGCTGAAGGCTGCTCTTGATTTTCACATTGCTGCAAACAACGCCGCAACCGTTATCACCGCCAAGGTTGAAAACCCCTTCGGCTACGGCAGAATAATCCGTTCAAGAGACGGCAAGCTAAAAAAAATAGTTGAGGAAAAGGAAGCCTCGCAGCCGGAAAAGATAGTCAACGAGGTCAATTCCGGCGCATATTGGTTCACAAGCTCGGTTCTGCTTGAATCGCTTGAAGGCATTGTCGAAAAGCACGACAAAAAGAACGACAGAGCGATCGAATACCACATCACCGACGCAGTTGAGGTCATTCTTGAAAAAGGACTCAACGCCGTCGCTTATGACGCAGACTCTCCGGATATCGTACTCGGCGCAAACGACAGAGCGCAGCTTTGGCAGCTCAACGAGATTGCACGCCGGCATATTCTCAAAAAGCATATGCTCAACGGCGTTTCGATACCGTGCACCGACGGAGTTATCATTGCCCCCGATGTTAAAATCAAGGCTGACACTCAGATCCTCCCCGGTACGATAATCAAGGGCAGCACCGTTATCGGCGAGGGCTGCGAGATAGGGCCGAACAGTCTCCTTGAAGACAGCGTTGTCGGCGACAATGTTTCGCTCAACAGTGTTCAGTGCTACAGCTCGGAGATAAAGAGCGGCGCTCATATAGGCCCGTTCGTCCGTGTAAGACCCGGCTCGGTTGTCGGCGAGGGCGTCAAGGTCGGCAACTTTGTCGAGCTTAAGAACTCGGTCATCGGCGACCGCACAAGCATCGCTCATCTGACCTATATAGGCGATTCCGATGTCGGAAGCGGCGTAAACTTCGGCTGCGGCTGCGCAACGGCTAATTATGACGGCAAGTCCAAGGCGAGAACAAAGATCGGTGACAATGCATTCATAGGCTGCGACACCTGCCTTGTCGCTCCCGTTCAGGTCGGCGACAATGCATACACGGCGGCAGGCTCGGTCATCACCGAGGATGTCCCGGACAATGCACTTGCGATTGCAAGAGCCAAGGAATCCGTTAAGAAGGATTGGGTAAAGAAGAAAAAGCCATACAGATGGCAGAAGTAAGAGGTAAATGTTTATGAACAACAAGCTTTTAACAAGAATCATTTCACTCGTCATGGCGGCAAGCGTCGTTCTCGCCGTCGGCGGCTGCGGAAAGAAGAACGCAACGGGAACGAGCAGCGAAGCCGACGCTTCAAACAGCTCCTCCGAAGCGAGCGTTCAGGAGGCCATCGACGGAAAAGGTGCTCCGGTTCAGCCGAATGTTGACGAAAAGGCAAGCACTGCCGTAATCAAATACACCAAGGTCAATTCCGAAGGTAAAAAAGAGGACGCTACAACCGTTTTGAATGTAAAAAGTCCCATTGTCAACGAGATAACAATGAGCGCCAAGCTCAGCGACCAGTATAAAACAGATGCGCAGAAGACTAATTTTGTCAACAGCGTTACCAAAAATGACGACATTGAAAAAAGCAAGGCCGAGGAAATAATAAACAAAGCCGAGGAATGGGTTGAGTTCGGCTACACGGCATACATCGCCAACACCAGCTCTCAAAGACTCATCACCGCCTTCCTTGAAATCGGCGGCAGCAACGACAACATAATTGTAAGAAAAAATCTTGACTGTGAATACAGTATCAAGTCCGGCATGGCAACAACGGTCTATATTTCCGGCTATGTTAATGTTGAAAAGTATCCCGACGAGGAGTCAATCATCAAGGAGCTTAACGACATGAAGATAAAGCTTGTCTATACCCTTGCCGACGACAGCATAACGGACATTGACAACTGGGACGAGGTTACGCAAAAGACCATGGATGTCAAATTCGGCTGATTAAAAACCAATTGAGGCAAATACAATACATACTTGTCGTATTCGGCAGCCGCTGAATACGGCAATTTTCTGAGGTGTAAAATGTTCTTTAAAAAAAGCAAAGGTGTTTCACCGGGGCCTATTGAATTTCTCATAGTCGGCCTCGGCAATCCCGGAAAAAACTATGAATTCACTCGCCACAACGCAGGCTTTCTGACCCTTGACCATATCGCAAGCGAGTTGGACATGGAAATAAAGAATCTCAAAAACAACGCTCTCATTGCCGATGTTGTTATAAACGATCACAGATGTCTGCTTGTAAAGCCGCAGACCTTCATGAATAACAGCGGAACGGCGGTCAGGGATATTGCAAAATTCTATAAAATTCCGCCCGAAAAAATAATCGTGATTTTTGACGATATATCTCTCCCCTGCGGCAAGCTGAGAATCAGGCGCAAAGGCACGGACGGCGGTCACAACGGAATCAAGAGTATTATCTATCATCTAAATTCCGACCAATTCCCGAGAATCAAAATCGGCGTGGGCGCAAAACCGAATCCGGAATATGATCTTGCCGATTGGGTGCTCTCAAAATTCGGCAAGGACGAGCTGGAACAGCTCAAGTCCGCTATAACCAAAGCGACTGAGGTTCTCCCGTTCATGCTCGACGGCGATATCGACAAAGCGATGAACAGAGCAAATTAAGCCATGAGGTGTGTTAGGGCAACACCTCAATTGTGCGGTGTTGTCTTAGATTTTAGATGAGGTTCACGGAAAGTTCAGCGTTTAAATTTATAGTGAGATTAAAGCAAAATTCCACGGTGCGATGAGGGCATCACACCCTACGAAATCAGGATTCTGCACCTTACAATCGGTATTGATGAGACTCTAAATCGTAGGGCATGATGCCCATATCATGCCGCCAATATAGCCGTTGATTATGGATAAAGCAGAATTTACTGTCCACTAATCACTGACCACTAACCACTAACCACTGACCACTAACCACTGTCCACTAACCACTGTCAACTAACCACTGTCAACTAATCACCGGTATAACATCTGCTATGGGCAATGTCATCAAAATCAACGGTTAGTCAAACAACAAACCCTTTCACTCAACACGATACAAGTGTTTTGTGAAAGGGTTTTACACATTATATTAAGGCAACACCGCACAATTGAGGCGTTCGAGCTTTTAGAGCAGATTTATACCGTTAGCCTTGCAGTCCTCGATCATCTTGTCCGGCCAGAGGGAAACCTGAACCTCGCCGATGTGAGCCTTTTCGAGCATGAGCATACTCAGCCTTGACTGGCCGATGCCGCCGCCGACAGTCAGCGGAAGCGTACCGTCGGCAATGCCCTTGTGGTAGTCGTACTTCATTCTGTCCTCTGCGTTCGCCTGCTTGAGCTGATAAGCAAGGCTCTCGGAGTCAACACGAATACCCATTGACGAAACCTCAAATGCGTGCTGAAGCGTTTCGTTCCAGAAAAGCAGGTCGCCGTTGAGCTTCCAATCGTCATAGTCGGGTGCTCTGCCGTCATGCTTGATACCGCTCTTAAGCAGTCCGCCTATCTGCATTACAAAAACAACGCCCTTTTCCTTGGCGATAATGTCCTCCCTCTCCTTTGGAGTTTTGTCGGGATACATATCTTCAAGTTCCTGAGTTGTGATAAAGAAAACATCGTTTGCAAGCTCGTTTTTGAGCTGTGGAAAAGCCTTGTGAGCAATTTTTTGTGTATTGTCGATCGCTGCGACAATCTTTTTTACTATCTCCTTGAGAAATTCGACATTTCTTTCATCCTTTGAGATAACACGCTCCCAGTCCCACTGGTCAACAAAGATGGAATGAATGTTGTCGCAGTCATCGTCACGGCGGATAGCGTTCATGTTCGTGTAAAGTCCCTCGTCAACGCCGTAACCGTAAGCCTTGAGAGCCGTTCTTTTCCATTTTGCGAGCGACTGGACTATTTCTGCCGTGCCCTCGATCTCCTTTATGTCGAACTCGACCTTTCTCTCAACGCCGTTGAGATCGTCGTTGATGCCGCTGCCTTTTTTTACGATGAACGGTGCGCTGACTCGCTCCAAATTGAGTGCGGCGGCAAGCTCGTTTGCAAATGTATCCTTAACAAGCTTTATAGCCTTCTGCGTTTCTCTGAGTGTAAGAGCGGAGCTGTATCCGTCCACAAGCTGTAATCCTCTCATGTATATCTCCTTTCGGCAGTCAATTTATCTGATATTTCCTACGGTTCTCGGATAAAGCTGAACATCACGAATGTTCGCCATTCCCGTCATGTACATAACGATTCTGTCAAAGCCGAGTCCAAAACCGCCGTGGGGAACCGAGCCGAATTTTCTCAGGTCAATATAATCCTTGTACTCGTCCTGAGTCATGCCTCTCTCCTCAATTGCGGCAAGAAGCTTTTCAAGATTTTCCTCACGCTGGCTGCCGCCGATGATCTCGCCGACGCCCGGAACAAGCAAATCCGTAGCCGCAACCGTCTTTCCATCCGGGTTCTGCTTCATGTAAAACGACTTGATCTCCTTCGGATAGTCCGTAACGAATACGGGCTTGTTGTAAACCTGCTCCGTGATGTATCTTTCATGCTCCGTTGCAAGATCGCAGCCCCATTCAACCGGGTACTGGAATTCAACATCGGCTTGCTTGAGAAGCTCGATCGCCTTTGTGTATGTGATTCGCTCGAAGTCGCCGTCAACAATCTTTTGGAGCTTTTCACGAAGTCCCTTTTCAAAGAATTTTTCAAAGAAAGCAAGCTCATCGGGGCACTTTTCGATAACATCCTTGAGCACAAATTTTATCATTGCCTCGGCAACCTCAATAATATCGTCAAGCTCTGCAAAGGCGATTTCCGGCTCAACATGCCAGAACTCGGCAACATGGCGCTGAGTATTACTCTTTTCGGCACGGAACGAAGGCCCGAAGGTGTAGATCTTACCCATTGCCATTGCGGCAACCTCGCCCTCCAGCTGACCGGAAACAGAAAGTCCCGCCTTTCTGCCGAAGAAATCGTCGGCATAGTATTCTTCCTCACTCTTGTACTTGTCGGAATAGCCAATCGTGGTTACCTTGAACACCTCGCCTGCTCCCTCGCAGTCCGAAGCGGTAAGCAGCGGCGTATGGATATAAACATAGTTGTTCTGCTGGAAAAAGCTGTGGATAGCCGCAGCCGCAACTGAGCGAACACGGAGAACAGCATTGAATGTGTTCGTTCTGACACGAAGATGAGGAATCGTTCTGAGAAATTCAAGCGAACAGCGCTTTTTCTGGAGCGGATAGTCGCTCGGGCACTCGCCGAGAAGCGTGATCTCATCGGCGTTGACCTCAACGGCGTTGTTCACCGCACCCTTAACCACCGTTCCGACTACCTTAATGGCCGTTCCGCCGGGCATAAATGCCGAAATCTCGGAAAGCTTCGATTTGTCGATAACGATTTGAAGATGGCTGAGCGATGTGCCGTCGTTAAGCTCGATAAAAGCCATGTTTTTTGAATCTCTGGAGGTTCTGACCCAGCCGCAAACGGTAACCTGAGTGCCGATATACGCCGAGTCGGTAAGTATTGCTTTGATGTCAGTGTGTTTCATGAACCATTCTCCTTTTTGGAAAAATCGTAATTAAAAAGGCTATTCGCCCCTTAGCATAGGACGAATAGCCTTGTATCCGCGGTACCACCTAAATTACTCATTACTGAGTCCCTTTACGGCTCTGATAAGCCATACGCATTAACGCTGCGTCCGCGTCGCACCTACTGAGCTGCCCGTTCGGATTGAAGCTCCGAAGTGTTATTCACGCAGGTTCTTTTACGGCGTTCACACTCTCCGCCGCTCACTGAAAACGAGCTCTTGCGCTACTTCTCTTCATCATCGCTTTTCAATATGAACGAATTATACCACTGCTTTTTTATCTTGTCAACTGTTTAGAGAAGTTTTTTCTTTCTGAAAACAATAATGCACAATATGACCGTTATAACGCTGACGGCAATGACGGCAGGATAGCCGTAAGGCGATGAAAGCTCCGGCATATTGATAAAATTCATTCCGTACCAGCCGGTGATAAGCGTCAACGGAAGAAATATGACCGTTATGACCGTCAAAAGCTTCATTGTGGCGTTCATTTTCAAATCAAGCCTTGCCTGATACGCCTCCCTGAGACGGACAAGATTTTCACGAAAAAGATTTATCTCCGAGCAAAGACGGTTTGCCCTGTCGCCGACGGCTTTAAAATAATATGTTTTTCCGTCGTCGAATATTCCGTTTTCGTTCTCATAAAGCCGCTCCGCTATTCCTACAAGCTGTTCATAATAATTTCTCAGCGAAACAAGCTTTTTGTTGCAGGCAAGAATCTGTTCGTTCACATTTTTATATCTGCCCCTTTCGATAACCGTTTCCTCAAGCGCATTTATTGCGATTTCAGTCTCCTCATTCTTTCGCCCGTCGTCCTCAATAAGCCTGCGAAGGAATTGCCCCGTGAATTTTTCAACGGAAATATCGTTCGGATCGGTATCGTCGAGTGCGGAATAAACAGCGTTGTAGATAAGCTTTGCGTCGTCCTTTATCACAACGATAAGTACAAGGCTTTTTCTTAAATACACACAAGCCGAGCCTTCCGAACCACAGTCAAGGCTCGGGTCAACGACCTTGACCGAGAAAACAAAGCTTTCCGAATTGACCGTCACCGAGCTGCGAAAGCCCGAATCGCAGAGGTCAAAGCCGACATATTCCCTCGTTGTTATACCGAGCCGGGAATAATGATTCCTGAATTCCTCGACTGAGAGCAGCCCGACCGTGAACGGCGAAGATTCGACCTCGTCAAAACCGATTTTGTTTATTTTTTTGTTGAAGGACAGAAGCATAAGATCACCGATGATAGACTTTAGATTTTAGATTGTAGATTTTAGACCTGCGTTAAAATAAATGTTGCGTTAGAATTTACA
>CAVFTC010000009.1:0-22830 GCA_963625295.1 Bacteroides faecis
CAGTCCGATTGTAAATCAAAAAAATAAAAACCTACTTTTCGTACAAAAATAAAGCAGGTTTTTTATTATATATTACTATAAGATTTCTTTTTTTAATTTTTTAAAAACTGTTGAAAATATACAATTCGTTCAACTTGTCATGTTTTTAATGTGCTCATAGATTTCGATAATTTTAAATCTCGGCTCATACTTAGGTTTGCTTTCCACAAGCTTTACTTCCTTGTCCGTGAAAACATTTTCTATTTCCTCCTTTTCGTCCGCAGCCGGTACGCACATCGGAGGAAACATTACGCACCACCAGTTGTGTCCCTGTCCCGAACCGATAACGACTCTTAGGGCAAGATATTTTCCGGCAGGCAATGTTACGGATTCATATGTTCTTGTCGTGAAATATTCATTCGACAGCGTTATTTTAACATTATAATCAAAGCCTTTTTGCCTTACAAAAGCATTCGCCGCTTCTTCAAGCTCCGTCAGCTTCGGCTCAAGCTTCTTGACGGCATTGCCGACATTGACGCTGCCGTCAAAAATATCACTGCCCTCCTGCAAAATAAAATCACGAAGCCTCAGCTTCAAATTCTGGTCAACGCTTGTATCGGAATTTGCGATGACATGCAGCCTCAAAACCTCGGAGCGAATTTTCTCCGATGTTTTCGCAAAGGAACAGATTGAGAATACAACAGCAACGATAATTCCGACCGAGAGTGAAATTTTTATTTTCTTTGAAAAAGACATACAGCCAACTCCTTACTTGAGGCAGCACCGCACAATTGCGGCGCACGCCTTGATTTGCAAGTAAATTGTTGACTGTAAATTTTGGGTTTATTCATACATTTCCGATATTCTGCTTGCTTTTTCCTTTACGGCACGGGCAAGCGACTTCGGGTGAAGAACCTTGATGTCGGCTCCGTATTGCAGAATCCAGCTGACAAGTCCCTCGCTCATTTCAACCTCCGCTTTTATTCGGAAGCGTTCGTCATCGTCAAGCTTTATCGGAACATCATCGCCGAATTTTTCGAGTATCTCGTCGAGAATTGTTTTTGAACACGATAAGGTCACATTGGCTTCCTCGCCGGAGAACATATTGAAAAGCTTGTTTGAATAATCGGCAATGTCAAATTTTTTGCTATACTGCGAAACCTTTGAAAAATGCTTCACCGGAGAGTCAAGCTCCTCAATTTCAACGATTCTATCAAGCCGAAGGTGCATGAGGTTCGAATATTTATTATTGTTGCAAATAAGATAATAATGGTCGTTCGACCAGAGCATGGCATAGGGATTGATAAGAAAGGTCTTGCCCTCGTTGCGAACAAGATATTTGTTTTCTATCGTTCGTCTGGCGTATTTGAGCATGACCTGCTTTCGACTTTTGATTGCCTTGTCAAGGATACGAATCGTTTCATAAAGATCCTCCTTGCCGGTCTTGAAGCTGCCGTCGATATAAATCTGCTCTCTAAGCTCCTCCTCCTGATATTCGCTGACCAATCCGCCGATTTTATATATCAGGCTTTTTGTATTTTTTTCAGAAATAAATTTAGCGGCCTGAACTGCATCAATAAGAAGCCGTGCTTCCGGCAGAGAAAATTTTCTCGAGCGAAGATAATAGCCCCTGACCGGCGTTCTGATGTTTACGATATCCATACCGTACTCCTTCAGGTCGTTGATATCGCGATATATTGCTTTTCTTTCGCAGGTCACACCGTATTCGCCGAGCATTGAAACAAGCTGCACAGCGGAATAAACATGGTTTTCGTCTGTCTGTCTGTTAAAAATATCGGCAAGAAAAAGCAGCCGGAGTCCGTGGTCACCCGTATTCATGACAGTTAATCACCTCAATATTTCAATCGAGCATTTATTTCTTTTATCGTATCTGCGTCAATTTTAAGAAGCTCACGGTCATATGTATAAATTCCGTTAACCTCAAATTCAACATCGCTGACCTGAGTATAAACCGTTGCGCTCAGACCCTTTTTAATGTTGCGAATGATCTGTTTTTCAAAGAGCCTTTTATATGCGGCCGTAAGAGTTTCCTTCGTCTTATACATAACATAGCCAAAGCTCTTTTCTCTGTTCCAAACATGATTTTCAATCACACGGCTGTAGCCGCCGAATTCGCTGAGAACAAGAGGTCTGCCGTCGCCCTTGGGAGGGATAAACGGCAAAATGTATTGATGCACGCTTTTAAGCTCCGGACCCTTCTGGTCGTGCCAGCCGCTTGCATGGTCAACGATTCTTGTCGGGTCATATTCCTTGACGGCTTCGCCTATCCTTTTTGCGTCGAACTGTCCCCACGATTCGTTAAAGGGAACCCAGCAGCCAATCGAGGTGCAGTTATACAGGTGGTCGATTGTTTCAAAAACAGCCTTTTCGTGCTCTCTGCGGCATTCGGCATTATCAACGCCGAACCATTTGTAGTGGCTGTCCGGTAAACTCCTGATGAAAACATTCGGAAGCACGCCGACAAAGAACATATCAATCTTTTTCGCTCCGCAAACCATATCCTGCCAAACAATCATTCCGAGCCTGTCGCAGTGATAATACCAGCGTCTCGGTTCAATTTTGATATGCTTTCTGAGCATATTGAAGCCGAGCTTTTTCATTTCTTCAATGTCGAAAATCATCGCCTCGTCGCATGAGGGCGTCATGCCGCCGTCCGGCCAATAGCCTTGGTCGAGCAATCCTGTTTGGAAATAAGGCTTATTGTTAAGATAAAGCCTCGGAATTGCCCTGTCGTCATAGCCTATACTGAACTTTCTCATGCCGAAATAGCTCGTGACAACATCGAGAATTTTATTCTCATCATCGCAAAGAGCAATAACGACATCGTAAAGAAACGGATCCTCCGGACACCAAAGTCGAACATCCTTGAGCTTGACCGTTTCATCGGCAGAGATCTTGCCTGCAAAAACAATGCTGTCCTCTTTTTTTATTATGGCTCTGAGCTTTGTGTCCTCGGCATATTTAAGCTCTGTTTCAATCCTTATCGACGAGGAGTCGATATCCGGCGTCAGACGAATATTTTCAATGTGCTTTTCGTTAATAGGCTCAAGCCAAACGCTCTGCCATATTCCGCTTGTGGCCGTGTACCAAAAGCCGGTGCTTTTCCTGACCTGCTTGCCCCTGTCCTGCCAGTTGGTTTCGGTCGGGTCGTTTACACGGACGATAAGCTCATTGTAGCCTTCTCTGAGATGCTCCGTAACATCAAAGCAGAAAGGAAGATATCCTCCCTGATGTGTTCCGACGGGCTTACCGTTGAAATAAACCATGCAACGCCAGTCAACGGCTTCAAAATGAAGAATACAGCGTTTCCCGTCAAAGCAATCGTCAAGGATGAATTTTTTTCTGTACCAAAGGTAATCCTCCGGCTCGATAGTTCTCTCTATGCCGGAAAGATATGTCTCGGGCGCAAAGGGAACAATAATTTCTTCGTCAAAATCCTGCGGAATATCGTCCGTTTTGCCTGTTATTGTAAAATCAAATTTTCCGTTCAGGCACTGCCAATCGCTCCTGACAAGCTGAGGTCTGGGATATTCAGAAAGCGGTTTTTCAAGGTTCACTTTATCTGTCCAGCGTGTTTTCAAGCTGCTCATTGCTGCACCTCCTTAAAGCATTCAAGCTCAGTGAGAAGCCATTCCTGCGCCTGAGCAATACCGGCGGCAGAGGCCTCAAAATTTTTTTCGGTCATTGATCCTTTATCGGTTTCGTCAAAGCAGCTGTCACCTGTATAGTGAATCGCTTTAAGCTGCTTTTCGTCGTTTTCATCCTTTTCGATCCACACTCTGTATCTGAACGACGGTCTGCCAAGGCAGCCGAGATAGGGGTCGGTGCCGTATGAGCCGGCATAGATATTGCCCTTGCCGCCAAAGCTTATAAGTCCGAGAAACCATTCATAGGACGGTAATTTAATTAAATCAGTCATAAAAAAGCTTGCTCCTTAAATCAAATAATTTTCGCCAAAGCACAACGGCAAGAGCCATACGCTTTTTTAAAAGAGTAAAAAAAACTCTGTCATAGGTGCACTTAAATTCCGTGTAATTTGCTTTTAAATATAATTCGTAAAAATCAGACGAAAGCACCCTTTTTACATACCTGTAAGCCGTCGGAATTTTTTCGTAGGTTATTTCCGAATTTATCGTGTTTGTCGTTAAAAATACAAACCTGTCGGAAACAGCTTCGGTGATTTCCTTTTCAAAGGGGCTGCCCTTAAAATAATTCACCTGATATTCATAAATAAAATGCTGAACATCAAATCCGTTTTTTACAACACAGGTAGCGTTACCGGGGTTGATATTGTAATGATACAGCCGCTTGTCCGTAAATCTGAATGACTCGCAATGCTTTAAATAGTCAAAAACAAAAACCATATCCTCGCCGTATTTCACACCGGATAAAAATTTAAGACTGTACTTTTTGATTATTTCGTTTTTATAAAGCTTATCCCAGCATGAATAAAATTGTACGGAAATTGCATTTAAAAAGAAGCTTAGGTTGAAGTCATTTTTGCTGTAAAATCCGTCTTTAAAAATTGATCCGAGATTTTTTTCGTCCTCGTTTTCAACAAAATAATCGCAGCAAACAAGGTCGGCGTCCGTACCTTGAAGCATTTCGGCAATGAAGTCAGGCTTGTATTCGTCATCACTGTCCAAAAAAGCTATATACTCCCCTTTTGCAGCGTCAAGCCCTGCGTTACGGGCAACGGAAACGCCTGAGTTTTTTTGATGTATCACAAAAATATTGTCATATTTCGCCGCATAGGAATTACAAAGCTTCTCTGAACCGTCCGTCGAACCGTCATCGACAAGAATCAGCTCCGTACTGTCAAATTCGGTCTGTGAAATTACGGAGGCGACAGCCTTGTCGAGATATTTTATACAGTTGTAAACAGGTATGATGACGGAAACCTTACAGTTCATTGTCAGCCCTCGTTCTTTTTAAATATTTTGTTAAAGAATGCTTTTATACCGCTCTCGGTCGTTTCATCGGTGCTTTCCTGTGTAACTGCTTCTGCTTTGGTATCGGTATCGTCGCTTGATGAATTAACTCTGACGCTGTCGGTTTTATAGACAAACATAACGCTTGACGATGCAGTGTCGGCTTTTTTGGTGAAAATCGTGTAGGTTTTTCCAAGCTCAAGCCATGCGGTCATCTTTGCGGAAAGCGTGTTGGCGTCAACGCCGGAAAGAGAAGAAAGACTGTCTGTAGCAATTGAGCCTTTAATGCTCGAAAGAGTCGAGTCGATCGAAGAAAGAGCATTCGATTCCGAAAGAGCCTGAAGCGCATTGATAAGATCCTTGTTTTCCTCAACTGCCTTTTGAAGCTCGGAGAGAGTGTTAACGGTCGTCGGAAGATTGTCAATCGCCTTTTGAACCTGGGGGTCATTGAGGTCGGAGGACATTTCCTTAAGAAGCTGCAAGCCCTGATTTATCGTTTCCTGGCTCGCTTCGTCGCCGAAAATGCTGTTGATAACCTTAAGCGCATCCTCAAGTCCGTCAAAATCGGCTGTTCTGATATACTCGACAAGCACCTGAATAGTGGCAAGATTTTGCGGAGTTGTATATTTGTTGAGTACATTTATAAGCGCCGCATTGTCATTATAAAGAGAAGATGCCTGCTTAACGAGCGAGCTTAAATTGCTCAGCTTGTCCGGATTGGAGGAAATCGTGTTCAAAAGCTTAGATGCGTCTATCTGCTGCAAGCTTTTTTGGACATTTTGAAGCTTTTGAAGGTTCTCCCTGAGTCCGTCAACCGAATCCGAAATGCTGTTAAGACCGATATCAAGAGAAGCAATCGGAATGGCTGAAAACATGAAGTTGCCTATTTCAAAATTCTGAACATCTGCCGATATAACAAATGTGTCGTTAAACTTGTAGGTCGAATCGGAATCCGAGGAAAGTGAAGAAAGTCCGAGGCTTTCGTTAATTCCGGGGAATCCCGCAAGAACGGCATACTGCGTGTTACCGTTACCGATGACCCGTCCGTTTTCAACATTTATGTTTTGAAATTTTGTTTCGTTCAACGAAATTCCGCCGACGACGAGCATGGGATTGTACATCGTCATGTTAGAGCCGTTGACCTTAACGGTGTAGGAGTCAACATTGTTCATTTTGACGGTTATCTTAACATTTCCGCTCTTTCCGGCGATGTCCTTTGCGGAGATCGACTTGCCGTCGAGGGTATAGCTTATCTTGAATTCGAGCGGAAGCTTGCCGGAATAATCGCCCTGATAATACAGGTCAGTGGTGCTCATGTGCCAGCGAAGCGTTGAGCCGTTGACCTGCGGCTTTGAATCGTCCTTAACATTGACGACTGATGTAAGATTTGTAACATCGTCAACATAAACTCCGCCCTGCGGAACATGAAGCCAGTCGCTGACCTTAATGCTTTTCTGTGTGCCCGTATTGTCAAGATTTACATAAACAGTTTCGGTTTTCTTGACCGATGCTGCCGGCACAGTGTATCTAACGGTATTTGCTTCCTCCTCGGTGTCGGTCGCCGAGTCCTCACCGCAGGCACAAAGAAAAATCATCGCAAGGGCAAGAAGAATGCAAAATATACTCTTTATCTTTTTCATATCATTCATCCTCTCCGTCATCGTCGGTAAATGTGAAGCTTGTTTCAACCTCAAAGGCGTAATCTTCAACGGTATTTTCTGCCGGTTTAAGCTCTGCCGGTTCAGGCTCGGAAGTATCGTCGTGAGCGCCCCAATCCTTCGTCGTTTTTGAAATAAGCTTTTCGCAAAGCAGTAGGATCGGCATAACAAAGAAAACGATAACAAGAGCGCTGATCAATGATCCTCTCGCAAGCATTGCACAGATGGATTTTACAATCGAAATGCTGCAAACAAGGTATACTCCGAAGGTTGCGAAGAAGAAAAGCATTGCGCTTTGGAAAACGGAGCGAATCGCTTCATTGGCTGCGATCCTCATTGCGGCAGTTCTGCCGTGACCCTTTTGAAGCTCTTCCTTAAAGCGTGAGGTCAAAAGAATTGCATAGTCAACCGTTGCGCCGAGCTGGATACATGAAATAACCGTCGGAGCGATGAACGGAATAGCCGTGCCGAACAGCGTTGAAACACCTTGATTTATCCATATTGCAACCTCGATTGCAAGGATAAGAATGAACGGAATTGAAATTGATTTGAAAACAACCGCAATAACAATGAAAACAGCAACAATTGATATTACGCTTGTAACGGCAAAGTCAACCTTTGTTGTTTCGATAAGATCCTTGTAAAGCGCACCCTCGCCCGTTACATATCCGTAATACTCGTTTCCGGTATATTTGTTGACGATATCCTCAATCTCCTCAACCTGCGCATTACATTCATCGGTGGAGGATTCGTAAATCGAATTAACCAGCATGACCTGCTGACCGTTTTGTTTAACAATGTCAATGATATCGTCGGGGATTATAGAATCCGGGATTGACGAGCCGACGAACATATCGTAAGCAAGCATACTGCTGACGCCCTTGACATTGCTTATCTCATTCTCCATGCTGACAAGCTTGCTGGTCGGTATGGAGTCGTCAACAATAATAAAATGCGAGGTGGTCATATTAAATTTTTCCTTAAGCAAGGCTGTTCCGACCGTTGTAGAAGCGTTGTCGGGAAGCTCTGCGTTAAGGTTGTAGTTTTGCTTAACATTTGCGGAAAGCAGAAGCGACGGAATAATAATTATAATAAACAGAGCCGCAAAAGCTTTTTTTCGTTTTATGACATGATTTACAAGCTTGCCGAAATTCGGCGTAAACGGCTTGTGCTTATGTCGGTTTATCGCATCGTCGAAAACCAGCAAAAATGCCGGGAAGATTATGACGACGGAAAGAACGCCGATTATAACGCCCTTGGCCATAACGATTCCGATGTTAAAGCCGAGCGTAAGCTGCATAAAGCACAGCGCAAGAAAGCCGAAAAGCGTTGTCAGTGAGCTGCCGGAAAGAGAAATAAACGAACCGTGAAGCGCTCTTGACATCGCTTCTTCTTTCGTTCTCGAATGCTTCTTCTCCTCGTTATATCTGTTGACAAGAAAAATAGAGTAGTCTATCGTAACGCCGAGCTGCAAAATTGCGGCAATTGATTGCGTTATATAGGACACGCCCATAAAGAAGTTCGTTCCCATGTTGTACATGACGGCTATGCCGATAACTCCGACGAGAATGAACGGCATAACATAGGAATCCATCGTAATTATCATAATGATAATCGCAAGCACAACAGCAATCAGAATATAAATCGGCGTTTCCTTGTCCGTCATTTCCTTCGTATCGGAATTCATGGCTGAAATACCGCTGAGGTAACCGTTTTCGGGAAGCAGCTTTTTTATTTTATCAACAGATTTGATAATATCCTTTGACGAAGCATCGTCTGCATAGCTGACGAACATCATGGTATATTCGCCGTCGCTGCTGTAAAAAACATTCTTGATTTCATCTGGCAGAATATCGCCGGGAACACTGGTGTCAATAACATTGTCCGCCCAAAGAACATTTTTGACATTTTCAATTTCCAAAATATTGTTTTTCAGGCTCATAACGGTGTTCGGCGAAATCTTTTTGCCGTTATCGTCGATCATCTTAACAAGCACGATCGTCATTGAGCCGCCGCCGAAGTCCTCCTCAAGAATATTCTCACCCTTGACGGAGTCAAGTCTTGACGGAAGATAGCTCAAAATATCATAATTTATATTTGTAAAAATAAAGCTTACAGTCGACGGAATAAGCAGTAAAAGCGATATTAAAACGATAAGCTTTGGCTTATTGACGACTAAATCCGATATCTTTTTCATTTCCTGTCTCCTGTTTAAAAGCCGAATAAATTAAATATTGCAAGGATATAAGCAACAAGTCCGACAACGATTACGCCGCCGAGAGCAAGAATAAGAGCCTTTACCTTTTCATATTCGTCTGCGCTGAAGATATACCTGAGCACTGAACCGAATTTCTTGCCGAAAAGATCAAAATAGCCGATAGTGTATGTTTCAAAGACGGTCGGGTCTTTTTCGTCAATAACAAAAACTCTTGTTCCTCGTGAAATCATGTTTCCGTAGCTCCTGAACGAAGCACCCGGAGTCTGAATAATATTGACTCCGTCAATTTCACCCGTGAAGCAGTTTGTGTGGTCGTGGCCAAAAACGAGTCCGCAGACATCGCCGCATTTTTTTATTGCGGTGAGTTGTCCATAATCGGGTTCGTCGTTGCCCTCCAGCTCAAAGGCATAGCCCTTTGCTTTGGTGGGGTCAAGTCTCAGATAGGTGTCTTCTCCGAACCTTATCGCTCCCTTGTCGTCGGCATTGCATTTTTCAAAAAAGCTTAAAGCTTCCGCAACGGGAATATGCTGAAACATCAGGGACATAACGGGACCGTTGTTTTCCAGACGAAGCTGACGGCTCTTTCTTTCGTACCATTCAATCGTTTCTGGCTGAACTCTGCCGTAGGTCGGGTTGCCGTTCTCGTCCGAGCCTGCCGAATCAAGCATCCAGATGTTGTATTTCATCTTATTATCGTCGGTCGACGAATAAATCGGAATATTGTATGTGTCGCAGTCAACACTGTCATCGTCCGTGTTGTACGGAACGCAATAATCATACTCTCCGTAAATCTCCGCCTGCTCATTTTTTGAGATAATATTCATATCGTCATGATTGCCGTAAATAAAAGCAAACGGAAGCTTTCTTTTTTCAATTGGGTCAAGCAGCAGCCCGAGAGCCTTTCTCATTCTTTTGAGCACGGCGTCTTTGGTTTTTGCGCTTTTTCTGTTGCCGACAAGTGCGTCGTCAATATGATTGCCGAGAATATTATCACCGGTAAGAACAATCAGATCGGGTTTTACCTTATCGTAGGTCTTGTTAAGCATTTTAAACATGGCTTTTCTCGGAATATGCATATCCTGGGCGTCGCTTACCTGAAGGATCGTAAATTTTCCGTCTTTATTAAATCTAAGCTTTTCCTTATACATTACACGAACTCCATTATATAGGCAATACCGCACAATTAAGGGGTGCGGATTGCGCAGCATTGCCTATGATTTTACATATGGTTCATTTTATCATAAAACAGCATACATTGCAAGAAAAAAGCCGTCATTTAGACGGCAACCGAACAGATTTTACAATTATGTAACATTATCATCCTTCTTGATTCCGAAAAACAATCTGAGTATTCCGCCCCAAAATTTCGGCTTGTCGATCATAATTACCTTCATAAAAGCATAGCTCCTTTATTTGCTGATGATGAATCCGAGAATTATTACGGCGCACGAAAGAACGGCAACGATGAACGATTTCGGACAAACCATTGCGACGATCATTCCGAGTCCGAACGCCGAAAAATAGTAGCCGAATCTACAGCTGCACCGCCTGCCTCTTCTCATAAAAACACCACCACAGCATTTTTTGCAGCCGAAAATCGGTTGCTTATTACATACTATGGCGGTTTTCGTTTTTTGTTACAGCTGCCAATCCTTGATGTCCTTGACCTCGTTATACATGGTAACATAGCTTTCGTGCCTTGAAGGCATAACATCTCCGTTTTTTACGGCTTCTACAAGTCGGCAGCCCTTGTCGTTAACATGGGCGCAGGTTGAAAATTTGCATGAATCAATATAATCGGCAAAGTCGGGAAAGCAATACGCAAGCTCGTCCTTTTTTATCAGGTCATTCGTTTCAAAGTCGAGCGAAGAAAAGCCCGGCGTGTCCGCAATATAGCCGTTATTGATTTTCAAAAGCTCAACATGGCGTGTTGTATGTCGTCCTCTACCAAGCTTTTTGCTTATCTCCCCTGTTTCAAGACAAAATTCGGGGTACATTTTATTGATAAGCGAGGATTTGCCTACACCTGAATTGCCGGTAAAAACAACCGTTCCGTCCTTGAGAGCATTTTTTACTTCGTCGATTCCTTGACCGGTTTCGTTGGAAACGGAAAAGGTTTTGAAGCCGGAGGCTTTATAAATTTTAACAAATTCGTCCGTGCTTTGCAAATCGTTCTTTGTAAAAACAATAATCGGCTCAACATTCTTGTACACGGCAACGGCGGTCACACGGTCAATTATAAGCAGGTTCGGTCTGGGGTCGCAAGCCGAAGAAACAATAACCAGCTTATCGACATTCGCTATCGGCGGACGCTTAAACATGTTGCGCCTTTCAAGAATTTTGTCAATAGAGTTTTTATTGTTTTCGTCAATAGTAATTTCAACCCTGTCGCCCGCAAGAGGGACTATCTTTTCTTTTCGGAATATTCCTCTCGCCTTGCATTCGTATATTATGCCGTCAGCGGCCTCTACATAGTAGAAGCCACCGATGCCTTTTATGATTATACCTTTATTCGTCACTTTCGCCACCCATGGTCAAGGTGATCTCCTTGTCGGGAGAAACGCTTACTCCGTTAGCAGGCTCCATCTTTACAACAACACCCGCAGTAACTCCGTCTGCGGTTACAATGTTTCTGAAGCCGGCAGCTCTGAGAATAACTATCGCTTCGGAATAGGTTTTGCCGACAACATTCGGAACAAAGTATTCGACGGTCTGCGTTGTTGTGGTTGCATCGACATATTCATAGGTCGTTATATTGCTCAACGCAACCGGAGATGAGGTAAAGTTTACATTGCATTTGTATATGAGCTTTCCGTCTACAAAGAATTTGAAAACGGAGGTTGCTTCATGACCTCTGACGGAAACCTTAACCTCAGTACCGTCAAGAGTAACAGTGCCGGAATATACCGTCGTATCGTCAAGCGTTGCGGAAACATTACCGTGTCCGTCGTACTTCGGCAAGGTAACGCCGATATCGATCGACTGCTCAACAAGCTTGCCCTTGCTTATGGTTATCACAACATTTGAGCCTGACGGTATCTTTGAGCCTTTAAATGTGTTTGAAATTACATAGCCCTTGGTAACGCTGTCGCTGTATTCCGATTTTGTCGAAACGGTAAAGCCGGAGGCGGTAAGAACCTTTTTGGCGCTTGCTTCGTCAAGATTGGAAACATCGGGAACGATGACAAGCGTTTCCTTCGTTTCGTCATAAGAGACATATTCAAGCGTAACAGTTGTGCCCTCGGAAACCTTGTTGCCGCCCTTCGGATTGATGCTTACTACCGTACCGGCAGGTATGCCGGGATAGTCATTTTGCTCAACTTCCTTTTCTTTGATGTTGAAGCCGAGCCCGTTCAGTCTGGTGACGGCGGTAACATAGTCCGTTCCGATCAAATCGTCGGGAATTTCAACCAGCTCCGCATTTGTTGCGATAACCAATTCGATTTTTGTCTTTTTGGGGTCAATCTTTGTTCCTTTTTCGGGCGTCTGAGAAATTATCTCGTTCGGCGAAACCTCTGAATCGACCTTTTCCGTTACATCGAAGGTATAGTTAGGGTATTTGTTTTTAAATTCTTCCTCATCGTATATTACACCGACAAAATTGGGAACCTTGACCTTTGAATTTCCGGTGAGATAGCCGAACTTGAAAAGCAAACCGAACGCAACCGCAAGCACAACTATAAGCGCAGTGATAATTCCGACAAGAATAGGAATCGTTCTGTTCTTAACAACCGGCTCATTTTCCTCTTCTTCGTCAACATCTACCGTTTCGATATTCTTTATCGACGAGGTCAGGTCGGGAATATACTTAGTCGGCTCGCTGTTACTGTAATCATATTCAAACTGAATGGAGGGATTGCGCCTGAATTCCTCAAGGTCGAGCAGCATCTCCGCAGCGGACTGATATCTGTCGTTGACATTTTTCTGCATTGCCTTGAGAACGATCTGCTCAAGACCGATGGGAATCGAGGGGTTGATGTCTCTCGGCTTTACAGGCTCCTGCTGGAGCTGCATGATGGCAACGGATACCGTGTTGTCCGATTCAAACGGGAGCTTGCCCGTGAGCATTTCATAGAGCATTACGCCGACGGAATATATATCGGCCTTGTCGTCGGTAATATCTCCTCTTGCCTGCTCGGGACTTATGTAGTGCACCGAGCCGATGGTTGAATCGGTCATTGTGCGTGTTTCACTGCGGGAAAACCTTGCAATGCCGAAGTCCGTAACCTTTATCGCTCCGTTTTCAAGCAGCATGATATTCTGCGGCTTGATGTCACGGTGAACAATACCCTTATCGTGTGCGTGCTGGAGCGCACGAAGAATCTGTGTTACAAAGAAAACAGCTTCCTTGTAATTTATAACGCCCTGCTGACGAATGTATTCCTTGAGCGTTATGCCGTCAACACATTCCATAACGATATATTGAACCTTATCGCCGTAGCTGACATCGTAAACCTTTACGATGTTCGGATGCGAAAGAACGGCGATCGCCTTTGACTCATTTTTAAAACGGCGTCTGAATTCTTCGTTCGCAAGGAATTCCTCCTTGAGGATCTTTACGGCAACCGTTCTGTCGTCAATATTGTCGTATGCCTTGTAAACAACGGCCATACCGCCGACTCCGATGATCTCCTGTATTTCATATCGTCCGTCAAGTCTTTTTCCTACATAATTTTCCATAAAAAGAATCCCTTCTTAATTACTCGCTTACGGTGACAACGGTTACATTGTCTCCGCCGCCGTTTTCATTTGCAAGCTCAACAAGCTTATCGGCAATTGTGTATCTGTCCTCGGATTTGCATGTTTCATAAATTACATTGTCGTCAACATAATTTGTCAATCCATCCGTACAAAGCAGCACCAAATCATCTTCGTTGAGTTGCTCCTGGGAATAATCAATTCTTACCTCGGGATCAACGCCCAAGGCTCTTGTAATAACATTTTTCTTCGGGTGACCCTTTGCCTCTTCCGGTGAAATTTCACCGTTATCGATCATCATCTGAACAACGGAGTGATCGGTCGTAACCTGGCTGATACCCGAATCGGAAACAACATAGATTCTCGAATCGCCGACATTGGAGATGTAAAGAGTATCGGCGTTTCTGACAGCCAGAACGACCGTTGTTCCCATGCCGCTGAGCTCCTCGTTATTCTTAGCCATTGAGTAAAGCGTAATGTTTGCGGCTTCAACGGAAGAAATCAGTAAATTCTTAATAGAGTTGTCGTTCATGCCATCATGATAGCCGGAATTAAGCTTGTCAGAAATTACCTTAACCGCCGCTTCGCTTGCGATATTGCCGCCGTTTGCTCCTCCCATTCCGTCACAAACAACGGCCCACGAAACCTCTGAGGTGAGATCTCCTGCCGCATACGAATCCTGATTGCCGGAGCGTACCCTTCCGACATCGGTTTTTGCGGAAATCTTCATTTGTTTCCCTCCTTTTCGGCTGTTTCTCTGTTATGACGGCTTCTCAGCTGTCCGCAGGAAGCGTCTATATCCGAACCGAGGCTGCGCCTGACTGTAGCGTTTATGCCTCGTGAATTCAGTATTTTTATAAATTTTTCAAGTCTTTCGTTTGTGCTCCGCTTATGTGAGCTTTCGACGATCTCGTTTGCCGGAATGAGATTGACATGACAAAGCATTCCTTTTAACAGAGAAGCCAGCTCATATGCGCAGGCGTCGCTGTCGTTAACATCCTTGATCATCGCATATTCAAACGAAATTCTTCTTGATGTTCTTTTTGTATATTCACGGCAAGCCTTCAAAAGCTCCTCTATCGGATACTTTCTGTTAATAGGCATTGTCTTTGATCTCATTTCATTATTTGGGGCGTGCAGCGAGACGGAAAGAGTAAGCTGGAGGTGTCTGTCCATTAGGTCATAAATCCTCGGCACAACTCCGCAGGTGGAAAGTGAAATGTTTCTCAGCGATAAATTAAGTCCCTTCTCGTCGCCGACAAGCTCAAGAAAACGCATTGCATTGTCAAAATTATCAAGAGGCTCACCCATTCCCATCATTACGACATGAGAAACACGAATATTCATATCTCTCTGCGCCGCATGTATCTGCCCTATCATCTCCGAGGGGTAAAGGCTTCTCACACAACCGCTTTTGGTCGATGCACAGAATACGCAGCCCATCTTGCAGCCTACCTGCGATGAAATGCAAAGCGTGTAGCCGTATTTGTATTTCATCAAAACCGATTCAATAAAGTTCCCGTCACAAAGACGGAAAAGATACTTTACCGTACCGTCGATTTTTGACACCTGCTTAAGCTCGATCTCACATGAGCGAATAGGATATTTTTCTTTGAGCAATTCTCTGAGCTGCTTTGAAATATTCGTCATCTCAGAATAATCCATAGCTCCGTGAAATTGAAGCCATTGATAAATCTGTCCTGCCCTGAATTCGGGCTGCCCAAGCTCACGCATGACCGATTTTATCTCCGGCAGCGTCATTGATTTAATGTCATAAGCTGACAAACAAACACATCCTTAAAGCTTTTCAATACATGAAATAAAGAAACCGTCACAGCTGTGTATATGCGGCATAAGTGTAAGATAATCAGTGTTCTCGGCATATCTTTTGATTTCCGGAAGAACACGCACGCTCTTAAAATCCTCGTGCTCGGCCAAAAATTTATTTATAATATTTTCGTTTTCCTTGGGGTTAAGGGAACAGGTCGAGTAGACCAATTTCCCGCCTGCCTTCAGATATCGGCTCGAAACACACAGTATAGAATACTGCAAATTCATCAATTTGTCAACTTCTTCACTTTTTTTGAACCTTATCTCGGGCTTTTTGCGTATAACGCCCAATCCCGAGCACGGAACATCGCAGAGAATTTTATCCGCCGCAGGAAGCGTTGGGTTGAAAGCTCCGCCGTCATTTTGAGCCGTTTCTATATTGCTCAAGCCGAGCCGTTCCGCTCCGTCACGAATAAGCTTTAATCGCTGCGGATAGATATCGCAGGAGAAGATTCTACCCGTATTATTCATAAGCTCCGAAAGAGTAAAGCTTTTTCCTCCCGGAGCGGCGCAAACATCTATTACAGTTTCACCGTCATGCACATCAAGAGCCTTGCAGCAAAGCTGAGAAGCAATATCCTGCACATGGAACAAGCCGTCCGAATACGCCTTGCTTTTATGTACCGCACCGCCGTTTTTTACGGTTAAAGAGTCATCGACGGCGTTATTTTTTTCGCAGCAAAAGCCTTCTTTTGAAAGAATATCGCAAAGCTCCTCGGCGTTTGTTTTTGTTGTGTTGACTCTCAATGTGTTATCAACAGAGCCGAAGGAGGCTTCAAGAAGCTTTTCGGCGTTCTCCGTGCCGTAGCATTCACTCCACATTTTGCACAGCCATTCGGGTGCAGAATATTTTACGCTCATGCTTCCGTCGGTTTTAAGTCCGTTTTTAACAATCTTATGCAGCACAGCATTGACAAGTCCGGAAGCGAAGGCTGCCCCGTTTTTCTTCACAAGCTTTACACTTTCGTTGACAGCGGCGGAATCGGGAATTTTGTCCATAAACAGAGCCTGATATGCGCCGAGCCTGAGAGCCGTCAAAGCCTGCGGCTTGAGCTTTTTTAAGGGCTGTGAAAGATAAAGAGAAAGATTGTAATCAAGGGTGATCCGTCTCTCTGTTACCCCATAAACAAGAGCTGAAACAAACCTTTTTTCCTTGATGTCTATCTCTGCCTTATCAAGCGCAGAATCAAGCGCAAGATTTGAATAGCTTTCGTCACGCTGTATTTTGTTGAGAATTTCAAACGCTGTCTGTCGGGCTGATTTCATAAAAATATCCTTTGTGCTGTATTACCTTAATCTCTTCTTGAATTTCCGAGAAGTCTCGATGCGTAGTAAAGCAGGTTGGCTATCGCCGTCGCAAGAGCTGCGACATAGGTCAAAGCGGCGGCGGTGAGAACCTTTCTCGCCGAATTGTATTCCTCACCGGCAAGCATTCCCGTTTCGTCAATAACCTTCAAGGCTCGTCTGCTTGCGTTAAATTCAACGGGCAGCGTTACCAACTGAAAAAGTGCAACAAGACCGTATAAAAGCAGTCCGGCGACTATAACATAATAGCCTATCGGAGAATTTGAAAGATAAGCGAGGAAATAGCCGGCAAAAGCGATAATAAGTCCAAATCTTGAGCCGAAATTGGTGACCGGAACAAGCGCTGTTCTGATTTTATTCGGCAGATAATCCTCGGCGTGCTGAGCTGCATGACCCGCTTCGTGGCAAGCGATACCCACGGCGGCTACCGAAGCGGAATTATACACCTTTTCCGAAAGACGAATAACCTTTTCGTTCGGCGAATAGCAGTCGGTCAGCTCGCCTCTGCACGGCTCGATGCGAACATCGGTAATTCCGTAATGCTCAAGAATCATCCGAGCTGCCGCAGCGCCCGTCAATCCTCTTGAATTCCTGATTTTAGAGTATTTTGAATATGTTGATTTGACTCTTATCTGTGCCCACAGTGCAAAAATAAGCACCGGTGCGGCAAAGATAAGATATCTAATGTATTCCGAAAATGAATAGATCATAAAATCACCTCATTCAAATTTTTCTCCGACCTCAATTTTATGTCCTCTCAAAAAATCGGCACAGCTCATAGCCTTTTTGCCCGAAGCTTGAATCGTTAAGATTTTCACTCCGTTTCCATCTCCGCAGGCAACAGTCAAGCCGCCGTCGGTTGAAACGATTTCGCCGGCTTTACCTTTAGCTTTTCCGATTTTCTCCGTCTTATGAAGCTTGTAAATTTCACCGTTTAAAACGGCCGTTGCAATCGGCCAAGGAGAAAGTCCCCTGACTTGATTATGGATTTCATCGGCGGATTTTGTCCAGTCAACGGGGCAAAGCTCTTTGGAAAGCATGGGCGCATAATTTGACAAAGAATCATCCTGCTTCTCTCTTTCAAGCGTTCCGTCCGCTATTTTTTTAATTGTTTGCGACATAACCTCTGCGCCGAGCAGCGACAGCTTATCGTGAAGCTCGCCGGCGGTCATGTTTTCACCGATTTCCGTCTCTGCTTTGATCAGCATATCGCCCGTATCAAGACCTGCGTCCATCTGCATTGAGGTAACGCCGCTCTTTTTCTCTCCGTTGAGCACGCACCACTGAATCGGCGCAGCCCCTCTGTACCTCGGAAGCAGTGAAGCGTGAATGTTTACACATCCGTATTTCGGCAGATCGAGAATATCCTGCGGAATTATCTTTCCGTAGGCGACAACGATGATCAACTCAGGGGCAAGCTCCTTCAAAATGCCATATGCCGTGCCGTCTCTCATCTTTGTCGGTTGAAAAACAGGAATGCTGTATTCGACCGCCTTTTCCTTAACGGGCGGAAATTGCATTTTGTGACCTCTGCCCTTCGGCTTGTCGGGCTGAGTGAAAGCTCCGACAACCTCATGACCGTCGGCAACGAGCCTTTCAAGGCAGGGAACGGCAAATTCCGGCGTTCCCATAAAAACAATTCTCATTAACGACCGCTCCGTTTCAATCAATTTTCTTCAAGTCCGCCGACAAGGTGGCTGGTGTAAAGGATTCCGTCAAGGTGATCTATCTCGTGGCAGAAGCACCTCGCCTTTAGATCCGTGCCCTTATAAACACACCACTTGCCCTCACGGTTCTGTGCCTTAACAATAACGCTCTTGGGACGCTCTGTAACGCCGAATTTTCCGGGAAGAGAGAGGCAGCCCTCCTCCTCATGCTGCAGCTCGGGCGACCTGTCCGTAATTTCGGGATTGATAAGCTCAAGATAGCCGTCGCCGCAGTCCATTACGACTACTCTGCGTAAAATTCCGACCTGAACGGCGGCAAGTCCTGCGCCTTTTTCTTTATAAAGAGTATCCTTCATATCGTCAAGCAAGGTAAAAAGCTTTTCGTCAAACTTTTCAACAGTTCTGCTTTTTTTATTAAGTATAGGATCTCCGAATTTTACAATATTTCTTATTGCCATTTTTAAAAATCGAACCTTTCAAATTCTAATGCAATACCCAAATTGTGCGGTACTGCATTAAAGTATATTTTCCGGATTTATATCTATATAAACAGACACATCATTAAACGCCTTGTCCGTGCCGGTGTATTTCAGCATCTCGCTCATCAAAGCTCTGAAACGCTTGGTGTTCTTGCATTTCAGAATCAATCTGTATCTGAATTTATTGCTTATTTTGGAAACTCTCGCCGTCATAGGACCGAGAGCGATAATTTTCAAGTCGTTATATTCGCCGCTCAGCTTTTCCTTAAGTCTATCGGCAAGCTTCTGCGAAGCAACCCTTACCTTCGGCTCGTTTTCGCCGACAAAACCGATCAGGCAAATATCGCAATACGGCGGATAGATAAGCATTTTTCTGGTCTTAAGCTCGTCATTGAAAAAAGCGTCATAATCCTGCCGTGCGGCTATTTGAATGACATCGTTTTCGGGATTGCAGGTTTGAATGATCGCCGTTCCCTCGAATTGTCCTCTGCCTGCCCTGCCGACAACCTGAGTAAGGAGGTCAAAGGTTCTCTCCTGACTTCTGAAATCGTCGTTATTAAGCTGCTGGTCGGCATTTATAACACCGACGAGCGTTACATTCTCGAAGTCAAGCCCCTTTGCCACCATCTGTGTGCCGAGCAAGATATCGTATTTTCCGTCGGCAAAATCCTTCAGCTTATTTTCATGCGAATAACGCCCCATCGTGCTGTCGGCGTCCATTCTGAGAATTCTTGCTTCGGGGAATAATGCTGCAAGCTCATCCTCAATCTTCTGCGTTCCCGTTCCGGAATATCTGACATCATGTGAGCCGCATTCGGGGCAAACATCGGTGAACGGCTCGGAATAGCCGCAATAATGACACATCAGTCTGCCGTTTGCGTGGTGATAGGTCATTGAAATGCTGCATGACGGACAGGTCAAGACATGACCGCACGCCCTGCATTCGGCAAAGGTGTTGTAGCCTCTGCGGTTGATAAGTAAAATCGACTGTTTCCCGTTTTCAAGGTTAAATTGCAGTCTTGATCTCAGCTCCTCGCTGAAATTTGAGGACTGCGACAAAGCCTCGGTGAGCATATCGACGATACGAACCTCAGGAAGAACCGAAGCCGAATATCGTTTTGTAAGCTTGTTGATTGTATATTGCCCTGCCTGTGCCTTTGCATAAGTCTCAACGCTTGGCGTTGCACTGGAGAACACAAGGAGAGCCTTATGATAAGCGCAGCGAAAACGGGCAACATCCCTTGCATTGTATCTCGGCGTTTGTTCGGATTTATATGTATGCTCCTGCTCCTCGTCGATAATTATCAAGCCGAGGTTTTCAAGAGGGGCAAAAACTGCGCTTCTTGTTCCGACAACTATCCTGACATTTTCGTTTTTCACTCGTTTCCATTCGTCAAGCCGCTGACCTGCCGAAAGTGCGCTGTGAAAAACAGCAACCTCTCTGCCGTAGCGGCTCATGAAAAGATTGAGAGTCTGCGGCGTAAGGGCAATCTCGGGAACCATAACGATAACATTTTTACCCAAATCGAGCATCTCATCAATCAGCCTGAGATAAACCATCGTTTTTCCGCTGCCTGTAACTCCGTAAAGAAGTGAAGCTCCGCCGACGCCCAAGGAATACTGCTTAAGCAAATTCTCGAAGGCATTTTGCTGCTCGTCATTGAGAAAAATTTCCTTCCGCTGCGGAACAACCGCTTTATTTTCATACGGATCACGGTAAATCTCGTTGTCAAAAATCTCAACAAGTCCCTTTTTTTCGAGAGCCTGTACAACCGAAGAGGTAAATCCCGTGAAATAGCAAAGCTCCTTGACCGAAACCGTTCCGATATCGTTGAGAACATCGAGGGCGTTAAGCTGTTTTTTTGTCAGCTTTTCGGTCGTTTCAAGGATTTCTCTACCGCCCTGCGTCAGCCTTACCGTCTTAACGGTCAGGTCACCGGTTTTTCTTACGGAATCAAAATTTCTGATCAGCAGACCTTTTTTGACCATCTTTTCAAGCAGCGAAATTTCAGGAGAAAATCCGAGCTTTTTAAGAAGCTTTTCGCCTTCTATATAGCCCTTTTGAGAAAGGAGAAAATTATAAATCTGCTTCTCGTCCGACGAAAAATCGCTTAAATCGACATTCGGAACAGCGGTGTAGGTCGTAACGGTTTTGTGGCACATTCCCGACGGCAAAACAGCCTTTGCCGCCTCAAAATAGGTGCAGAAGGTTCTTTCCCTGAGCCACATGACAAGCTTAAGCATCTCGTCATTGAGCACGGGAGCTTCATCGATAACCTGAGAAATTCTTTTTAAATTATCTTTGCCGTTATATTCGGAAACGGCAAGAACAATGCCCTGACGGCACTTATCCCCCCTGCCGAACGGCACGAGGACACGGCAGCCCGGAGTACATTCTCCGTCGCCGAGGAGGTAGGAAAAAGGCTGATCAAACGAAAACGCTGTGTTTTCGACGGCAACAGCCGCAACTTTTTCGACAGTCATTTTGTACCTCCGTTAGAATAAGTTATTAAAGATCCTTTATCTCGTCCGGCTCAACAATCTCGTACTTGTTGTTGAGAATTTCGTCAAGAGCGATGCTGACCGGCTTCTCGACGAGGATAATTCCGTCCTCTTCCGCTTCCTCGGAAATTTCTCTTGCACGCTTTGCGGTTGCCCTTACAAGCGAATAGCGGCTGATGTGATTTGAAAGCACTGAGCTTAAATCAGGATTGAATTTGAATTTTTTGTTCTGATCAAACATTTTAAAATACCTCACTAAAAAATTTATTACATCTGCTTACTTTGTGTTTTTCGGCAGTGATAATCGTTTTTATATCTTCAACAGCGTCCTGAAGATCGTCGTTAACAACAAAATAGTCATATTCGTCACGGCATCTTTCAATCTCTCTGACGGCAATTCTGAGACGGCGTACAACATCCTCCTCGTCCTCGCTTCCTCGATTACGAAGCCGCATTTCAAGAATTTTCATGCTCGGCGGCATGATGAATATACTGACGGAGTCCGGGTACATTTTTCTGATATTACCTGCTCCCTCAACATCAATTTTGAGGATAACGGTTTTTCCTTCCTCAAGCCAGCCGTCAACGGGAGCTTTCGGCGTTCCATAATAATTGATTCCGTAGCGTGCGTGTTCAAGAAGCTCGCCGGATTTAACCGAATCGAGAAATTTTTCCTCGTTGACAAATATGTAATCAACACCGTCAACCTCTCCGTCTCTCGGCGCTCTCGTAGTCATAGAAACAGATTTTGTGATGTCAAAATCCGTTTTAAAAAGCTCGGAAATAACCGTGTCCTTACCCGAACCTGCCGGACCCGAAAGAATAACAAGCATTCCGTTATTCTTCATCGTCCTCATCCTCCTCATAATCCTTGTCCTCGTCAAATCTGTTTGCAACAGTTTCGGCCTGAAGGTAGGTCAGAATAACCTGATCGCAGTCAGTTATGATGACAGCTCTCGTTCTTCTGCCGTGGGTTGCGTCAATAAGCGTACCCTTCTCCTTGCAGTCCTGAACTATACGCTTTATCGGAGCCGATTCGGGGCTGACGATTGCAATAATCCTGTCCGCATTAACCATATTGCCGAAGCCGATATTGATAAGCTTCATATTCTCACCCCGTTATTCAATATTCTGAACCTGTTCGCGAATTTTTTCAACCTCGGACTTAATTTCGAGGACACGCCTTGCGATCTCGACATCATTTGCCTTTGAGCCAATCGTATTGGCTTCTCTGTTAATCTCCTGAACGAGAAAGTCCATTTTTCTGCCTATAGCCTCGGTAGAATTGAAAAATTCTTTAAGCTGGGAAATATGACTTCTCAGGCGTACTGTTTCCTCGGCAACTGCAATTTTATCCGCATAAATAGCCGCTTCCGTAAGCAATCTTGTCTCCTCAACATGAATATCGCCGAGAAGCTCTTGCATTCTCGCCAGAAGCTTTTCATTATATTCCTTGACCGTTTCCGGTGAACGCTCCTCAACGAATTCAACATATGAGAGAATAAGGTCGGCTCTTGAAACGATGTCATCACGAAGCTTTTC
>CAVFTC010000009.1:22840-38959 GCA_963625295.1 Bacteroides faecis
TCTCCCTCGATCTCGCGCATATTGATGAATTTATCAACAGCCTTTTCGGCAACCGATTTTACGGCGTTCCATATTTTATCCTCGTCGGCTTCCGCCTTGCGGATAACAAGAACATCGTTCATTCTTGCAAGAATGCCTGTGTTAAGATTGTTGTCGATTCCGTAGCTCTCGGAAAGCTCGTTAAAGGCTTTAACATAGCCATCCGCAAGGGATTTGTTGACTTCAACAACAACGGTATCGTCCTCAAGGTTGTCCACCTGAACATAACACTCGATCTTGCCTCTTGAAACCTTAGACTGAACAAATGATTTCAGCTTCTCGTCAAGGAATCCGTAATTCCTCGGAACTCTTGACGAAAAATCAAAATATCTGTGATTTACGCTTTTAATTTCGACGGTGATATTCATTCCGTCGATCATTTCCTGACATCGGCCGTAGCCGGTCATGCTTTTAACCATACTAAACCAACTTCCCGAATTATTTTTTCCTGCAGCAGCTTCCTGCAAGCAGCTCGGGGATTTCCCCTTCAAGAATATTTTCCTTATTCACTTTAAAGCCGAGCGTTTTTGCAACCTCAATACCGTCTGCAGCTTTGTAATATGCAATGTAAGCCCCTCGGTTTGCTCCGTAGTTAAGCGAGCTTCTGATAAAGCCCTCAAGCGTTTCGTCGTCGCTATCGGTTACAATATCGAGAATTTCCATGGTATAGCCGTTAACTCTGAAAACGGAAAAGCCGCAATCCGAGCCTTCGTTTGACATATCGAAGCCTAAATATCCGTTCAGCGTCTTATCGCTGCAAAACGGTTCGGGAAGCTTATCGCTCGCAACAGGTGAAAATTTTATCATAATACGACCTCAGAATTTGTTGACCTTCATGCCCGATGAAACCATGAGCTTGTGAACCTCGTCCTCTTTAAGCTCACGCCACTTTCCCGGAGGAAGCATACCGAGCTTTAAAGAACCCATTGAGGTTCTCTTGAGCCTTGCGACCTCAAGACCGAGCGACTCGCACATCTTTCTTATCTGACGGTTTCTGCCCTCATAAAGAACAATTTCCATTACAACTCTGTTATCCTGCTTTTCAATCACATGAGCGTCGGCAGGAGCCGTAATTCTTCCGTCGATATCCATACCCGCAGCAAAAGCCGTCAGCATATCCTCGGTAACATCCGGACGGACTGTAACCCTGTAGGTTTTGGGAATATGCTTCGACGGGTGCGTCATATGGTTAGCAAATTCGCCGTCATTTGTCATGAGAAGAAGTCCCTCGGAGTCTCTGTCAAGTCTGCCGACGGGATAAACCCTTGCGCCTACATCACGGACAAGCTCCGCAACGCATTTTCTGCCCATTTCATCGTCCATGGTCGTAATATAGCCTCTCGGCTTATGAAGCATGATATAATAATGCTTTTTATTGCCGACAATTTTTCTGCCGCCGACAGTAACGGTGTCGTGCTTCGGGCTTATCTTGTCGCCGATTTGCGCAACCTTACCGTTAACCTTGACCTTTCCCTGAGCTATAAGCTCCTCCGCCTTGCGGCGTGAAGCGACCGCACACATGGAAAGGTATTTTTGAAGCCTGATTCTATCATCAGTCATTTTGAAAATCTCTCCTTAATTCTTTGAAAAAAGCTTTTTTCTTTCTGCTTTTGTTCCGATACTCCGACATTTTCGGCAGCGTAAATATCCGTTGAACCAATAAATTTTCCGTCAAGGTAAAATTTGACCTCACCGAGCTTGTCGCCTTTGCTTATCGGCGCATATACAAACCTATCGACAACCACCTTTTGGACAAGATTCCTTTGTTCCAAACCGTCATATTCAAACGAGTTGCATTTAACTCTCAGGTTTTCAACATTTCCACCGACAACAGATATTGTTTTGGGAATATTTGCTGTGAAAGTATATTTTTTCAGCCTTGAAAAGCCGTAGTCAAGCATAAGCTTGTGGTCGTTCCAGTCGTCCGGAGCGTTTAAGGTTACAGCAATCAGCCCTATTCCATCCTTTTCAGCATATGAAACAAGACAGCGACCGCTCTTTTTGGTGAATCCGGTTTTAATTCCGAGAGCGTATTTATAGCTTTCCAAAAGTCGGTTATGGTTGTACAGGGTTCGATTGTACGGTGGATTTCCGTAGCTCAAGGTAGCCTTCTCTAACGAACAAACGGATCTGAAAACAGGATCACTGACCGCATATCTGCCCAAAAGAGCCATATCGAACGCGGTCGAATAATGATTTTCATCATCAAGACCGGACGGAGTTACAAAATTGGTGTTCTCCATGCCTATTTCCTTTGCTTTGGCGTTCATTTGCTTTGCAAAGTTTTCAACATTTCCACCGAGATAAATCGCCGCTGCGTTAGCTGCGTCATTTCCCGACGGTAAGAGCATACCGTAAATCAGCTCCTTGACCGACACTATATCGCCCGGAAGAAGTCCCATTGAAGTGCCCTCAACACGAACCATTTCCTCGGTAACCGTCAGCTCGTCATGCAGCTTGCCCGATTGAGCGGCAAGCAGTGAGGTCATTATCTTGGTAGTGCTTGCCATGGAATGCTTGGCATACGCATTTTTTTGAAAAATCACCTCACCCGTTTGCCGGGAAATCAGCACGGCGCATTCCGCCGAAACATCGGATGCTTCAAGCGCAGAACAGCTAACCGTCATTATACAAAAAACAGTCAAAAAAGGTATTGGCAATAACGCACAAATTGAGGCGCATGTCTTGCTTGAATATGTCTCCGTCATGCTGCGAAAAAAATTCTTGACTTGCACAAGCAAGCCTGCAAAATTTTTGTACAACCTAACGAAAAATCTTGCTGCGCCATCCGCACGCCTCAATTGTGCAGTATTGCCTATTATTTTTTTAAGCACACCCATCACCTGCCATATAAAAGCTATATGCGCAGGCAGGGTCAATTATTATTCCTCTACAAAAACGGAATCGTCCTTGTTTGCCTTTTTGTCGCCGTTAAACTTATTGACAATGTCGCCGACCTTGTTAACAACATCGGGTACCATGCCGATAATTCTCTCCGCAGAGCTTTCAGAGCCTTCGCAAATATACTTAACGCTGACCTCACCCTTGTTGATAACAAGGAAAGCAACAGGCGAAATCGTTACGCCTGCTCCGCCGCCGCCACCGAAAAGCTCCTTCGTACCCTTGGTCGGAAAATCCGAACCGCCGGAAGCGAAGCCGTAGGTAACCTTTGAAATGGGGATAACCTTGATTCCGTCGCCTGCGTCGATAGGATCGCCGATAATTGTTTGGCAATCAACCATATCCTTTATCTTATCAATGGCTGTTGCAAGAATTCCTGATGCTGACTGATCTTTCATGTTTAGTCCGCCTTTCTTTGATTATTGTTGTTTGTTGATTTGTTTTTTGACGCTTTATTATTTGAAATAGCAACCTTTAAAAGCTGCTTCAATAAACTGAACACAAGCACGATTCCGGCATTGATCATAGCTCTCGGAATGAATGCCGTCTCGGTGATAAATTCAACCGTTGTTTTTTCGCCGCAATAATCGGCAAAAACATTCACCTTGTAATCCTTGACCTTCATGTTTGAACAGATAAATCCGAGTGACGGGTAAAGTCCGGAGCAAACCTTACCGTATTTAATCGCCGTTGCGGCCGCATCATCCTCAGTTATATGAACATCGAGATGGAATTTTTTAATAATAACGGCACGCTTAACGAGCTTGACCGAGAAGCGTTTTAACGCCGCAACGCAGTTGTTCAAAAGCTCGATAACACCGCTCAAGCCCTGATTGTTGTAAAAGGTTTTGAGAAAATTTTCTTTCTTCGGCTTAGGAGCTTCCTCCTTTTTTTCTTCGGGCTTTTCCTCTTTCTTTTCCTCCTTGGGCTTTTCTTCTTTCTTTTTCTTTTCGGGGAAAGGATAAAGATCGAATTTCAGAAAAAGCCATGAAGCCTTGCAGCGAACTGCATCGGTATATTCAAGATCAAGAACGACAGGTATACTCAGAACAATAACGAAAAATGCGATAATTCCGAGAATTATATATAAAGCTGTCATTCAATCACCTCCGTCGGTTATTCTTCTGCCACTCTTACAGGCTCGCCTGTGAGCATTTTGTTTTCGATTATTTCACCGTTGTCAAGATCAATTTCAAGCTGATCGCTGAGCTCATCGTTCTTTGGCATATCCTCATGCTCCGGAAGATCGGGCAAATCGTCAAGACTTGTCACGCAGAAGCATTTGAGAAATTCAGGCGTTGTTCCGTAAATCAGCGGTCTGCCGGGAAGCTCAAGACGGCCTCTTTCTTCAATTAGACCCTTTGCAATAAGCGTTCCGATTACACCGGAGCAGTCAACGCCTCTGACCTGCTCGACAAAGGATTTTGTGACCGGCTGGTTGTAAGCGATAACGGCAAGCACCTCAAAAGCGGCTGCGGAAAGAGGTGTGTTTTTCTTTATTTCAAGCACGGCTCTGACCTTATCGGCAAATTCCCGACGGGTGCAAAGCTGATACATATCATCCATTTTTACCAGTCTTATTCCGCTGTTTATAGATTTTAAGGCCTCGTCAATACCCGAAAGTGCCTGCTCGACAGGCTCTTTTTCACATTCAAGTGCCTGACAGATTCGCTCAATTTCAAGCGGTTCACCTGCTGCAAAGAGTATTGCCTCAACCGCACCCTGTAATTCATTCATTTTCATCTGTGTAGTCGTCCTCCACATCAAGGTTAATATCGGAATCTATCATCTCGACCTCAAGCTCATCGTCGTTTTGGGTCAGAGTGATTTTTTTGTCCTTGGCAAGCGAAAGAAGCGCAAGGAATGTCGCTACCATTTCCGAACGGGATTCCGCTTTCTCGAAAAAAGCCGTAAACCTCTGCTTTTTCTTTCTGAAAAGGCTGCCCATAATATAGCTGACACGCTCTCTGATGGGTACGATCTTATGAGCGACAATTCCGGAGAATGCCTCAAACGGAGGCGGTAAATTGCGCTTTCCTCTTCCGACGGCGTTAATATATGCCTTTAAAAGCTCAATAGGCTGATGCAGGCGTGTGTAGGTCATATCCGGCGGAAATTTTTCGGGAATTCTTGAATACTGCTCAAATCCGTCCGCCTGTGCCGCAAGCTTTTTCGCCATCAGCTGACAATCCTGATACTCAAGCAGCTCGCCCTGAAGCTCTTTTTTCAGCTCGTCTGCCTCCTCCTCATGGACGGGAAGAAGCGAAACGGTCTTGATATATATCAGCCTTGCAGCCATTTCAAGAAATTCGCTGGCAACCTCCATATCCTCCTCCTTCATCTGACGAACATAGTCAAGATATTGTTCAACAAGCAGAAGAATCGGAATATCGTTTATATCAATTTTATGCTTGCTTATCAGGTGAAGCAGAAGATCCAGCGGACCTTCAAACACATCAAGCTTATACGATATTGCCTCCATGCTTATGACCTTTCCTTTTTATAAAATCGAATAGAACAGTTGATTAAACGCATTGTAAATAAGATTTGAAAGATAAGACAGCGGCGTTGTAAGCGCTCCGGTAAGAAGCAGAACAAACATTGCGATCATGATATATCTTTCATATTTCATAATGCCGAAATAATATTTACTCGGCAGGATTGCAAAAAGTATCCTCGATCCGTCGAGCGGCGGAATCGGAATAAAGTTAAAAACGGCAAGGTTGATGTTGATTATCGCAGAATATTGAAAGAAAATATTGAGAGCCAAAAACGCCGTCGTAGCTTCTCCGCCGTTGTTTGCCGCAACAACGATCAGAATATATCTTACCATAACAGAGAGGAATGCGATTATCAGGTTGGATAATGGTCCTGCAAGTGCAACAAGAGCCATCGCCAGCTTTTTATTCTTCATTTTGGTATTGTTCACATTGACCGGAACAGGCTTCGCATAGCCGAAGCCGACGAGCAAAATCATCGCAGCTCCCCAAGGGCTGATGTGCGCCATCGGGTTGAGCGTCAATCTGCCGCTCAGCTTTGCCGTTTGATCTCCGAGCTTTGTTGCGACCAAAGCGTGAGCATATTCATGAATGGGCATGACGCAGAAAATAACAAACGCACTGACGCATACGCCCATAAATATTGACAGCGCATCGCCGCCTCTTATTAAATCAAGTAACATAATGTTTATTCTCCAAAACTATATAATACCGGTTACGCCTCTCGGCAAACCGCTTAAATCCTTATACTCTTGAACCCTTGACGCTTTTTCCGAAAACAGCTTGCAAATATGCTGTGTCTGATCCTCGGCGCATTCAACGGCGAACGCACCGCCCTTTACAATTCGATCGAGCCATTCGGATGCGATCACACGGTAAAAATCAAATCCGTCTTTACCGCCGTCAAGAGCCATTACCGGTTCTTTTTTGACCTCTCTTTGCAATCCTGCGATATCGTCCGTTCGGATATAGGGAGGGTTTGAAAGAAGAAGGTCGGCAGAAACACCGGTAAGCAAATTTTTATCAAGAATATCGCCTTTAATTGCTTTAACGCCGTCGGCATTGTTCAGCCTAATGTTTTCCTCCAAAAAAGAGAAGGCTTCGTCTGATTTTTCAACAGCATAAACCGTTGCACCGGGGCAAAGCTTTGCAACGCTTATCGCAATACAACCGCTTCCGGAGCAAAGGTCGAAAACAACGGGAGCTTTTTTGCTTTTTAAAGAATCAATCGCAAATTCAACGAGCATTTCCGTTTCGGGACGAGGAATCAATACTCCTTTTCCGACCTTGAAATTAAGCCCCATAAACTCCCATTCGCCAAGCAAATACTGGAGCGGTTCACCTTCGGCTCTCTTTTTAATTAAGCTCATAAAGCTTTCCGTATGTTTATCATTTATAAGCTCGTCGCCGTAAATAAAGATGTTTTTCAGATTGAAATTTTTATTTGCAAACGCAGGCTTCAAAGCGAATTCGGCAATGCACCATGCGTCAAAATCAGCGTCGTCAATGTCAGCGTCCTTCAGAATTTCCGCACCCTTGCGAAGCAAATCATTCAGATTCATCTGTTGCTTCTCCATCGTCGGATTCGAGAACGGTTTCCTCAGCAATGTCATTGATGTTCTCTTTTTCCATGCCGAGAGCAACCTTTAACGAAGCGATGCCAACCTCGATTATATCGTCCGTAGGTTCTTTGGTCGTGAGTCTTTGCATCCAAAGACCGGGAGCGGAAATTATCCGAGTGAAAAGGTTATTCTTCTTTCCAGCAAGTCTTATTGCCTCATAGCCGATGCTCATTATTAAGGGCAGGATAAGAATCTTTATAACCATCCAAAGCGCCTTGTAATCACGCACGCCGGGGAAAATAAGAACAACAACAGTTGAAACCAAAATGCTGATAATCAGCATAAGGAATATGAAGCTTGTTCCGCATCTCGGGTGAAAACGGCGCTGCTTTCTGACATTTTCAACAGTCAGCTCAAGTCCGTTCTCGTAGCAGAAAATTGATTTGTGCTCTGCTCCGTGATACATAAACAGCCTCTTTATATCCTTCATTAGGGAAACCGCCCACATATATGTTATAAAAATTACGATACGCATAACGCCCTCAATAGCGGGCTTCCATGTGTTACCGTCAACATTGCGGAGAATAAGGTCAGCGACCTGACTCGGCAGCCACATAAAGAGGAAGAATGCCAAAACGAAGCCAATAATGCCGGAAATAATGCCGATAACCGTCATCATCTTTGGACCGAAATGATCCGTCAGCCAGCGGTCGAGCTTCGACATTTCCTCCGTTCCGTCATCCTCAAGCTCTGTTGTCTTTTCGGCAGACTCCATCAGGCACTTGTATCCGAAAATCATCTGCTCAACAAAGCTGATCGGTCCTCTTATGAACGGGATTCTCGCAAATTTATATTTATCCTTAAGAAAATGCGCTTCCTTAAGCTGCGTTTCGATTTTTCCGTCGGGCAGTCTCAGCGCCATTGCGACTCCCTTTGGGCCGTTCATCATAACGCCCTCCATCAACGCTTGTCCGCCGACGCTGATTTTATTTTCTTCAGGCATCTTCATTTTCCTCCATTGCTTTCTTTTCGTTTTCAGCGGCTATCGCTGCATCGATATCCCATACATCCTCAAGCTCAACATGATCGATGTCAAAGCTTATCGTAACGGTCGTTCCCTGACCGAGAACGCTGTCGATATCGAATGTTCCGTGGTGCAGTCGAACTATCTCGTCAACGACGGCAAGTCCGATTCCCGAGCCGTGAACAGTCATATTTGTCTTGTAGAATTTTTCCTTAACATGGGGCAGATCCTCTGCGGAAATTCCGCAGCCCGTGTCAGAAATAACAATCGTGATTTCATCGTCCTTGATATCGGTTGAAACAACGATTTTTCCGCCCTGCTTCGTGTATTTCAGAGCATTGTCAAGAATATTGACAAAAACCTGCTTTATTCTGTCGGGGTCGCCGTCCATCGGAGCAGGAAGATTCGGCGCATTATAAACAAGCTCAATGCCCTCTCTCATCGCTCTGTCCTTAAAGGCGAAAACGGTTTCGTCAAGCTCGGCAAGAATATCCATCTTTTCATTTTTAAGCACCATTCTGCCGCTCTGCATTCTTGAAAAATCAAGAAGCTCCTCAACAATTCCGTTGAGCCTCGACGATTCGCCGATTATAACATTCATGCCTCTCTTGGTCAAATTGGGATCGGTATCTCCGATCTGTAAAAGCGTTTCTCCCCAGCCCTTTATTGCCGTCAGAGGGGTTCGCAGTTCATGGGAAACCGTAGAGATAAAATCGTTTTTAATTTTATCTGAGGTCTTGATTTTTTCGGCCATTTCATTGATAGTGTTGCAGAGCAATCCGATCTCATCCTTGTAAAGGTAGTGGTCTATACGAGCGTCGTAATTGCCGTCGGCAATCATTTTGGCGGTATCGCAAACCTCCTGAATCGGTCTGACGATTGAGCTTATAAAAACAGTTCCCGAAATAACAAGCAAAAGAACGAGAAGCAAAAAGACAAGTGAAATAATAAAATACCATGTGCCGATCTGATTGTCGATTTCAACAAGCGATATCATATATCTTACCGAGCCGACCTGATTATTTTCGGCGTCGGTGATAATCTTTGTCAAAGCTATAATATTTTCTCCTGCGGCGTCCTCGCCGTGCCATATTGCAATGTTGCTGCCGTTTGTGACGGCGTCCTCATATTCCGGTATCTTTACTTTGTTGGTAACCGGGAAGCCGCTTGAAGAAATGAACACACTGCCGTATTTGTCGAGCACCCAAACCTCAACGGACGCCTTGTCCGTAAAATCGCTGATATACTCCCGTGCTCCTTTTTCAAAAACAGCGTCATCGGCGGAAGCGTAGTTTTCAAAATAAATATCAACAATTCCGTTAGAATAGGTTTTGATTTTTCGCTCGACAGAGGTGTAGTAATAGGAATGAATAAAATATGCTGCGGCGATACAGATGATAAGCAAAACAGCGACAATTATTGTTGAGGTCTGGAAAAGCCATCGTCTTGTAAGGCCGCCCTTGAATTTTAATCTCCTGTTTTTTTTCGACATCCGTACCACCTCCTTTATTCAGGCTATGTAGTTTTAAGGCAATTCATATCCATGCGTAGCCGAAGCCCCAACGGGTGAGCAAATGCTTCGGATTCGACGGATCGGGTTCAATCTTCTTCCTGATTCGCCTTATGTTAACATCAACGATTTTTTCCTCGCCGAAATATTCTGTACCCCAAACATGATTGAGAATATCGGTTCTGCTGAGATTTTTTCCCTGATTGCGGAAGAAATATTCAAGAATCTGAAACTCAACCTGTGTAACATCAATCTTTTTTCCGCTGCAGGTAAGCGTGCGGCTTTTGCAGTCCAATCTAAACTCGCCGGAGGAAATAACATTTTCGTCGTCCTCCTCGTTTCCCCGCTTCGACGATGAGGAAACACGACGGGCAAGAGCGTCAACCCTCGCCGTAAATTCAGACGGGGAGAACGGCTTTGTAACATAATCGTCCGCTCCGAGAAGAAGTCCGTTGACCTTGTCCATCTCCTGCGTTTTGGCGGTAAGCATCATTATCCCAATGTTATTGCTCAAGGCTCTGAGCTTCTTGCAAAGCTCAAGACCGTCCATTCTCGGCATCATGATGTCAAGCACGGCAATGGATATGCCTTCGGGGTCGAGCGTATATTTTTCATAAGCGTCAAGGCCGTCAACCGCCTCGACAACCTCATAGCCGGCTCTTTTAAGGTTGATAACGATAAATTCTCTTATCGTTTCCTCATCCTCGGCAACCAAAATCTTTATCGGTTTCATTTCTTTCCTCCCAAAATCGTAGTATTGAAATTATCGGTAAGAGTTTCGTCCTTAACTCCGAAATCCGTACCGTCCTGAGTTACGGAATAAACATATGTCGTGCTTCCGTACGAGGTCAGAAGTTTTGATTTACTGTACTTCGCCTTGGCTTCCTCATCGTTTTTATCGTAATAATAGATGCTGAAAAGAAGCTTTCCGAGCTTTTCCTCCGAGCTGTCCCAATGATAGAAATCCCATTGACCGTCATTTCCGAGAACGGTAATTCTTCCGACCCAGCTGCTCGGTATATTGAGTATATAACCTCCGGTTTCATCGACAATTGAATATTGAACGGCTCTGAGCTTGTCATTGCGGAACTTAGCCCATTCGGTATAGTAAAGGCTTTTGGTGGGATTTGTAGTGCTATCGCTCGAAGCACCGAGAAGCAGCGCATTTGAGCTGTGATCAACTACAGATGAGCCGGGCATATCGACGCTTATCGGAATTTCAATGAAGTCGTCGGAGTCAATGTCCTGCGCAAGAAGCTTGCTGTGGCGAAGCGTCAGTGATGTGGATTGAGTCGAAACATCAAAGAGCGGAGCGACGAGCATGCTTTTTTCGTCATTCCAATAGATGACCTCGGTTATCATATCGTTGTCGCCCTTAAAGGCTTCAACATAAATAAGCCGCTTATCGTCAACCTTTTCAACCTTGATGTCGGAATAGGACGATATATTGCCGTCGGTTTTAACCGAGCTGAGCGTTTGCAGCGAGTCGGTTTTTGAATCAAAGGTATATGCCGTTGCGGTCGATGTGTAAACATCGGACGCACTTGAATCAACATTCATCGTAAAAACATCGTCAATACCGTCACCGTTTACATCAATAATATCAAGATAAGAGTACGGGAAAGATGAAATAAGCCTTAAATCACCGGCGGAAATATCATAAACCGCAAATGCCTTGTTGGTTTTGCTTGAATAAAGATTCCAGCCGATTATAATTTCCGATTTTCCGTCCTGATTGAGGTCGGCAAGCTTAACCTCATCAACCGAGCTTCCGAGTCCGTCATAGGAATTGACAGGAACCCAGTTATCATCCTTGAATTCAAAATAGTATATTTTAACAAAATCCGGCTTTTTCTTTTCGATATAGAAAACTATGGCTTCCTCGTCCTTGTCGGAATCAAAATCATTGACTATGAATGCCGAACGGTAAAGTCCGTTTTCGGGTGTCGAAAGGTTATATTCCTTATCGACGAGCTTTTCAAAGGAATCCTGAAGTCCCTGATACTTACCGGAAAGCTTCGGCGGACGAAGAAGATTATCAAAAGAAGAAAATCTGAACGAGCAGCCGCTGAAGGATACAAAAAGAGCGATTATAACAGCAAACGCCAAATAACGCTTTAGTCGTTTCAAAATAACCTCTCCTTTCAATTTTTACGGGTATTGCTTTCTAATATATTCCCATTCTAACAGTCATAACATTATAGCACACTGTGTCACCTTTTTACAACAGTAAAAACATAAATTTACGAAAATTTTAACAATGATTTAATAATTAAACGACCGACTGATAGCAACGGAGCAAATCAGTCGGTCATTTAGTTATGAATGTACAATTACTGCCGTATAGCTTCCGCTTACCCAGCAGTTATTAGAGTTTTTCAGTGTTACCGTAATCGGAACGGTAGTCTCCCCTTCCTCAAGCTTTGTGTTTGCAAGATTGATGCTGATTTCAAGCATATCCGCATTAACACTCTTGAGTGCGGTCTGCGTTCCCACAACGGTAATGTTACCTATTGAGGTAAGGTCAACATTGCCTGCGCTAACTCCGTTTCCGCCGGAAATTTTAATGGAATTTATCCCCGGCTCAAGCGATAGAGTTGAAAGTCCGTCCGTGTTTACCTCAACGGTAAACGATGTTGTTCCGTCAAGGAATTTGGCTGTTTTAACATTCGAGGCAAGGAATGTAAAGCTGTTGTTGGTCGGCGTAATCTGCGAAAAATCAATTGAACCGACTTCAAGCGTATTTGTAGTATCGGAGCCGTTTTGAAGAACGGCAACCCTGACCTTGCTTGGCGTAATGCTGTACACTAACGGACTATTGATATAGTCCGAGGGCGAGTTCTTGAACGAAACGGAAACGGCAGACGCCTGCATTTTGTAAACGGGAAGCGTAACGGGAATAGTCAGGCTGCTCTCGCCGTTAATTTCAACATATTTCAAGTCAAGGTCGCTGCCGTCGCTGAGCACAACGGAAGCGTCAACCGTTTCACTCTGCGTCAGCTTCTTTTCGATAGGAATATCGGCAAAAGCCTCCGTTACGGAATTGACCTCGGTCTGCGCTCCGCTTATCTTAACGGTTTTGGTTTCGCAAATTATATCCGCTTTGTCAAACATATATTCGTCGGCTGTGTAATCGTCAAGCTCCGAAACGATTCTCGGAGTAACTTCAACCTCTTTCTCTGCATATTTATCAAAATATACCTCAATATAATCCGTCGATTTTGATACGATCTCGTAATCTGCGTTGGCGTCCTTGGCCGTAACCTTAACCACAAGGCTGTGCTTTCCGGCGGAATCGACATAAGCGGTCTGCGCCGTCGCTTCAAAATCATCGGCGGTCAAAAGATCTCCGCCTACAATGTAGCGGTTGCCCTTTACGGTGACATTTATTGTGTAATCGCTCTGACCGAAAATCTGCAAGCCGAGCTTATCGGGAACGCTGTTGTTCATATCGATTTTTACGGGAATATCCTTGATTTCATTTTCAATAACCGGCGCATATTCCAGCGCAACGACTATCCAAAAAATGAAAGCGACGACAATTGAAAATATAACGAGAAATTTTGTGTTTGAAAAGAGCTGTCTGAGGCTCAACTTTTTTATTTTCATTTCTTAAGCCTCTCCTTTATGTTAGTGAGAAGAACCGAAAAGAAGGATTTTTTCTCCTTTCCGGCGTTATCGGGAAGAATATAATCCATAAGTCTTTCCATGAGTACGCCGTCGGAAACACCTCTTTCAAGCTCTCCGCCGCAGGCGATGGAAATTTTACCGGTTTCCTCGGAGACGACGACTGCAACAGCGTCGCTTTTTTCAGAAATACCGAGTGAGGCTCTGTGTCTTGTGCCCAATTCGCTGCTGAGAAGATTGTTGTCCGTCAAAGGAAGAATACAGCCCGCCGCAACGATCCTGCCGTCACGGATAACCACTCCGCCGTCATGCAAAGCGGAATTCGGGAAAAATAGCGAATTTACAAGCTCTCTCGACGCCTTTGCGTCAACCACCGTTCCGGTATTAACAATATCTCCGAGCATTGTATTTCGCTCGAAAATAATCAGCGCACCGATTTTTTTGTCACTCATATCACGGCAAGCCTTGCATATTTCAAGCACAGCTCTTTTCTTTCTCTCATAAAGTGCGTCGCCCTGCTGCGCACCGAAGAAATTCAGAAAAGCAAACTTGCTTCGACCCATCGTTTCGAGGGCGTGCCTGATTTCCGGCGTGAACAAAATGATAAGCACAAGAATAAAATCACGCAGTATGGTCTTGAAAAGATATGTGCTCGCCTGCATGTTCAAAAGGCTGATTATCGCATAAATTATCGCAACGAGCAAAAGACCCTTTACGATCTGAATTCCTCTTGTCTCCTTGAGCATTTTTATTGCGCTGAAGATCAAAAAAGCGACAAAAGCGATATCGAGCGTGTCCGTTATTATATTGTAGGAAGAAAACAAAGCCAGCAGCTTTTCCCAAAGGACGCTGACATTTTCCATTAAAGCGTTCATATTTTTCTCCGATAAATTGAATTTTTGCAATACCTTGCAATTGAGGTATCGCCTTTACGATTATAACATATATTTCAGATTTTATCAATAAGGCAAACGCAATGAGCGGAAATTCCTTCTCCCCTGCCCGTGAAGCCCATTTCCTCCTCAGTCGTCGCCTTGACGCTGATATTTTCGATATCCGTTGACAGTGCCGCAGCGATATTCATTCTCATTTCCGGAATGTACGGCTTCATCTTCGGCCTTTGTGCAATTATCGTAGCGTCGATATTGACGACGCTGTATCCGTTTTGTTTAAGTCTTTCAAAAACCTCACGAAGAAGAACAAGACTGTCGGCGTCAAGAAACCTCGGGTCATTATCCGGAAACATTCCGCCGATATCGCCCATTGCGGCTGCTCCCAAAAGCGAATCGCTGACCGCATGAAGAAGAACATCGGCATCGGAATGACCCAAAAGCCCCTTTTCAAAGGGTATTTTAACGCCGCCGATAATCAAATCCCGACCTTCCGTGAGCCTGTGCACATCGTAACCGTGCCCTATTCGCATAAAATCTCCTCCGATTCAATTAAATTTTTATATTCATCGTAAGTTAGAAATGTATTCAAAATATCAAGCATTGACTTAGTTGACATTTTTTCGGGCAAATCGAGCTTTTTCAGCAGCGAAATTCTTCTTTTCTTGCTGTCCGAGCCGCCCGTCAATCCGTCGTCGTAGAAATCATTGAGCGTAATTTCTTTCTTTTCTGAATTGCAGCTCTTTGAAACGCCTATGCCGGCTTTTGCAAAGGCTTCTTCCAAAATTTTCACCGAAACACCCTCAACGCCGAGCTTGCCCTCCTTTGACGGAGCGTCCTTTCGCTTCTCTTTGCCGAGAATATCGGGAATATATACATTGGTTATGTATTCCTTCGGAACTATCGAGGTTATAAAATTTCTGATTACAAAGCCCGCAGAATCGCTGTCGGTCAGAATTACGATACCCTTGGTTTCCGCAAGCCTTCTGATGAGCCTTTGTTTATCCTTATCCTTGAAAATTCCAAAGCCCTCTGTTTCGATAATTATCCCGTCAACAATCGAGGAAAGCTTGATTTTGTCATATCTGCCCTCAACAATGATGACCTTATCAACCCTAATCATATTTTTTCACCGTTTGAAACAAGAAAAAGCTTTGTTATGGTCTGCTCAAGAACCAGTCTGCCGTCGAGCGATGTTGATTTCAACAGTCTGTCGGCTTCGTTAAGAACCTCAAGAAAGGTTCTCAGCTGAGTGACGGAATATTTTGAAGCCGTTCTCGCTGCGTTGGTAAGTCTGAACTCCTTGTTGCGATAGTTAAAATCCTTGCCTGCGTCCGTGGCTCTCAAGCCGCCGCTTGAATATACCTTTGCTCTGTACATATCAACATAGGGAGTAATAAGCGCACCGAGAATATTGATCGGCTCCTCCTTCATGGCCATAAGCGTATCAAGTATATCCATAGCCAGGTCGCAGTTACCGGAGGTCAGGGCTTTTGTAAGGTCAAAAACTCTCGCCTGAACGGTTTTGACAACGACTGCGTCAATGTGCTCCTTTTCGATTTCGCCATCTTTTCTGTAGGCGCAAATTTTGTCAAGCTCGTTTGTTATCACGGTCATGTCGTCACCGATAAGCGAAAGCAAATATCGGGCATTTGACTGAGAGATTGAGCATCCTCTCGACGCCGCCCCCTTTTCCGCAAGCTTGATAAGCTGGTTTAGCCCTGCATGGTCAAAGCAAACGGAACAGCCGTGCTTATCAATTTTCGCAAGCATTTTCTTTCCCTTTGCACTTTTCATGTTGACATCGACGCTCGGATTGGAAACAAGAATAACGGTGGTATCTGGAATATCCGAAATAAGCCTAAGAAATTTGTCCGAAGCGTCGGAATTGAGATTATCAACGGAAAGATCCTTGATTAAAATGAGAGTCCGCTCGCTCATCATCGGCAACGCTTCGGCAGCCTGAGCCACCTCATCAAAATCAATTTCCTTGCCGTCATACTGATGAAAATTGAAATCGGCAAAGGTGGGGTCAATCGCCTTTTTTTGAATGAGGGCGGTATAATGC
>CAVFTC010000009.1:38969-40445 GCA_963625295.1 Bacteroides faecis
GTATAATGCCTTACAAGATATTTTTCATCGCCGTAAAGAAAATACAGGCGTGAAAAATCCCCTGAGCTTATCTGTTTTTTTAGTTCAATTTCATTGAGCTGCGGCATTATCAACCCTCCTCAACAATTATTTTATAATCTCCGTTTTTAATTTTAACATCAATGCTTCCGTATTTTTCGGTAGAAACAAGACCCGAATCGGCGTCCTCGCCGGTGACAATAATGCTTTCGTAATTAAAGCCGTCATATGGCTCGGCTGCAACAAGAATATCCTCGTCCAGAAATTCTTCGGGAACATTTTCAATCTCGTCAGAACGCAAAAGAATGCAAATTTTCACACCGTCCGCATTGCAGTATGCAACGCAAAAATGCGAATTTGATACAAACTCCACATCGACATTTTTCATAAGCTTAATTTGTGCATTAGAAGCTTTCGTAATTTTATCCTCCGGCAAAATCGATGTTAGAGAGCCGTCAATTTTAGGAACGATCAAGCTCTCGGGCGAAATTTCTTTAATCACGGATAAAACTCCGGAGGATGTACCGCTTTTTACATCGGTTCTTAAATCCGGATTCCTCGAGCGACGACGAAACGGTGGAAGAAAAATATTTATTTACGCTCTGCGAACAAATCAAAGCGTTTTTATCGTCCTTTGTGATAACCGCAGCGATACTATCTTCAACATTTAAAATTTTGAAATAGGTATATCCGGAATATTCAAAATGGTAAAGCGTGCAGCAAGCCGTAACGGTCACCGCAAGACCGATGCACACGGTCTTAAATGCGGTTTTGCTTTTGAAAACAATAAATGCGCTCAAGGCTATCGCATAGAATATAATAACGCCGTATGTCCAATATTCGTTGGTTGTATTGATCGTGGCAAACGAAAAATCGGAAATCAAGGTGACAACCTTAACAATGTATCTTGAAAGGCAGCCTGTCACAACGGCAAAGAAGTCGCTTGCTGCGCCAAACGGGTAAAGCAAAGCAACGATTCCGCCGCACAGCATACAAAGTGAAGCGGCGTAGGTTATAAGTAAATTTGAAAGTATGGAATACGAGGAAATATACCCGATAAAAACAATTATAAAGCCCAGTGATGTAAGGGTTGCACATACGGAAATAAATACGGACTCCGCTATCAGCTTAAATATACTCTTTAAAGCTCCGCCGTTTAAGCACGCTTCAAGCTTTTTGGAGAACCGTGGATTAAGCGCAACGATTCCGAAGGTCGAAGAAAGTGAAAGTAAAAATCCAATATCGGCGACGATCATCGGGTTAATTATTCCGAGAACAAGAGCAGCAAATCCGAGTGAATTGACCGGGTCTGCTTTTCTTCCGAAAAGATTTCCGGCGAGAATTACAAGAAGCATTATACCCGCCCTGAAAACTGACGGAGAAAAGCCCGTAACGCCCATGAAAAACAGCGTAAATACAATCCCGATTACGGAATTCAGCCTTTTTCTAACCTTAAGA
>CAVFTC010000010.1:0-38082 GCA_963625295.1 Bacteroides faecis
TTTTTGTACAACCTGACGAAAAATCTTACTGCGCAATCCGCACACCTCAATTGTACGGTATTGCCTTAAGTCAGCTGTACTTATTTTTCCTCCGCCGTTATGCGGATTCTGTTTTTGCTTAGAAGCGTACCCTCAGCGTCAAGCTCATATGCAAATTCAAGCTTAACGAGCCTGCCTGCCTTGAATTCCGAGGCTACCATTGAGCCGGAAATTCCCATCATAAAGTTCCCCACGGGCGTTGAATAGCAGCAAACATTGCGTTTGCCTTTTTCAATCTTCATAACCGTGTTGTATGCGCCCTCACGGATTATTTCAACGCATTGTCCGCCCGTTACGCTTATATGGGTTTTGCAACCCCTCATTTCATCGGACGGTTCGTCATATTTCACGGTATAATGCCCTGTGCTGCCCTCGATATCGGCGTTTGTTATCATCTCCGAGTGCTCGGGTCTGCCGTCCGTCAGGTGCATATCGTGAATCGAAATCAGGCAATTCATCCGTCCCACTTCTCCGCTGCAAGCGTAAGAAGCCGGTCGATAAGCTCACTGTAGGGAATTCCCGAAGCGGCGAACATCTTGGGGTACATCGAAATCGAAGTAAATCCCGGAATCGTGTTCGGCTCGTTAAGCATGACCTTTCCATCGCTGCGTCTTACAAAGAAATCGACTCTTGCAAGTCCGCTGCAGCCGAGTGCCTTGTATGCGTTACACGCCGCAGCTCTTACCTCGTCAAGCTTCTCCTGCGGCAGTCTTGCCGGAATGTGAAGCTCGCTTGACGGATTGACATATTTCGCTTCAAAATCATAGAAATCGTTGCACGGAACTATCTCGCCGCAGGTTGACGCTATCGACTCTTCGTTGCCGAGAACGGCACATTCTACCTCCATGCCGTCAACACCCTCTTCGAGAACGATTTTGCTGTCCTCGTTAAAGGCCTTGTCAATGGCTCTCTTGAGCGAATCGGCATCAACCGCCTTGGTTACGCCGACCGACGAGCCTGCATTTGCCGGCTTAACAAAGATCGGGAAGCCGAGATATTCCTCGGCTTTTTTATTGTACTCCTCCGGGGTCTTGTCGTATTCATACTTAGTGAAGCCGAGCCATTTCGCCTGCGGAATACCTGCCGCATCGGCAAGAGTATTCGTCATTGCCTTATCCATGCAGCAAGCGGAGGAAAGCATATCACAGCCGACATACGGAATTCCGGCGATTTGAAGAAAGCCTTGTATCGTTCCGTCCTCGCCGTTCTTGCCGTGAAGCACGGGAAAGACAACATCAATATGTATTTTTTCGATTCCGTCCTCACGGAAAACGAGGATACCGTGATCCTTGCGATCGGGTGAAATTACAGCCTTGGTGAGCGCCTTTTCGTCCTCAAGCCATTTGTCCTCGGGCAGCTTTGCAACATCGCCGTCATACTTGAACCAGCGGCCGTCCTTTGTGATTCCGATAAGGATAAGATTATATTTATCCCTCGGTGTGTTTTCAATTACGGAGCGTGCGGAAACGACCGAAACATCATGCTCGCTCGAAACGCCGCCGAAAAGAATAAGTGCGTTTTTCATTGCAGTCACATCCTGATAAATTCTGCGGTATTTTTGTCGGTAACCGCACTGTAAAACTACCGTAGGTTACCATACCTATACACAATAGTTAATATTATCATAACAGTCAAATCAAGTCAAGAAAAATTGCCTTTCAATGATATTTCTCCATACAAATTTATAAAAAAATAGTGACAAAAGTCTATTTATATGATATAATCTTAACTGTTATGTACAGTAGTATAATTATGCTTATTTTAAGGAGAAAAAGACATGGAACTTAACGAAGCTCTCGGTTTGATAATGAAGGGCATAGAAAGCACGATGAACGATCACGGATTCAGCGTGGTAATCCCCGAAGGAACCGAAAAGGGTGCAATTCCCGTTGCCGTAAAGAACGGCAGCTCGACTCTCACCTACACAGGCAAAAAAGGCTCGATAAAAATCGAATTCCTTGAGGGTAAAATTTCCCTGCTCTGCGCCCAATCGCAGGCGGCGGAGGCGGTTGACGACGACTACAAAAAGGTCACCATGACCCTTTTTAACCCCGAAAACGCCGACAGCAGGGACATCAAATATCTTGTCAATGATTTCTGCGACGGAATCATTGAGACCTACGGCAAAAAGAATAAAGGCTCGAAGAAGCTGCCTCAGCCCGTTTCCAAGGCGGAGGCTAAGAGCGGTGCGGCGTATTATGACCTCAACACGCTCGGCAGCAGATTTGTTGTCATCTATCCGGATCTGAAAGAGGTTTACAGAGCCAATGTTACAAAATACGGCGAATTCCTCGCCGACGACTTCTTCCTCAATTACGGTAACGCAAAGGTTCGTGAAACAGTTCAGCGCAACGACCCCACCCAGATGAAAAAGCTTTTCAATATGTTTAACGAGATTTACAATGACGGTACAAACCAGACTCAGAGTGTTATTGTTGTCACGATTCTCGGCTCGCTCTATGATGATGAGCAGCTTCTTGCGAACTGCGTTGACTACATGGGCGACATGACTCTTTCCGTTATCGAAACGAACAAGCTTCTCAGAAAATCATCCGTAAGGGCAAAGCTGGAGCACCCGCCCCTCTATAAGCCCAAGAAGCAGAAGAAAATGCCGTCATTTATGAACACACTGAACGGAGGTAATTGATCGTGGCAAACGAAGAAAAGAATGAACCTATTATCGCCGTGGCGGAGGTAAGCGGTGATGAGCTGCTTGACGAAGCTATGGATACGGTCGTAACCGAGGAATACGGTGCAGACCAGATACAGGTTCTTGAAGGTCTTGAGGCCGTTCGTAAACGACCGGGTATGTACATCGGATCGACAGGTCCGAGAGGCCTGCATCACCTTGTTTACGAAATCGTCGATAACTCAATTGACGAGGCTCTCGCAGGCTTCTGTACCCACATTGAGGTCGAGATCCTCCCGGGCAATATTATCTCCGTTTGCGATAACGGACGAGGTATTCCCGTCGCAATGCATGAAAAAATGGGCATTCCGACGCTGACGGTCGTTCTCACCGTTCTGCACGCAGGCGGTAAGTTCGGCGGCAGCGGCTACAAGGTTTCCGGCGGTCTGCACGGCGTCGGCTCATCGGTCGTTAACGCCCTTTCGGAGTGGATGGAGGCCGAGGTTTCCCGTGACGGTCATGTTCACTATCAGAAATTTTCACGAGGCAACGCCGTTTGCGACATGAAGGTGATTGGCGATACGGATAAAACCGGAACGCTTATCCGCTTCAAGCCCGACCCGGAAATTTTCACCGAAACAACCGAGTATGATTTTGATGTTCTCGAAAGACGGCTTCGTGAGTCGGCATTTCTCAACGCAGGACTTTCCATCAAGCTGACCGATTCGAGAGATCCCGAAAATATTGTCGAAAAGGTTTATTGCTACGAGGGCGGTCTGTCAAGCTTTGTTGAATACATCAACACAAGCCGTGCGCTTACTCCGCTCCACACTCCCCCGATCCATATTTCAACGACCATCGGCGACAAGTCCGCCGAGGTTGCAATGGCATATAACGACAGCTACAACGAAATTATTCTTTCATTCGCAAATAATGTTCACACCATCGACGGCGGTACTCACGAAACGGGCTTCAAAACTGCTCTGACCCGTGTTTTCAACGATTACGGCAGAAAATACGGCATACTCAAGGACAGCGACAAAAAGCTCTCCGGTGAGGATGTCCGCGAGGGACTTTCCGCAGTTATCAGCGTCAAGCTGACCGAGGCTCAGTTCGAGGGTCAGACCAAGGGCAAGCTCGGCAATACGGAAATGACAGGTATTGTTTCGTCGCTCGTTTATGACAAGCTGATGACCTATTTTGAGGAAAATCCGTCCGTTGCAAAGGCGATTTTCTCCAAGGCTCTCGACGCTTCAAGAGCAAGAGAAGCTGCAAGAAAGGCTCGTGACCTTGCACGACGCAAGGGTGCGCTCGAAAGCAACTCGCTTCCCGGCAAGCTCGCCGACTGCACCGAAAAAAGTGCGGACAGCACAGAGCTTTACATCGTCGAGGGAGATTCGGCAGGCGGCTCTGCAAAAGAGGGTCGTGACAGACAGTTCCAGGCTATCCTTCCGCTTTGGGGAAAGATGCTCAATGTTGAAAAATCACGCCTTGACAAGGTTATTACAAACGAAAAGCTTATCCCGATCGTTACCGCTCTCGGTACAGGTATAGGCGAAGATTTTGATATAAACAAGCTCAGATATGACAAGGTTGTTATCATGGCTGATGCCGATGTTGACGGCGCTCATATCAGAACACTTTTGCTCACATTCTTCTTCAGATACATGAGGCCTCTGCTTGACACCGGCCATGTTTATCTCGCCCAGCCCCCTCTTTTCAAGGTCAGCAAGGGCAAGAAGCATGTTTATGCCTTCTCGGACGAGGAGCGTGACAGACTCACAGAGGAAATGGGCGGCGGCTGCGATATTCAGCGATATAAAGGTCTTGGTGAAATGGATCCCATTCAGCTTTGGGAAACGACCATGGATCCGAAAACAAGAATTATGCTCCGAGTTACCCTTGAGGACGCAATGGAAGCCGACGAGACTTTCTCTATCCTTATGGGTGACAAGGTTGAGCCTCGCCGCAATTTTATAGAAAAGAACGCCAAGTACGTTCAGAATCTTGATGTATAAAGGAGGGAAGCTGACATGGCTAAGCAGGAAGGTTACCATCCGGATGAAAATTTCAAAGAAAATCTGGAGAATACCACCATATATAATGTAGATATCAACAAGGAAGTCAGAAAAGCTTTCCTTGATTATTCAATGTCGGTTATTGTTTCCCGTGCGTTGCCCGATGTGCGTGACGGCTTAAAGCCGGTTCACCGCCGTATCCTCTATACAATGTACGAAAACAACCTGACTCCCGACAAGGCTTACCGTAAGTGCGCCGATACCGTCGGTTCGGTTCTCGGTCGCTATCATCCCCACGGTGACGCTTCCGTTTACGACGCAATGGTTCGCCTTGCGCAGAGCTTTTCAATGAGATACACTCTTGTTGACGGTCACGGTAACTTCGGTTCAATCGACGGCGACCCGCCGGCTGCCTACCGATATACCGAGTCAAGAATGAGCAAAATGGCTCTTAAAATGCTGACCGATATCGACAAGGACACAATAGATTTCACAACAAACTACGACGACAGACTCAAAGAGCCGACGGTTCTCCCCTCCCGTTTCCCGAACATTCTCGTAAACGGTTCAATGGGCATCGCCGTCGGTATGGCAACGAATATTCCGCCTCACAATCTGCGTGAGGTCATCGACGGAATGTGCTGTCTTATCGACAATCCCGACGCTTCGCTCGACGAGCTTATGGAGCACATCAAGGGACCCGATTTTCCGACCTACGGAATCATCATGGGTCGCTCCGGAATGAGGGCGGCTTACGCAACAGGCCGAGGCAAGATAGTTGTCCGTGCCCGTGCGGAAATTGTCGAAAAAAAGAACGGTCGCTTTGAAATTAAAGTCACCGAAATTCCCTATAATGTTAATAAAGCAAGGCTTATCGAGAGCATAGCGGATCTTGTTAAGGACAAAAAAATCGAGGGTATCTCCGATATCAACGATTATTCCTCAAAGGCCGGTATGCACATCTCCATCGACCTCAAGCGTGACGCAAACCCTCAGGTCGTCCTCAACCAGCTTTATTCCTACACCCAGCTTCAAACAACATTCGGAGTAATTCTTCTTGCAATCGTTAACGGCGAACCGAAGGTTCTTACTCTTAAAGAAATTCTTCAAAACTACATCGACTTCCAGAAAGAGGTCGTTACAAGAAGAACCCGTCACGACCTCAAAAAAGCGCAGGACAGAGCACATATACTTGAAGGTCTTCTCACCGCTCTTGATTTCATTGACGAGGTTATCAATATTCTTCGCAATTCAAAGAGTGTTAACGAAGGTAAAGAGGCTCTCATGACGCGCTTCGGTCTTGACGATGTTCAGGCGCAGGCAATCGTTCAGATGCGTCTCGGTCAGTTGACCGGACTTGAAAGAATCAAGATTGAGGACGAGCTGGCCGAGCTTAAGGCAAGGATTGCCGAATTCCTTGAGCTTCTCGGCGACGAGCACAAGCTTCTCGGTCTTGTCAAGGCGGAGGCTATGGAAATTTCCGACAAATACGGCGACGACCGCCGCACGGAGATTATGAATGTTTCCGGCGAGGTTGACATTGAGGATCTTATCCCCGAGGAAACCTGCGTATTCACCCTGACCGACTTCGGCTATATCAAGCGTATTCCTATGTCGGAGTATCAGACTCAGCGCAGAGGCGGCAAGGGCATCAAGGGTCTTACAAGGCGTGAGGACGACATAGTAAAAACAATGTTCACCGCTTCGACTCACGACCATATTGCGTTCTTCACCTCAAAGGGCAGAACCTTCAGGCTCAAGGGCTACGAGATTCCCGAGGGTTCAAGAACCAGCAAGGGCATGAATATCGTCAACCTGCTTCCGCTTGAAAACGGAGAAACAATTTCTTCGATGGATTGCGGCAGCGGCGACGAATACAAATATCTGTGTATGTTTACCCGCAACGGCATTATCAAGCGTTCGGCAGTTACCGAATACTCTCATATTCGCCGAACAGGCGTTATTGCTATCACTCTTGATGAGGGCGATGAGCTTGCATGGGTCAAGCTGACAAAGGGCAACGACGATATTATCGTTGCAACCAGAAAGGGTATGTCGATCCGCTTCAACGAGAACGACGCCAGACCGATAGGCAGAACCGCACGAGGCGTTAAGGCAATTGAGCTTGCCGAGGGCGATGAGGTCATCGGCGTTGCAACGGTTGAGGAGGGTAAATCCATTCTCACCGTCAGCGAAACGGGCTTCGGACGCATCAGCGACTTTGACAATTACCGTGTTCAGTCCAGAGGCGGTAAGGGTCTTATCAACTACCACACGGAGAAAAACGGCGATGTCGCCGCAGTTACATCCGTCAGCGATGATAACGACATCATTCTCATTTCTTCCGACGGAATCATCATTCGTATTCCCGCAGACGGAATCAGCAAATTTGCCCGTCCGTCAAAGGGTGTTCGTGTAATGAGAGTTTCCGAGGGAGAGAAAATCATAACCCTCACCCCTGTTGAAAAGGAAGATGAGGAAGCTCCTGCCGAGGAAAACGCAGAGGGCGAGACGGCTCAGGCTGTCGAAAACAGTGAAACTGAAAACAACCCAGAATAACCGGAACGGAGGTAATTTATGAATATTGCTATTATTGCTCATGACGCAAAGAAGGAGCTTATGACACAGTTCTGCATTGCATATTGCGGAATTCTCAGCCGGCACAGAATTTTTGCAACCGGCACAACGGGTAAGCTCGTTGCCGACGCAACAGGTCTTGAGATTACGACCTTCCTGCGCGGCTCACAGGGCGGAGATCAGCAGATTGGTGCTCTCATTGCCTGCAACGAAATAGATATGCTTCTCATTTTCAACGATCCGCTTGATCCCAAGGAGCATGAGCCGAATGTTTCAAGCTTGCTCAGACTTTGTGATGTTCACAATGTCCCTGCGGCAACAAACATTGCCACGGCAGAGGCTCTCATTCATTCGCTCGACAGGGGCGATCTTGACTGGCGTGATATCGTCAACCCGAAGTATTAAGGCAACGCCGCACAAATTGCGGCAAGCCTTACTTGAAATAATACAGCCTACCCGTGCTGTGCGGTAAAAAATATTTGCCGTGCGGATCGGGTTGCTGTGTCCTAAAAAACATGGCGGAGGAGAAAAATGCGCTGTAAAAATTGCAAGAAAGAAATAAATCCGAACTTCATCAAGTGTCCGCATTGCGGCAAACCGATAAAGCGCAAGAAGCAGAGAGATAAAAAAGAGCTTGCGCTTGCAATCGGTTTTTTCGGTGTGGGAACAATTTTTGTAATTCTTGCCTTTTTCAGCCTGTTCTTCAAGTGCGCCTACTATTCCGAAATTGCAATGATAATTTCGGTTATAATTTTTCTTGTATGTGTTCCGTTTATTTACGGCAATTATAAGGGTCTTTCGCAAAAAGCAGCGGAGATTCTCGGCGCTGTGCTGTCGCTGCCATTCATCGGCAACTGGCTTGCCATTGTCGTTTTTGCAAAGGTAAGCGTAAACTACGGCGGCTTAGCTGATTTCTATTATATTTTTTCGCTCGTCGCATTCGTTCTGACGGATATAATTCTCCTGCTCAGGGCTGCCGGTGTGTTCAAAAAGCCGTGGGCTCTTTCGTGGCTGACGCTGGCTCTTGGTACGGCAAGCGTCGGATTCACAATAGTATATTTTGCCTTGTCCGGCGTTGCAAAGGGCTTTGCTGTCGCAATTATTGCAGCACAGGCTCTCCTGCCGGAATACATGGCTTTTCACATTTTGATGACGGACTACAGAAAAGAAAAAAGATAACTCGCCAAAACGGCAGTTACATAATATACCTCAGTGAGGAGTTTAATTATGGCACTTATAACCAAGGCAATCAAGGGAACTCAGGATGTTCTTCCCTCAGAAAGCCACAAAAATCAATTTATCGAAAGCACATTGCTCAGTATTGCCAAGGATTTCGGATTCAAGGAGATCCGCACCCCCGTTTTTGAGCATACGGAGCTTTTTACCCGTTCGGTCGGCGACACGACGGATGTTGTTCAAAAAGAGATGTACACCTTTAACGATAAGGGCGGCCGCTCAATCACCCTCAGACCCGAGGGAACGGCCGGTGCGGCAAGAGCTTTCCTTGAGCACGGCTTGCAGAACGAGCCTATGCCTCAAAAGGTCAGCTATATTACATCATGCTACCGTTATGAGAAGCCGCAGGCAGGCAGACTGCGTGAATTTCACCAGTTCGGCATTGAGTGCTACGGCACAGCCTCCCCTGCCGCCGACGCAGAGGTCATCTCGCTCGGAAATGAAATTTTCGGCTTTCTCGGCATTGACAGGATAAGCCTTGAAATAAATTCAATCGGCTGCCCGACCTGCCGCAAAAAATATCAGGAGGCATTGAAAGCGTACTTTGAGTCACGCAAGGACGAGCTTTGCGACACCTGCCTTGAAAGACTTGACAGAAATCCGATGAGGATTCTCGACTGTAAAAGTCCGATTTGTCACGAGATCGGACAGAATGCGCCGATAATCCTCGACTATCTCTGCGACGAATGCCACGACCACTTTGAGAAGGTTAAAATGTACCTTGAAGCGATGAACATTTCGTACACGGTCAATCCGCACATCGTAAGAGGTCTTGATTATTATACACGCACTGTATTTGAGTTTGTGACCGACGCTCTCGGCGCACAGAGCGCAGTTTGCGCCGGCGGACGCTACGACGGACTTGTTGAAGAAATCGGCGGTCCTCATGTCCCGGCTCTCGGCTTTGCGCTCGGACTTGAAAGAATTCTGCTTCTTCTTGAGGCTCAGGGAATTGAGCTTCCGGCGGCAGATGTTCCCGAAATTTACATCGGCAGCATCGGCGACGCTGCTTTGACTAAGGCGGCGGCTCTTGCGCTTGAGCTTCGTCAGTCCGGCATCGGCGCACAGTTTGACATTGTCGGTCGCTCCGTAAAGGCTCAGATGAAGTTTGCCGACAAAATCAGCGCAAGATTCACAACGATTATCGGTGACGACGACCTCACGGCAGGCGTTGCCAAGGTCAAGAACATGGAAAGCGGCGAAACGCAGGAGATTTCTCTGGAGAGCTTTGCCGATGATTTTATGGAATATTCACTTCAATCGGCAGCTATGAAGCTTCAAGGCGCAGCCGCCGAGGACATGGATAATATAGATTTAAGCAAAATTTTAGGAGGCTTAATATAATGGACTTTATGACAGGCTTAAAGCGTACCGACTATTGCGGCGATCTCAGGATCGGCGATGTCGGAAAAGAGGTTGTCGTTGCAGGCTGGGTGCAGCGTCAGCGTGACCTCGGCGCACTTATTTTTATTGACCTGCGTGACAGAACAGGTATTGTTCAGCTCGCATTCGGTGAAAACACGGACAAGGAGATTTTTGACAAAGCATTTTCGACAAGAAGCGAATTTGTTCTCATGGCAAAGGGCGTTGTTCGTGAGCGTTCTTCAAAGAACACCGAAATTCCGACAGGTGAAATTGAGATTGATGTTACGGATCTTCGAGTTCTCGGCAAAAGCGAAACTCCTCCGTTTGAGATCGTTGAAAATTGCCAGACCTCAGAGCTGACAAGGCTTAAATATCGCTATCTTGACCTTCGCCGTCCCGATCTTCAGCGCAACATAATCATGCGACACAAGATTTGCAAAATCACCCGTGACTATTTTGACGAGAACGGCTTTATTGAGATTGAAACGCCTATCCTTATCCGTTCCACTCCCGAGGGAGCGAGAGACTTCCTTGTTCCCAGCCGTATTCACAACGGTTCGTTCTATGCGCTTCCGCAGTCGCCGCAGCTTTACAAGCAGCTTTCAATGGTTGCCGGCTTTGACAGATATATGCAAATCGCTCGCTGCTTCCGTGACGAGGATCTTCGTGCCGACCGTCAGCCGGAATTCACACAGATCGACCTTGAAATGTCCTTCGTTGACATGGAGGATGTTCTCGGCATCGGCGAAGGCTACATGAAGCGTGTATTCAAAGAGGCTCTCGGTGTTGACATTCAGCTTCCGCTCCCGAGAATTACATACAAAGAGGCTATGGAGCGTTTCGGCTCGGACAAGCCGGATACACGCTACGGCATGGAGCTTTATGACCTGAGCGAAATCGTTAAGGACTGCGGCTTCGGCGTATTCTCCAACACCGTAAAGGACGGCGGTTCTGTTCGTGGAATCACTGCAAAGAATGCTTTCAAGTCGCTTTCAAGAAAAGAAATCGACAAGCTCACCGACTCGGTCAAGGGCAACGGCGCAAAGGGTCTTGCATGGGCAAGAATTGCCGAGGACGGAACGGTTTCATCCTCATTTGCAAAGTTCATCACCGAGGACGAGCTTAAAGCTATCCTTGCAAAAGCCGGCGCAGAAGCTGGCGATGTTGTTCTCATCATCGGCGATGTTAAAAATTCAATCGTTTTCAACGCTCTCGGCGCACTCCGTCAGGAGGTTGCGAGAAAGCTTGACATAATCCCAGAGGGTCAGTACAATCTTCTCTGGATCACCGAGTTCCCGTTCTTCGATTGGGACGAGGACAGCAAAACATGGGTTGCGATGCACCACCCGTTCACCGCTCCGATGGACGAATGCCTTGAATACCTTGAAACCGACAAGGCAAAGGTAAGAGCAAAGGCCTACGACCTTGTCCTCAACGGAATCGAGCTTTCATCCGGTTCGATAAGAATCACGAATCCCGAGCTTCAGAGCAGAATCTTCACCCTCCTCAACCTCACTCAGGAGGAGGCTTATGCAAAGTTTGGCTACCTGCTTGACGCATTCAGGTACGGCGCACCGCCGCACGGCGGAATGGGCATCGGACTTGACCGCCTTGTTATGCAGATGCTCGGCTGCGACAGTCTGAGAGATGTTGTAGCATACCCGAAGGTTCAGAACGCAAGCGAGCCGATGACCGGCTGCCCGGCAGAGGTTGACAACCTTCAGCTCGACGAGCTCGGAATCAAGCTCAAAACAGAATAATTTCCAAAAAAATTACCGCTTTCCATTTCGGAGAGCGGTTTTCCTTTTTGCTGTTAAGACAATTGTGATGTATTGCGTAGGTTGACTTCTTCACAAGCCTATTTGCTTGCATGAAATGCTTTTTACTTTACAACCCATTTATGTCCACAATTTTGACAAATTGCAACTGTTTGATTTTTTATTTTCGTTTTTCCTGTTCCTTTATGTTTTCCAACCAATAGCCACAATCCGCAAGTACATACGATAAGCAAAGCTCTACCGATTCCCCAAAGGCATCCATTACCTTTTCCTTTTGTTTTTGAAGAAACCTGCTCTGTTGTGACTATGACATTTTCCGAGTTGCATTTTGGACAAATCATACTACTCCTCCTTTTTTTCAACATTATACCACATCATTCTTACCATTGCAATACATTTGCAATGCATATTATATATTTTTTTTAATATACAATGTTACCGAATAAGGAAGTGATATTGTTGAAAAAATTCAAAATACCGTCCGTCCCACCAACAACAAATAAGTGCATTCGTTTTCCAAATGATGTTATTGAAGAAGTTGAAAAAGCAATATCAGGCAAATCATGTACTTTTACGGCATTTGTTGTAGAAGCAGTAAGAGTTGCTTTAGAGAACTTAGAAGAAGAAAACAGTAAATAATAAAACAGTTGTATGACTTCCAATCAATCATACAACTGTTTTGTTTTTTATATTACAATTTTTTCAACCTCTTTGAAGCTTGCGACAACATAATCCGCCTTGTACTCGTCAAATTCCTCTTGGCTGCCGTAGCCGAAAAGGACTGCAGCGCAGGCTATTCCAGCCTTGTGCGCTCCGACTATGTCGTATTTTCTGTCGCCTACCATAAGAACACGGCTTTTATCCGTAACGCCGGTTCGCCTTATCGCCTCCTCGACGATAATCGCCTTGTCGGGATCGGTATAATTTTTATCTGCACCTACAATGCAATCAAAATATTTCTCAATGCCGCCTGCCTTGATTATGTTCGTCAAAGCCTCCTGCGGCTTGGAGCTTGCAACGGCGGTCTTGATTCCATTTTCATTCAGCTTTTGAAGAAGCTCGATTATGCCGTCGTAAAGCTTATATTTATACAGTCCGACCTCGGCATATTTCTCACGGTAGCTTTGCATGAGCGACTGAACCTCGTCGTCGCTGAGCTGAGGATAAAGCGTATGATAGCTGACTATCATCGGCGGTCCGATAAATTTGCGTATTTCCTCGTCGCTCGGCTGCTCAAGCCCGTGAACATCTATCGCATGGCGCACGCAGAGAAAAACTCCCTCGCCCGTGTCGGCAACCGTGCCGTCAAAATCAAAAAGCACCGCATCAAAATTCGACATAAAATGACCTCCTTCATACCCGATAATTCTATCACAAATAATAATGATTTACAATACGCTTTTTTTATGATATAATATCACCAGTTTTGATTTGGAGTGATATAAATGGAGAATACAGAAAGAAAAGACCGTGTGCTCAGTATGATTCAGCCGACCTCCGTTCCGACGCTCGGCAACTACCTCGGCGCACTTAAAAATTGGAAGCAGATGAGCGCAGACAACGATTGTATCTTTGCCGTTGCAGATCTTCATGCAATTACGGTTCGTCAGGAACCGGCAAAGCTCAGAAAGCAGTCGCTTGAAATGTACGCTTTGATGATTGCTCTCGGCCTTGACCCGGAGAAAAATATAATTTTCGTTCAATCTCATGTTCCGCAGCACAGCCAACTCGGTTGGATTCTCAATTGCTACACGCAGTTCGGCGAGGCGGCAAGAATGACCCAGTTTAAGGATAAATCGGCCAAGCACGCCGACAATGTAAATGTCGGACTTTTTGCATATCCGACTCTCATGGCGGCAGATATTCTGCTTTATCAGGCGGATTATGTCCCGGTCGGTGTGGATCAGAAGCAGCACCTTGAAATCACCCGTGACATTGCGGAGCGTTTCAACGGCGCATATTCGCTGACCTTTACAATTCCCAAGCCGTATATCGGCAAAATGGGGGCAAAGGTCATGTCGCTTCAAGACCCCACAAAAAAGATGTCCAAGTCGGACACAAACCCCAAAGCGTCGGTTTATGTTCTTGATACGCCGGACGATATTATGAAAAAATTCAAGTCTGCAGTTACGGATTCCGAGGCAAAGGTTCGCTATGCTGACGGCAAGGACGGAATAAACAACCTGATGGGCATCTATTCCTGCTGCACGGGCAAGAGCCTTGAAGAAATCGAGGCCGAGTTCGACGGCAAGGGCTACGGCGACTTTAAGGCAGCCGTTGCCGAAAGCGTTATTGCCGATGTGAAGCCCGTTCAGGACAGATTTGCCGAAATAATAAAGGACAAGGCTTACATTGAAAAATGTGCCAAGGAGGGTGCGGAAAAAGCCTCGTACATCGCCAACAAGACCCTGACGAAGGTCATGAAAAAGGTCGGCTTCTGGCAGGTTAAATAATATTTAAGGCAACACCGCACAATTGAGGTGTTGCCTTAAAAAGACTATAACTCACAAGCCGTGAATTATAGTCTTTGTTTTTTATCAGAGAATATAAATTGTAACGCCTCGTCTACCGAATGCGCTTGCCTCGCTCTCGGAATCAAAATAGAGGTCGCAGAGCGTTGAACTGCTGCCCGACCAGTAGATAAATCCGCCGGTGTCCTCTGCCGATGCGTAGCCGTAAACATATGAGCCGTCGTTTGAAACGATCCACATCTTTGTACCGTAAGGGATCTGATTCGGATTGACTGCAATGTAGCCCGGTCTTACGGACTTGCCCGTTGCGGTAACTCCACCGCCCGAATATGCGGAAGCTGTGCCGGTAATAACTCTTGAGTACGATGTCGGAACTCCGTCCTTGCCGATTTGAAGGCTTGACGGTGCGCTGAGCGTTGAAACGGTGTTGAATCCGCTTGCGCTGACCGTCGGACGCTTCTTTGTGCCAACCTCAAGAATGCATTCTGTTGCAGCCTTTGTAACAACGGAATTGATTTTTACCGACTCGGTGAGCTTTCCGTCAACATACTTATCCTTGTAGGTCACATTCTGGCGACCGTTAACGCCCTTCTGAATCGTTTTTGTCTGATCCGTGTAAAGACTTGCGTTATCCTTCTTCTGAGTTGTATACGGAAGAGCCTCGTCAACCGTTCTCTCTTTATAGGTTACACGCTGAACCTTGATTTGCATATTTGCGGTTAGCGCCGTATCGAGCGAGGCGGAAATGATGTCGTCATCGTCAATCGTTACGACCGCCTTGTTGAGTGCGTCTGCGACTGTGCCCGTTGCAATGTTGAGCTTATAAGTCTCGCCGTCGGCAATAACCGTCACGGGGAAGGCACGGGAAATGACGATCTCCATACCCTCGTAAACAACATCTTCCTTGTTGCAGCTAAGCTCGTCGCCGTCGTTAAGACCGATACCGTTTGACGAAAGTGTTCTTTCTACCGAACCAACGCCCGGATACTCAACGCCCTCGGCGGAGTTGTCATAAACGGTGACGGTGCAAGCTCTGTAAACTATGATGGTTGACTTTGAGCCGCTTGAAAAATCGGAAAGGTCAACAACATCTCCCTTGTTCAGGCTGACATTTGCCTGAGTGAGAATATCATCTGCGCTTTCACGCATTGTTGTTATATTGATCTCGCCGTCATCGACAACGATTTTTACCGAATATGAATTGGCGGCGGCGGCATAGATAGTCGCTGCGGCAAAGCAAACGATAACGCTTATCATAATAGCCTTAACCTTTACCTTGGAAATCGCACTACCGATTTTCTTCAGTGTTAATTTGATCGTTTCCATTTTGGAAGCTCCTTTTATCAGGTAAAAACCTGTAATTTGTAAGTTGCTTTGAGAACCAACGCTGCCTATTATAGTAATCTATAGCTAATTTGTCAAATAAAAAAGCAAATTGATTTTGTTTAATTTTCACAAACGGATTGTCATAATCTCAGAAAAATCCGAGGAATTACGGCTGAAAATTGCTAATAAATGTCATTTGTCAACCGCTGAGAGGCTCAATTTTTGTGCAAAATCTAAAAAGTTACAAAAAGTTACAGACGAAGCGTAAAATTGCCCCTTTCGGCGTTATTTGCTGCAATTTTTGCCTATCCTTTAATATAATATATACCCGTACAAGCCCAAAATCATGCAGTAATCGGAAAAATTTCTTGTAACCACTTGTAACTTGTTGACAAAATTGTAATAACTTGTTATAATTGTAGCCGATGTAAAAAACATTGGAGGAAGGAATATGAAAAAGGTTATATCTTTAATGCTCACTTTGGCAACAATGCTGTCGGTTCTCACCGCCGTCAGCTTCAACGCGTCCGCAGCAAACTACAACCCCAACGCTGCTCTTGATTACGCAGAGGACAACTGGGACAACGGAATTGAGCTTTGTGCAGGCTTTGTTTCAAACTGCATCACGGCAGGCGGAATTAGCGTTATGGAGCGTTCCGTCGGAAATCTTTACAATGCAATGAAGGCTTACGGAACGGCTTATATTCTCAACACAGACGGCCCGTATATCTATTTTGAGGATAACTCGGACAGACTTGCTCCGGGCGACCCCGTATTTTACTATTGCAACAGCTGCAAGGCATTCCAGCACGCAATCCTTTGCGGCAACGGCGATGACAGCGGACGCATGACGGACTATGCGCACAACAATCCGCACCATGACACAACGACCTACATTTCATGGGGATGCCCGAGCTGCGGCAGCATCAACTGGAAAATGTATTCGGTTCACCTCACAAGTGCTCCTACCCCAGCACACACCCATTCCTACAAAATGACGGTCACAAAGCAGGCGACCTGCACTTCCACAGGTACAAAAACCTACACCTGCTCATGCGGCAGCAGCTATACAGAGTCCATCCCGACAACTGCGCACACAACAGTTAATGTGTATTCCGTCAAGCCGACGATCTACACCGCCGGTCTTATGTATTCACAGTGCACGGTTTGCAAAAAAACCGTATCATCTTTATCGACCGTTTCCAAGGCTACGGCTGATGTTAACGGTGACGGAAAGGTTAACTCCGCCGACGCTTTGATCGTTCTGCGTTATTCAACCGGAAACACCTCGCTCATCAGCACTCAGACGGCACTCATCAACGCCGATACAAACGGCGATGGAAAGGTAAATTCCTCCGACGCTCTCACAATTTTGAGAATTTCGATCGGTCAGGTGAAAATCTAAGGCGACACAACACAATTTAAAACAATACCGAAAACAACGGAAGCGACTTCGACTGTCGCTTCCGTTACTGTTTTATAGTCATATTTTGTTCAACACTACCTATATATTTCCTGCGTTTTTCAGCATTTCTCTTGCACTTTCAAGCTGGAGCTTTGTAATCTCCATACCGCCCATGATTCGTGCAATTTCCGCCACACGCTCTTCTTCAATGAGCGATTTAATATTCGTATAGGTTTTTCCGTCCGAAACGGACTTGCTTATATAAAGGTGAACATCGCCCTGCGCTGCAATCTGCGCAAGGTGGGTAACACAGATGACCTGCCTGCCCTTTGACGCACTTCTGAGCTTCATTGCGATTTTTTGCGCCGCTCTGCCGCTGACGCCCGTATCAATTTCATCAAATATCATCGTGTCAACGCCGTCGGTTTCGGCAAGGACATTTTTTATCGCAAGCATGATTCTTGAAAGCTCGCCGCCGGAAGCAATCTTCGCAAGAGGCTTCGGCTCTTCGCCAACATTGGCTGAAATCAAAAATTCAATTTCATCTTTTCCGTTTTCGGTCAGCCCGACATCACCGCATTTAACGACAAAGCGCACATTCGGCATATCGAGGAATTCAAGCTCGGAGCAAATCGCATTGCTGAGGCTCTCTCCCGCCGCCTTTCTCGATTCGGTCAGCCTTTCAGCCGCCGCACTTGTCTCGGCAAGAGCTGCCTTTTCCTGCGCTTGAAGCTCCTTGACTTTTTCCTCTGAAAAAGCAATGTTGTCAAGCTCGGCTTTCGCATTTTCAAGATATTCGAGCATTTCCTCCTCGGTATCGCCGTATTTTTTTGAAAGGCGGTAGAGAAGGTCGAGCCTTTCGGCAATGTCCTCAAGCTCGAACGAATCAAAATCAACCTCCGACATTGCGTCACGCACCGTTTCGGCAATATCCTCAAGCTCGTATCTGATATCGGTTATTTTCTCCGACGCTTCCGAGAGAGTCTCCATGTATGCGCTTGCGTCGGATATTTCCGATTCCGCTGCGGCGATCATGTCGATGCCTGCTCCGTCGGCCTTCAAGGCTTCGTATGCTACATTCAGGCTTTCAATGACCTTTTGCGAATTGTCATACAGTGCTTTTCTTGCTTTTAGCTCGTCACGCTCGCCGATCGATATTTCCGCCTTTTCAAGCTCGTCGATCTGATATGTTAAAAAGTCGATTCTCTGCGACTTGGAGCTTTCATCGCTCGTCAGCTTTTTGAGCTTGCTTCTTATCTCGCAAAGCCGGCCGTATTTTTCACGGTAATCGGCAATTATGTCCGCATTGCCTGCAAAGCTGTCAACAAAGCCGCAATGCTTTTCGGGAGAAAGGAGCGATTGGTTGTCATGCTGGCCGTGAATGTCTATCAGCTCGCCGCCGATTTCACGAAGCATTGAAACCGTGACGGGCGCACCGTTGAGACGGCAGATATTTTTGCCCTCTCGGCTGAGCGTTCTGTTGATTATCAACACTCCGTCCTCGCAGTCAATTCCGTTCTCGTCGAGGAACTCCCTTACCTTGGCGTTGACATCCTCAAAAACGGCGTAAACCTTTGCGCTCTGTGCTCCGGTTCTGATGATATCCCTTGAGGTTCTCTCGCCGAGAATGGCATTTATGGAGTCAATGACAATTGATTTACCTGCGCCCGTTTCGCCCGTCAGAACATTAAGTCCGCAGCCGAATTCGATAGCGGCGCTCTCAATTATCGCAACATTTTCAATTTTCAGACTTGTAAGCATATAATCACATCCGATAATTTCAAAACACTACACCGCAAATTGTACGGTATTGCCTTAATGCTGTGTTGCCTTGATTATTCTGTCGATAGACTCTTTCAGCTCGTGAGCCGTCGCTTCTGTTCTGCACAGGGCAAAAATCGTGTCGTCTCCGGCAATCGTGCCGACCAGACCCTCCCATTCCATATTGTCGAAGGCTGCGCAGGCTGCATTCGCCATGCCGACATGGCACTTTATAACGACCGTGTTGCCGGCAAAGTCCGAATCAACCACCGAATGTGAAAAAATCGTGGTAAACTTTGAAAGATATTCATCTGTTTCGCTCTTGCCCTCAACATAGCGGTAAACGCCGTTTTTGTCCATCTGCTTGACAAGTCTCAGCTCCTTAATATCACGGGAAACGGTCGCCTGAGTTGAGCTGAAGCCGTTTTCCTCAAGCTTTTCAAGCATTTCCTCCTGCGTGCCTATCGCATACATTTCGATAAGCTTCAGGATCATACTGTGTCTTTTCTTTTTCATGATATTTTTATCTCCTTTTACAGCCGCCTTTGCTCAAGCTTGCTGTTAAGTATTTCAAGAAATGTTTCGTTCTTTATTCTTATAAATTCGCCGAACATTTCGGCCTTGGAAATTCTGACAAAGCAGCCTTTTTCGATAGGAATTGCGTCCTCTCCGTCGCAGGAAAGTCCGATTTCGACATCTCCCTTGCCGTGAAGCACAAACTCCGAATCAGGCTTAAAAATCAGCGCACGGGAGAAAAGCGAGTGGGTGCAGATTGGTGTAAGCAGAATACTCTCGATCTGCGGATCGACAACAGGCCCTCCTGCCGAAAGATTATATGCCGTTGAGCCGGTCGGTGTGGAGAAAATGATTCCGTCGGCCGTGTATTTGTTGAGAAGCTTGCCGTTATGTTCAACCACGAAGTCGTCCATTTTTATCTGCAAGCCCCTTGCAACAACGGCGTCGTTGACGCAATAATGAACGCTGAGCACCTCGTTGTCGGGTGACATGATCTCCGCTTTCAGCATCATGCGTCGGTCAAGCTCATATTTTCCGTTCTTTAGATTCGAGAGCATACTAAGCTCGGACGGCTCAAGTCCCGCCATAAAGGCGATCCGCCCTGCATTTATTCCGAGCGTCGGCTTGCCGAATTTTGCGGCGTGAATTATCGTTCCGTCACCACCGACCGCTATCACGATATCGCAGGCCTTGATCATCTCCCCGACCGTGAGGAATTCGGCGTTTACTCCCTTGAATTTATCAATATAATCACGATTTATGCAGTAGCTCATGTCGTGCTTTTCCAACTCGGCGCAAACATCGAGCGATACCTGCAAGGCATTTTTTCTCGTTAAATTGGGAAGTAATGCGATTTTCATAGCCATTCCCTGCCTTTATTTATCAAGCTCGCCGTGCGAAAGCTTCACAAGCTCCTCCGGCGTTATTTCGCACAATTTCTTCGGTTCTTCACTCTTTTGAATGTGCATAAGATATTCAATGTTGCCCTCAGGTCCCTTGATCGGTGAAAAGTCGAGATTTTTTATATCAAATCCGCTTTCAAGCGCAAAGCTTACAATGTTTTCGACCACCTCAACATGAACCTGCGGATCACGAACAACGCCCTTTTTGCCGATTTTCTCTCTGCCGGCTTCAAATTGCGGTTTGATAAGGCAAACAGCCTGCCCGTCGCTCTTGAGAAGCTCACGCAGAACAGGGAGAATGATTTTCAGCGAGATAAAAGAAACATCAACGCTTGCAAAGTCGATATCCTCAGGGATCTCGTTATGAGTAACATATCTGAAATTGGTGCGTTCCATGTTGACGACACGCTCGTCCGTTCTCAGCTTCCATGCGAGCTGACCGTAGCCCACATCAATCGAATAAACCTTGCTTGCACCGTGGGTGAGCATACAGTCCGTAAAGCCGCCCGTCGATGCACCTATATCCATACATATGCAGCCGCCGAGGTCAATATCAAATTTTTCCGCCGCCTTTTGCAGCTTCAGCCCTCCACGGCTGACAAAAGGATTACGGCTGCCCCTGACCTCAATCTCATCATCGGGCTTCACCGAAGCACCGGCTTTCAGCTCCTTTTGACCGTTGAGGTAAACCTGCCCTGCCATAATCAGCGCTTTCGCCTTCTCTCTCGATTCGGCAAGGCTGCGCTGAGTGAGCGCTATATCAAGTCTAATCTTATCCGACAAATTTTACACCTCGGTCGTCTTTTCGACAATTTTATTCACCATGCTTTCGCTGTCAAAGCCGTACTGCTTAATAAGCTCGGGCACTTTGGCCTGCTTAACAAAGCAATCCTCAACAGCCGTTATATCATAGCTGCCCTTGTAGCCGTGCTGCAGAAGCTCGGCGGCAAATTTTTCGCCGATTCCGCCGCTTCTGACTCCCTCCTCGTAAAAGAATATATGCTTTGCATTCATAACCTCTTTGAGAGCCTCTTTGTCAACGGGCTTTATCCTGTTAAGCTTCAAAACCTTTGCGTTTATATCATGGCTCGGCAGCAGCTTAACAGCCTTTGCCGCTTCAAAAAACAGTCTGCCGTAGGTCACTATAACCGTGTCGGCGGCGGAGTCCCCGTAAACATCATATGTGCCGAACGACGGTGTGTAATCCTCCGGAATCTCAGCCTCGCCGCCCCTCGGATAGCGAACGGCGACAACATCCTTGTCACGGTAAAATGCATTGCCGAAATCAACCTTCATCTCGTCATAGGTTGCCGGCGAATAGACCGTTACCTTCGGAATGCTTTGAAGAAATGCAACATCGTAAAGTCCGTTGTGGGTTTCGCCGTCGTCACCGACAAAGCCCGCACGGTCGATCGCAAGCACAAGCTTCTGATCCTGCAATGCGCCGTCATGCACTATCTCGTCATAGCAACGCTGCAAAAATGTTGAATAAACGGCAAAAACAGGCAGCATTCCGCCCTTTGCAAGTCCGGACGCAAAGGTCACAGCGTGCTCCTCAGCGATGCCGACATCAAAAAATCTTTCCGAATATTTGTCGCTGAACTCCGTCAATCCCGTTCCGAGCGACATTGCGGCGGTAATGAGGGTAATACGCTTATCCTCCTGCGCCATTTTGCACATCAGCTTACCGAATTCGTTGCAGAATGTGTCTCCTGACGAATGCGGCTCACCCGTGTCTATATCAAAATCCGAAATGCCGTGGAAATGGCTCGGATCTTTTTCCGCATAGTTATAGCCCTTGCCCTTGACCGTGTTGACATGGAGCAGAACCGGTGCGCCGAGGCTCTTTGCCGTCTCCAACGCTTCGCACATCATGCCTATGTCATGCCCGTCAATGGGTCCCATGTATCTGAAGCCCATTTTTTCAAAAATGGTGCTTTCGTAAATAAGATTCTTAACCGCTGTTTTAAAGTTGAACAGTCCCCTTGCCATACTGGGACCGATAAGCGGAATCCTGTCGAGGAAGCGTTCCAACCTCGCCTTCATGCGAACATAATGCTTCTTTGAGCGGATTTTTGTAAGATATTTTGCGACAGAACCGACATTTTTGGAAATCGACATCTCGTTATCGTTGAGAATAACGATAAGATTCGTCTTTGACCTGCCGGCATTATTGAGTGCCTCATAAACAAGACCACCCGTGAACGAACCGTCTCCGATGACGGCAACTGTATAATTATTGTTTTTCTTTATTTTATTTGCTTCCGCAATTCCGAATGCGGAGGAAACCGATGTTCCGCTGTGTCCGCTGTAGAAGGTGTCGTGCTCGCTCTCATTCGGGTGACAAAAGCCCGATATTCCGTCCTTTTGACGAATTGTATCGAACACATCGTACCGACCCGTCAGCAGCTTGTGCGTATATGCCTGATGCCCGACATCCCAAACTATCTTGTCCTTCGGCGAATCGAATGTCAGATGAATTGCAATTGTCAGCTCAACCGCACCGAGATTGGACGCAAGATGACCGCCGTTTTTGGAAACGGTGTCTATAAGAACGGCTCTGATCTCCTGCGCAAGTGCGGGATATTCCGACCTGTCAAGCTTTTTCAGGTCAGCCGGCGAATGTATTTTATTGAGATATTTTATTTCCTTATCCAATACTCTTCACATCCGATTTACAGGTAATTAGTTCTTTCTTTTTTCCAGCTTGTCGGCAAATTCAACGAGAAATTCGGCGTTGCCGTCAAAATTCTTCAAGGCAGCCTTTGCCTTTTCGGTCAGCTCGGAAACGATCTCCTTTGAACGGTCGATTCCGAGAAGCGAAACATATGTGCATTTTTCATTTTCGTCGTCGCTGCCTATCGGCTTTCCGAGCGTTTTTTCATCGCTTGTCACATCAAGGATATCATCGACTATCTGGAATGAAATTCCGATACATCTTGCATATTCCTCGGCGGCGGGGATCATATCCTTTCGTCCTGCGGCAATGCAGCCCATAACGCAGGCTGCACGGATAAGCTCACCGGTTTTAAGTGCATCGGTTTTTTCGATATCCTCAACGCCGACCCTTTTGCCCTCGTTTTGGAGATCCATAACCTGTCCGCCGACCATTCCCGCCCAGCCTGCCGCCTTTGAGAGAACGGCAACAGAGTCAATTATTCTGTCGGCAGGAAGCTTGGCTTTAACCGCCGTTTCAAATGCGAGAGTTAAAAGCGCATCGCCTGCAAGAAGCGCATACTCATATCCAAACGCAACATGGCACGACGGCTTTCCGCGGCGGAAATCGTCGTTATCCATGCACGGCAGATCGTCGTGAATCAGCGAGTATGTGTGTATCATCTCAAGCGCACACGCAAGCGGCAGCGCACCCTCGGCGTCTCCGCCGCAGGCCTCGCAGAACGAGAGCACAAGCTCCGGTCTGATTCTCTTGCCGCCGTTTTCGACGCTGTAGCGCATCGCACGGCTGACTATATCATCGCTTTCGGGCATATAGCTCTCCAGCGCATTGTTTATCATTTCAAGATGATTCATATAATCATTCCTTTTCTTCAGCTCTCTTGCTTTTCGGAAAGCTCGGTTATTTTCAGCTTTGCCTTTTCAAGGCTCGTGTTGCAGAATGAAGCAAGCTTTGTGCTTTCCTCAAAGAGCTTTATTGATTCGTCAAGCGGCAGGCTGCCGTCGTCAAGCTTTGCAACGATCTCCTCAAGCCTTGCCATTGCCTGTTCGTATGTCATTTTTGCCGCCATTTAAAGCACCTCGCAGTTTCTTTCTCCGTCGGCGAATCCGACGGTTATTCTGTCGCCCTTTTCAAGCAGCCTTGAGCTTGTGACAACATTTTTGTCTTTCGTAACAATCGAATAGCCCCTCGACATAACCTTTAATGGGCTGAGTGCGTCGAGCCTTGCCGCCGTTGCGGAAAATCTTGCGTTTTCCGTGTCCAACTTGCGCTGTATGCTCAAAAGAGCACTTGTTAAATAGCCGTCAACAAGCTGCAGCTTCTGGTCTATCAGCATCATCGGGCTTCTGTATTCAAGTCTTTCTTTTATAATATCGAGCTTTGTTTTTTCGTCGTTTATGCGCTGCAAAAGCGTTGCTTCGCACTCGTAAACGACCGTTTGAACAAAGGCGATGTCCTCACGGATATCAGGAACGGCAAGCTCTGCCGCAGCCGACGGTGTGGGTGCTCGCAAATCGGCAACGAAATCGCAGATCGTGAAATCTGTTTCGTGACCGACCGCCGAAATAATCGGAATCCTGCTGTTAAAAACCGCCCTTGCAACGATCTCCTCATTGAAAGCCCACAGATCCTCAAGCGAGCCGCCGCCTCGTCCGACGATCAAAACATCGGCATAGTCTCCCGAATTGAATTGCTCAATCGCATCAACTATCTGCGGAGCTGCCGATGCGCCCTGAACCTGAACGGGTGCAAGAATAATTTCCGCCAAAGGATATCGCCTTGAAATAACATTTCTGATATCCTGAATAACTGCGCCCGTTGCGGAGGTAACAACTCCTATCCGTGTTGCTCGATACGGAATCGGCTTTTTAAAGCACTCGTCAAACAAACCCTCCTGCGCCAGCTTGTTTTTCAGCTGTTCAAACGCAAGATTGAGTGCGCCCAAGCCGTCGGGCTGCATGTCGTCAATATACAGCTGATACTGTCCGTCACGCTCAAATACCGACACCCTGCCCCTGACGATAACCTTCATACCGTTCTCCGGCATGAATTTCAGCCGTCTGTTTGCCGAAGCGAACATAACCGCCTTAACGGCGCAGCTTTCGTCCTTTAGGGTCAGGTAAAAATGGCCGGTTCTGTAGTGGTTCGTGAAGTTCGATATCTCCCCCACAACATAAAGACCTCTCAGGAGCATATCACCGTCGATTATCGACTTTATATAAGTATTCAGTTGCGTAACGCTCAGTATTGTTGATTTCATTCAAGTGTCCTCTTATGTGTCAGCAATGCGATTCCTGCGGCGTTGTCCGCCGAAAATTCGGGCGTCGCAAAGCCTGCGCCGAGAGTCTTTTCAAACTCTTCCCGTATAATTTTATTTGACATGACTCCTCCGGAAAAAATCATCGGCAGATCACCGTAATTCTCTTTGATATAAAGCGCCATCTTGTAAAGAGCCGTCATAATGTAGTCAAGACAGTAGCGACAAATATCCTCGGGCTTTTCGCCATTTTCAAGCATCGCCCTGCACTTATTCTCAACGCCCGAAAGGCAGCAGCTGCCGTCCTTGAGCTTTATGTTTATTTTATATCTTTTGTCGCTTTTCTGCGCCAGCTCGTCAACATATTTTCCAGCCGGAAACGGATAACCGAGCATCACGCCGACACGGTCAACCGCCTGACCTGCCTTGAGGTCAAGTGAAGAAGCTATCAGCCTTGCGTCCAGCTTGCCGCTGACGAGCAAAGCCTGCGTTGTGCCGCCCGAAACATGAAAGGCGAAAAAATCCTTGCCGTACAGGTCACGCCTGCCCGATGAGAACAGAGCCGCCATAATATGCCCCTGCTGATGAGAAAAGCGGTAAAGCGGCTTGCCTGTTACCGCCGCTGCGGACTCTGCTGCGCAAACGCCCGTCAAAAAGCACGGCATGTATGAGCCTTCCGCCCTCATCGGCGCATCGGACACGCCTATTGCGGCAATTTCACCGTCAAAGCTCTGAAAAAGCTCCTTCATCAGCTCCGGCAGCTGAACCGTGTGATGAAAAACAGCGTCGCTCTGACGAAGTCCAAGCTCGCCTTTTTTTACGGGCAGCAGCTTTTTGCGATGAATGACCGTATCTGTATCGCTGTCGTAAATTGCGCACGAGGTCGTGTAGTTGCTTGTATCAATTCCCAAAAAATAAGGCATTTTAATCCTCTTTTTCTCTTGAAATCGAACCGAGAATTCCGTTTACAAAGCCCTTATCCTCGTCCGAACCGTAGACCTTGCAAAGCTCGACGGCCTCGTTGATCGAAACGCCGACCGGAACCTTCTCGAAATACTTCATCTCGCAGACCGCCATTCTCAGAAGCGCAAGGCTGACCTTTGAAATTCTCTGCTTGCTCCAGCCCTTGAGATTTTTTTCGATAACGGCGTCGATATCGTCAATATGCTCCTCTGCCGTTTTCACGATATCCGTTGTCATTTTATCCTTTGAAATTACCTCGGCTTCGATTGCAATTCTCATTATTTCATCAATGGAAAGCTCAGCATTGAACGACTTTTCAAAAAGAATGATGAATGCCTGCTCTCTTGACTTACGCTTGTTCGCAGAAGGTGAACCCATTTTTACGACAATCCTTTCGCATAAAAAATCCTCTGTGTATAATACACAGAGGGTCAGCACGTTTGTTTTCTCTTTGCAAGGTGCACTGAATTGTATATATACACTATTCAATGCATATTATACCACATTTTTTCAAAATCTCAACTGTTTTTTTGAATTATCGGCAGGTTTTTATCAGCGATATTTATATCTGGCACGCCGTCATATTCTCAAAGCTTTCACGCTTAACGGCAATGTACTCGCCGTCCTTTGCAAGCATTATAACCGGCGGCTTTGCGATGGCGTTGTAATTGGACGACATCGCATAGTTATATGCGCCCGTAGTCAGAACCGCTAAAATATCGTCCCTTTGCGGTTCGGGGAGCATTACGCCCTCCTGAATGAGGTCGCCGCTCTCGCAGCACCGTCCGGCAATCGTGCACTCGTAGTCGGCTTTTTCGTTCATGCGGTTTGCAACGCAGACCGTGTATTCCGACTGATAAAGCGCATATCTCGGATTGTCGGTCATGCCGCCGTCAATCGAAACATAGTTCTTGAAGCCGGGGATTTCTTTCTTTGCGCCTACGGTATAAAGGGTCATGCCTGCGTCGGCAACAATGCTTCTGCCAGGCTCCATAAGGATCTGCGGCATATTCACGCCCTTTGCGGCGCACTCCGCCTTGAAAATTTCCGAAAGACTTTTGATATTCGCCGCATAGTCGATCTCAGGGTCGCTCTCGACATAGCGAACACCCATGCCGCCGCCGATGTTGAGAACCTGAGCCTCATAGCCCTGCTCGCTTTTGATTTTTGCGATGAAATCAATCATTATCCTTGCGGCGTCGCTGAACGGCTCATACTCAAAAATCTGCGAACCGATATGGCAGTGATAGCCTCTAAGCTCAACATTTTTAAGCGAAAGCGCAAGCCTTACAAGCTCGTCCGCCTGACCGGTTTCAATCGCCGTGCCGAACTTTGAATCAACCTTACCCGTTGAAATTTTCGCATGGGTATGAGGGTCGATTCCCGGAGTAAGACGAAGCAAAATCTTCTGCCTTATTCCTCTTTTTTCGGCGTGGCGGTCAATCGCACGAAGCTCGTCGCAGTTGTCGCAGACAAAATGTCCGATCGAGTTGTCCATTGCATAGGCTATGTCGTTGCCGTTTTTATTGTTGCCGTGGAAATAGGCGTTTTCAAGGGGAAAGCCGGCAGATGCCGCCGTGTAAAGCTCACCCGGCGAAACAACATCAATGCCCATGCCCTCCTCTTTCATAATTCTGTATATCTGCTTGAAGCACAATGATTTGCTGGCGAAAAGAGGAAGCGATTCGCCGCCGAAATACTCAGCCATAGCCGTTTTGTAAATTCGACACTTCTCCCTGATTTTTTCTTCGTCCATTAAATATGCAGGCGTGCCGTACTTTTCGGCAAGCTCGACCGTGTCTCTGCCCGCAAAAGTAAGGTGTCCCTTTTCGTTTATACCGAGGTTGTCGCAAATCATTTTGAAAATTCCTTTCTGTTGTAAAAAATTACAGCATATGCGCTCTAATCTCGTCGCCGTCCATATCAACGAGGAGAGCCGGAGCGATATCGAACACCGTGCGGCAGCCGGATTCGCCCTTCGCCTTGAGCTTATAGGCTGCTCTTGCATAGGCGGCAAGAACGCTGCCGGTAAACTCGGGGTTGGATTCAAGCTTGAGGCTGTATTCGATAGTATGCTTTGTGCCGAGGTCAAAGCCCGTGCGACCGCTTCGGATAACGCTGCCGCCGTGCGGAATTCCGCTGTGGTTGGCTTTCAGCTCCTCAAGCGAAATAAAATTAACCGTTGTGTCGTAATCGGAGAAATAGTTAGGCATGGTCTTGATTTCATTCTCAATCCTTGCCTTGTCTGCGCCCTCCTCGACGACGACATAGCACTCTCTGGTGTGCTTTTCTCTTGTTGTAAGCTCGGGATTTTCGCCGTTTCTTACTCTTTCGACTGCACTCTCAACGGGAACGGTGTACTGCCTTGCGTCAACAACGCCGTCAATCCTGCGAATAGCGTCGGAGTGACCCTGGCTGACTCCCCTACCCCAGAAGGTATAGTCCTTGCCGTTCGGGAGAACTGCATTCATGTAAAGTCGGTTGAGGGAGAAAAGGCCCGGATCCCAGCCAACAGAGATAATCGCAATATTGTTGCCCGACTTCGCCTTTTCGTCAACATTGGCGAAATGCTCGGGAATTCTTGCGTGAGTGTCAAAGCTGTCGATAACGCTGAAATTTTCGGCGATCATCGGCGTTGTTTTCGGAAGGTCGGTCGCACTGCCGCCGCAGTTTACAATAACATCAATCTTATCCTTAAAATCAGCTATCTTATCGAAGCCGTAAACGCCGACTCCCTCTGTTTTTATCTGAACACTTTCGGGATCTCTGCGAGTGAAAACGGCTGCAAGCTCCATATCCTCGGAGTTCTTAACCGCCGCCTCAACACCTCTGCCGAGATTGCCGTAACCTGCAATACCAATTCTAATCATAATATATTATCCTTTCTCACGGAATAATTATTCTGTAACAATGCTGTTCATATCGTAAAGTCCTGCCGGCTTGCCGAGAATAAATCTCGCCGCAGAAATTCCACCATCAGCAAAGAGTGCTCTTGAATGAGCCTCATGCTTGAGGGTTATCGTCTGGCTGTCGGTTGAAACATAGACCTCATGAATTCCGACTATGTTTCCCCGTCTGACTGCGCTGATACCGATTTCATCATGCTCACGCTTGCCGTTGCCCGACCTGCCGAGGACAAATTTTGCCTTTTGGCGAACCTTTTTAAGCTCCTTTGCAATCATGAGAGCCGTTCCGCTCGGAGCGTCAAGCTTTCTGTTATGATGAGTTTCGACAATTTCAATGTCGGCGTCCGGCATGACCTCCGCCGTGCGCTTTGCAAGCTCCACAAGGAGCGCAACGCCGAGCGACATGTTTGCCGAATGGAAAACGGGAATTTTCTTCGCCGCTTCGCTTATCATTTCAAGCTCCTCATCTGTGTGACCCGTGGTCGCAATGACCGTCGGAACGTTCTTTTTGACCGCATAATCGAGAAGCTCCGCAGTTCCGAGATGATTGGAAAAATCAATTATAACATCGGCTTCGCCGTCAAAGTCGTTTATGTCGCTGTAACAGCCGCTCTTGTCCGCCATCTTGTCAACCTTGGCGGCAACCTTCAAATCCTCCGCCGCCTCAACAAGCTTTTCGACCTCGCAGCCCATTCTGCCACATGCGCCGTTAATCAATACCTTAATCATACATCAAGTCCCTGCTCTCTCATGCACTGAAGAAGAACCTGCTTGTGTGCGTCCTCCATCGGGGTGAGCGGAAGTCTGAGATAGTCCTCGCAGAAGCCCATTGCAGCCATCGCAGCCTTGGCCGGGATGGGATTGACCTCTGAGAAAAGAGCCTTAATGAGCTTGAAATACTTGAACTGAAGCTCAAGCGCACCCTTCAAATCGCCGTCAAAGAACTTTTTGCACATGAGTGAGGTTTCTTTCGGGAAAACATTGGAAAGAACTGAGATAACACCCGAACCGCCGACAGAAAGAAGCGGAACAATCTCATCGTCATTGCCCGAGTAAAGGTCAAGCTTATCGCCGACGATAGACATGGTTTCAACAATTTTTGCAATGTTGCCGTTGGCCTCCTTGATGCCCTGAATCATCGGGTGGTCGGCAAGCACGCCGTAGGTAGCCGGTTCAATGCTTACGCCCGTTCTGGACGGAACATTGTAGAGAATGCAAGGCTTTGTACTTGCGTCCGCAAGAGCCGTGTACGACTTGATAAGTCCGTTCTGCGTTGCCTTATTGTAATAGGGAGTAACGACAAGAACCGCATCATAGCCGATTTCGCAGGCATATTTTGTAAGGTCGATACCGTAAGCGATGTCGTTTGAGCCTGTGCCGGCAATCATCGGAACCTTGCCGTTTGCTCTTTCAACCGCAAAATCAAGAGCCTCTCTGTGCTCCTTGTCGCTGAGGGTCGAGCCCTCGCCCGAGGTTCCGCAGATTACAAGAGCGTCAATACCCGAATCGATCTGCCAGTCAATAAGTCTGCCGAAATTTTCGTAATCAATTCCGTCCGCCGTAAGCGGTGTGATGAGCGCCGTAGCCGCTCCCCTGAAGATGCTGTTTTCTGTCATTTCAAACACTCCTTATGATGTTATCTTTCTCATGGCACGCATATTTTTTGCAAAAATAAAAGGTAACCGAACACTACGGCTACCTTATAATCCAAGCTGCCCCGATATTCCGCCGAATATCAAAGCTTTTATAAGATAGCTCTCCGCAAAATAAGCGACAGTACGGCGGATCTTATTCCGACATACCAGCACAGCCTTCGGCCTCGGCTGCCTTCGGCAACGACTCCTTTCACCGATACCGTAAGCCCTGCCAAGACCTTAATAAAGTATCCGCTACTGATAGCTCGATGCGCCTCTACCATTGATGAATCTTTCGATTCATATGTTTAATTTTTCACATAATAACACAACATAATGCAAAAATCAAGAGTTTTTTTGCTATAAATCAACTTTTTCGTATTTTTTCGCAGATTGTATATTTACAACAAAAAACGATACCGCAAATACAGCAATTCCAACAAAAAGAATCGGCAGCTGAACAAGCTGTCCGTGTTTGCCCTCAAGATAGTTGCCGACTATGGGCAAATGATCCGCAGTTTCAGCCAATCCGACAAAAACAGCAATGGCAATTGAACCGAAAACGAAAGCCTTGCCGACCTTGTATGCTGTCTTGAAATATACATTAAGAAAGACCGAATTGAACAGTGCAAGCATTATCAGCGACAATCCAAAAAACGCAACATTAGCTTCAATTCCCGCAAGGTTTGAGCCGTTCGGATTGAGTCTCTGACTGAGAATCGCAAACGGAATTGCAAAAACAACCGACACACTCTCAACTATCCACACAAAAGCGACCTTGGCCTTCACCGTGTCTTTTTTTGAAACGGGCAAAATCGCATCAAAATACATATCCTTGTTTTCACGCCCGTTCATAAAAGCGAAGAAAATGCCGAGCGTCACATAAAAGAATGCCACATAATAAATATAACTCGGAATCATCAGCATTATACCGAAAAGCGCAAACACATATGTCATCGGATGCGCCGTGAGCAAAAATTCTTTTTTAATCAAATATTTTGTCATCGTAATCAGTCCTTTCAAGGCTGACGATAATATCCTCAAGCGTCGGCTTGCCGTCCTCTTTAAGATAGGAATATTTATTCAGCATATTTTCAACCGATGTTGATTCCGCGATTTCGCCGTCATGAATATATGTAATGTGCGTTGCACACCTCTCTATATCCGAAATGATGTGGGTCGAGAAGAAAATCGCACGCTCACCGCTTTTGACAAGACTTTTGAAAAGATTACAGATATCGTCACGGGAAACGGGGTCAAGTCCGCTCGTCGGCTCATCAAAAATAAGCAGTTTGGCGTCGTGCGACAAAGCAAGAGCAATCATGTACTTGATTTTCATGCCCGTTGAAAGCTGGTCGGCAGTCTTTTTGTCGTCGATTTCAAAAAGCTTTATATATTTCAGATATTTTTCCTCGTCCCATTTGTCGCCGTAAAACGACCTGACAGTATTTTTGATTGTAAAAAGCTTTTTCTTGGGATAAAAGTTTATTCCACCGAGCACAACACCTATATTTTTCTTGCATTCGGTTTCATTTTCGGCAACGCTCATTCCGAGAATTTCCACCGAACCGGCATCGGCATGAATCATATTGAGTATAGCTTTTATCGTTGTGCTTTTGCCTGCGCCGTTCCTGCCGACAAAGCCCATAATCTGTCCGCTTTCAACCTTGAAAGAAGCATTTTTCAGCTCAAACTCGGAATATTTCTTACAAAGTCCGTCAACCCTCAGAATTTCCATTTTCCTCAACGCCTTTAGCAATAGATTGAACAATGTCATTCAGGCATTCCGCACGCTGGAGCGCAATTCCTCTGCTTTTATCAGCAAGCAGAACGAGCAAGTCGCCCGATTTGAGGTCAAAAATATCCCTGACATCCTTCGGAATGACAATTTGTCCTTTAGGTCCGATTTTTACCGTTGCGATAAACTTATCGTTATCCATTTCATCATCTCCGTTATACAAGTATTACTTTTCTTACTTATAATACCGCCGACTATAAAATTTGTCAATGATTTCAGAGAATATTTTTTATAAACAATGACAAAACTATTTTTGACGAAAACAGGAGGAGATAGCATGAATAACAAGAATGAAAAAAAGAGCAAGTGGCAAAATTCAAAGGTTTTCTATGCCGTTGTAATGTCGCTTGTGATTGCAATAGTCGGTGTGGCATCTGTTATATATAATCTTTCCAAGGTTAAAAATATTTTGCCCGATACCGGTTACTATTCCGTAACATCAAAGGGAAGGACAACCGCCGAGCACATTGCCAACAAGCCGCAGACGGGTGTGCCAGACGACAGAGATTCGACCGAAGCCACGACCGAAAAGACAACCGCCAACGACCTCAACCGACCGTACACCGGCAAATATCTTTTGCCGCTGAATTCAACGGTTTCAAAAAGCTTCAGCGACGGCAACATGGTTTTTTCCAAGACAATGAACGACTGGCGCACCCACGACGGAATTGACATCAAGGGGAATATCGGCGACAACGCCGTGGCAATCAACGACGGAAAGGTTACGGCGGTTTATAACGATGCGCTTTGGGGCGACATTATCGAAATCGAACACGGCAACGGGCTGAAAGCAAAATACTGCGGAATTAAATCCGAGCTGAAAGCCGACGCAACGGTTAAGCAGGGTCAGGTTATCGGCACGGTAACGCAGATCCCGATTGAAAAGGAGGACGGCGTTCATGTCCACCTTGAAACCTCGGTCGAGGACAAAACGGTTGACCCGGTGAAAGCGCTCAATCTCATGTCCGACACCGCAACAACGGAATAAAGGCAACACCGCACACCTCAATTGTGCGATGTTGCCTAAAAATAAGCTGTACCGGCGCACAACCGATACAGCGTTTTTATTCGTCATCATTTTCGTCAAAGCAATAATCGTTAAGTTCTTCAAAATCAAGAAATTCCGAAAGGGTCATATTAAATGCAATAGCAATTTTATGCAAGGTTTTGACTCGTGGATTTTTTGTTTCACCTCTCACGATGTTATCCAAGGTTGACTGCTTAACATCGCTCATGGTCGCAAGCTTGTTGATTGATATTCCCCTTTTATTGCAAAGCGATTTTATCCTGTTTATATACAGCTCGCCATACTCCATATCTTCACCTCATCATATCTTACCCTTTTACGGGTTAATATAATGATAATATGCAGTTTTACACAAATTACCCGTATTCGGGTAGATGTCAGTATCTTATTTACCGCTGTCGCCGTAGTTGGAAAGAACTCTTGCTGACGGGTCGTTTACATCACAGCCCTCCCAGCTCTTGTTCGGCATCCAGAAGTCAACTATCATCTGCGACTGACCCGGATAATATTTTTCAAAAATCTCTCTGTAAAGAAGCGATTCCTTTGTGAACGGCTTTGCGTGGTCGTACTTCTCGCACTTCTCGGCAAATTCTTCATCGGTATAGTAAGTGCTTGCAAACTCCTTGAGGTAGTCAACCATTGAATGACCTACAGCGTCGGAGAAAGCAGCCTTTTCACGGTAAAGAATGTCGTGCGGAAGATAATCGCCCTCGAATGCGTGGCGAAGCAGATACTTGCCCTTGCCGTACTTGTTGAGCTTCTTCTCGGGGTCAACGGACATTACATATTTCACAAAATCGAGGTCGCCGAACGGAACACGGGCTTCAAGGCTGTTGACCGAAATACAGCGGTCGGCACGAAGAACATCGTACATATGAAGCTCACGAATTCTCTTCTGCGATTCCTTCTGGAACTCCTCGGCAGACGGAGCAAAGTCCGTGTACTTGTAGCCGAAAAGCTCGTCAGAAATTTCACCCGTCAGAAGGACTCGGATATCCGTGTTCTCGTGAATCCATTTGCAAAGAAGATACATGCCCATCGAAGCACGGATTGTCGTGATATCAAATGTTCCGAGAAGATGAATAACATCGTCAAGCGAATCGAGAACCTGCTGCTTTGTCATGATGACCTCGGTGTGGTCGCTGCCGATATAGTCCGCAACCTGCTTTGCATATTTGAGGTCGATTGCGTCCTCGCTCATGCCGATTGCAAAGGTACGGATCGGCTTGTCGCTCTTTTTTTGAGCAATTGCACATACAAGAGAGGAATCAAGTCCGCCGGAAAGAAGGAAGCCGACTTTTGCGTCCGCAACAAGTCTTTTTTCAACACCTGCAACGAGCTTGTCATGAATTTTCGAGCAAATCTCGTCAAGCGAATCGTAGCTGATCTTGTCAACTGCGGCAATATCGCAGTAGCAATAAAATTCGCCGTCCTTATAATAATGTCCCGGAGGGAACGGCATAATGTCCTTGCACATCGGCACAAGGTTTTTCGCTTCGCTGGCAAAAACGATTGTACCATTTTCGTCATGACCGTAATAAAGCGGTCTGATGCCGATCGGATCTCTTGCGGCTATATACTCGCCCGTTTGCGCATCGTAGATTATCATTGCGAATTCGGCGTCAAGCATTCCGAACATATCGACGCCGTACTCACGGTACATCGGAAGAATTATCTCGCAATCCGAGCCGCTCTTAAAGGTATATTTTTTGCTCAACTCCGCTTTTGTTTTTTCAAAGCCGTAAAGCTCGCCGTTGCAAACAGCATAGCTGCCGTCAAGCTCAAACGGCTGCATTCCGTCGGGAGTCAAGCCCATTATAGAAAGACGGTGAAAGCCCAAAAGTCCCTTGCCCGTATCAACGATTCGGCTGTCGTCAGGTCCTCTCGATACCGTCTTATCAAAGCCTTTTTTAAATCTTTCAAAATCGTCACAGCTGTCGCAGTAACCCATAATTGAACACATAATAAAATCCTCCGTGAATTTTTTCAGCATAGAATAGGGCAGGTGCCGTAACCCGCTGTGCCACCTATTTTTGTTCTTTGAGGCCTCTGTCAAGACCCTGTCACGGTAACGGTTGACCTCCGTCTCACCTACTCGAAAAATCTTTCGGATCGAAGCTCGCCGGATGTTATTCATGCAGCTTCCGCTGTGCGGCTTCCACCGTTCCGCACTCTCTGAGAGTGAACCTCTGCGTTACTTCTTCCGACTCAAACGCCTTTTCTTTATTTGTTGCTTATCGACTGTCGTTTTGGTATCTGACTGCCCCTCCCGCATATGCAGGAGGGACACGATACCGAGAAAGGATAAATCAATAAGGAGTTGTTTATTTTACGCCGAAGAGGAGATCGCCGTAGGTCGGGAACGGCCAGTAGCTCTCTGCCGTGATCGTCTCCGCCTCATCGCAGGCGATACGAAGAACGGACATCTTCGGAATTACATCGTCACGGATAGCCTCGGAAGCCTCTGTGACATCCTTTATCGTGTTGTACTTAACAAGCGCAGTTTCAAGCTCTTTTGTTGCGCCGTACATTTCGTCAACGAGAACGGAAAGCTTCTTGAGCATATCCTCCTCATACTTTACGGAAATTCCGGCGACGGAATTCTTCTTTGCGCTGTAGGCTGTTGCAATGTCGGAAACATACTTTTCAACGGCAGGAATGATTTCCTTCCTTGCCATGTCAACCATTGTGTTGCCCTCGATGTTTACGGTCTTGCAGTAGTTTTCAAGAGTGATCTCATAACGGGATACGATCTCGGCAGGAGAGAATATCTTGTGTGCCGTGAGCATATCGACATTCTTCTTCTCAAGCAGGGTCGGAAGCGCATCGGGAGTTGTGCGGAGGTTGAGAAGTCCTCTCTTTTCCGTAGCCTCCTTGATCCATGCGTCGTCGTAGCCGTTGCCGTTGAAGATGATTCTCTTGTGATCCTTGATGGTCTTTTTGATCATTTCATGGAGAGCTGTTTCAAAATCATCAACGCCCTCAAGACGGTCTGCGTAAATTTTAAGGCTCTCGGCAACTGCGGCGTTAAGCATGATGTTTGTGCAGGCGATGCTGTTTGCCGAACCGAGCATACGGAACTCAAACTTATTGCCCGTGAAAGCAAACGGTGAAGTACGGTTTCTGTCCGTTGTGTCTCTGAGGAACTTCGGAAGAACATGAACGCCGAGCTTCATGACTGTCTTTTCCGTTCCGCTATACGGCTTGTCGCTTTCGATAGCCTCAAGAACCTCTGTCAGCTCATCGCCGAGGAAGATTGAAACAACTGCCGGCGGTGCTTCGTTCGCACCGAGTCTGTGGTCGTTTCCTGCCGACGCAACGGAAAGACGAAGAAGATCCTGATAATCATCAACCGCCTTAATAACTGCGCAAAGGAAAAGCAGGAACTGAGCGTTCTCGTAAGGAGTTTCACCCGGAGTAAGAAGGTTTACGCCGGTGTCGGTTGCCATCGACCAGTTGTTGTGCTTGCCGCTACCGTTTACACCTGCGAACGGCTTCTCATGAAGGAGGCATACAAGGCCGTGCTTTGAAGCAACCTTCTGCATAATCTCCATTGTTATCTGGTTGTGGTCTGTGGCAATGTTGGTTGTTGAATAAATCGGAGCAAGCTCATGCTGAGCGGGAGCAACCTCGTTGTGCTCCGTCTTTGCAAGAATGCCGAGCTTCCAAAGCTCCTCGTTGAGGTCTGCCATATATTCGGCAACTCTCGGCTTGATAACGCCGAAATAGTGATCGTCCATTTCCTGACCCTTCGGCGGCTTTGCACCGAAAAGAGTTCTGCCGGTAAACTTCAAATCCTTGCGCTTCTCGTACATCTCCTTGTCAACAAGGAAATATTCCTGCTCCGGTCCGACCGAGGTGCGAACACATTTTACATCGTCATTGCCGAAAAGCTTGAGGATTCTCATTGCCTGCTTGTTAAGAGCCTGCATCGAACGAAGAAGCGGTGTTTTCTTGTCGAGAGCCTCGCCGCCGTATGAGCAGAAAGCGGTGGGAATACAAAGGGTGTTACCCTTGATAAATGCATATGATGTGGGATCCCATGCGGTGTAGCCTCTTGCCTCAAATGTTGCACGAAGTCCGCCTGAGGGGAATGATGATGCGTCGGGCTCGCCCTTGATAAGCTCCTTGCCCGAAAATTCCATGATTACTCTGCCGTCGGGAGCAGGAGAAATAAAGCTGTCGTGCTTCTCGGCCGTTATACCCGTAAGCGGCTGGAACCAGTGTGTGAAATGGGTTGCGCCGTTTGCGACCGCCCAGTCCTTCATCGCCTGAGCAACTGCATTTGCAACATCGGGATTAAGGCTTCTGCCCTCGTCAATGGTTCTCTTAAGCGAACGATAAACATCTGTTGACAAATTAGCTTTCATCACCCTGTCGTCAAAAACAAGACTTCCGAAATACTCCGGTACGGTTTTCATAATCAACACTCCTTTTTAAAAAATCAAAAACGGGGCAGAGAGTCCATGATACCTCATGAGACGCCGTTGCCCCGTTTAATATACTGTTGTAATTTTTATACGCCGCTGCAATAAGCTTCGGCGTGCTATAAGCTTCCGCGTTGTTGTTTGTAACACATCGGTTTCAGGGCGGGTCGGTGCAGACATACACCGGTATTTCAAGCCGACCCAACGCAGAAAACGGCGTGCTATAAACTTCGCTTTATTGCTTAGAGTGCGTCGGTTTCAAGACGGGTCGGTGCAGACATACACCGGTATTTCAAGCCGACCCAACGCAGAAAGCGGCGTGCTATAAACTTCGCTTTATTGCTTAGAGTGCGTCGGTTTCAAGACGGGT
>CAVFTC010000011.1:0-36331 GCA_963625295.1 Bacteroides faecis
AGCAAGCCGGCGGAATTTTTGTACAACCTGACGAAAAATCTTACTGCGCAATCCGCACACCCCAATTGTGCGGTATTGCCTTAAAATTTCCGAAAAAATTGCTTTATTTTGTCGGCAGAGTATAGTATAATAAATATATTATTGCTTTTAACGAGGAGAAAGACCGATGGTTGACCTTATAAAAAGAAATACGCCGAGAATTGCGGAGCAATTTGTGATGAGAACGATCGAACCCGATAACGGATTTGATCGTTACGAGATTTATGCCGAGGATAAAAAAATCGTGCTTGCCGGCAATTCGCCGCTGAGCCGTGCAATGGCATATTACGACTATCTCGGAAGATATCACGGCGTTGTTATAACGAACGGAAAATACGATATTTCAACGATTTCCTCGGCACCGCTGCCGGAGGAAAAAATCACCCGAACGATAAAGAAAAAAATTCGGGCAATGACGAGCTATGAAGCGTTTTCGCTCGGCGGAAATTTCCGAGGCTTTGACCGTTGGGAAAAGGAAATCGACTTCATGGCAATGCACGGCTTTAACCGTGTCCTTCAGCCGGTCGGCTTTGACGGCGTACTTTTCAGAACGCTGCTTGAGCTTGGCGTGTCGGAGGAGCTTTGCCTTGAGTTTTGCTCCGGTCCCGCGTTTTTGATGAACCAGCTCACCGGCAACATCGACAAAACGAATTCGGTCAACAGCCGTGAATATCTCGAAAGAAAAATCACCGTCGGCAGGCTTATAAGCGACCGTGAAAGAAGCCTCGGCATCGAACCGATTTTTCCAGCGGCGATCCCGAGCGTGCCTTTTGGGCTGAGAAAAAAATATATAAAAATGGATATCATCAAGGCTCCGTTGTGGCATAATTTTCCGCCGATTTTTTTCATCAGACCAAGGAACTCTTTCTTTTCCGTTTTCAATAAAAAATTTCTGACGATTCAGCGGGAGACTCTCGGCGAAACGCACAGCTATATTTTTGAAGGTGTATACAGCTCCGACAAAAAAGGCTACGACTCCTATCTTGCGGAGCTTGGAAAAGCGCTTGAGGACATGCTTTCGGAATATGATGAGGCTGCTGTCTGTTATCTTCATACAAGCTCAATAAATTCCGAATTTTTCAAAGGCTGTTCCGGTAACCGATATATCTTTCTCGATGACTGCGGAATGAGCAAAAGCTCGGATATTCTTGACGGCAGAAAATTCATTCCCGAAATCATCGGCAACCGCTACGGCAGGACGGGGATTTACGGCAATGTGCAAAGGCTTTGCGATAATCCGTTTGCGGATTCCGAGCTTGGCGTTGCGCTTTCGTTCGATTCGTTTGATGTCAACCCCGTTTATTGTGCTGCGGCTCTTCATGCCGTTACGGCAAACGGCAGCTTTGACCGTGACGAATTTATCAGGGATTTCTGCTCAAAAAGATATAAAACCGATTCCTTCGCCGATGACATTATTTCTCTTGTCGAGCTTTGCTCAAGCGATGAATGCGCAGGCTCTGTTATCTGCGCCAGGCCGTGCACGAATGTTAAGCACACTGCGCCGTATGACTCGATGGAACGCAGCTACGATTTTCATAAGCTATATACGATAGCCAAAAATATAATTGAATCCGACGACAAAAAAATTGACGCAATGCGTGCGGATATTCAGTCGATTGTTCGTCAATTTCTTTCCGACCTTGCCTATCCCGTTTATCTCAGAGCGACGGAATTTTTCAAAGAAAAAAATGCCGGAAATTTTGAGCAGGCAAGCAATCTCTTTCTTGAAATCTGCGAGGATATTGACCGCCTTTTGAGAACGAGAGAGGAAACGAATTTCTGCACGAATTATGTCGAGGCGCAGGAGCTTGGCGGCAGCCGTGAGGAAAAGGAAGCACTGCAAATCAATTATCTTCTGCTCCATACGGTCTGGGGTCCTCTTGACCATTCGATTCTTTACGATACCGTTTGGCGTGAGTGGGGCGGACTGGTCAAGGATTATTATGCGGCAAGATGGTATATGTACTATCGTTCGCTTGCGGCCTATTTTGACAACCCCAAAAAGCTCAAGGACAATTCAAAAAAGCAGCCGCTTGACCGCAACGAATACAGCGGCTCTTATCAGGCAAAACGGCTTGCGGCTTTTGAAAACGATTTTCTCCGAAATTATATTCCGAGAAAAAACGGAATCGGCGAGGAGGACACCGTCGAGGTCGCAAAGGAATTGCTTGAAAAATATTCCGAGGTTTACACGCAATTTTAAGGAGGATCACTTTGAAAAATATTCCTAAATCAATCACTGCTCACATTGACGAGGTGGCGGAAAAATTAAAGAAATATCCGAAGCTTGAAAAGCTTTATCGGAATTGCTACCCGAATACGCTTGAAACAACTGCGGAAATTCTTCCCGACGGTTCAACATTTCTCTACACGGGCGATATTCCCGCAATGTGGCTCAGAGACTCCACTGCGCAGGTTACGCATTATATTCCGTTGACAAAGGACGACCCGGAGCTTCGTTCAATCATTCGTGGGCTCATCGTTCGGCAGCTCGATTATATCAGGATCGACCCCTATGCCAATGCGTTTAATATCGAACAAAACGGTCACGGACATACCGACGATCTGCCGCTCAACGACCCGTGGGTTTGGGAGCGCAAATATGAAATTGATTCGCTTTGCTATCCGTTCAGGCTCGCATATCTTTATTACAAGGCGTCGGGGGACAAAACGATAATTGACGATGATTTTATCAAAACGGCAAAGCTCGTCGTTGACCTTTGGATAACGGAGCAGCACCATTTTGAAAATTCGCCGTATTCGTTTCAACGCCCGGACTGCGGCTGGCTTGACACCCTCCACAACGGCGGCAAGGGCTATCCCGTCAACTTTACCGGCATGACATGGAGTGGTTTCCGCCCGAGCGACGACAGCTGTACCTTTGGTTATCTTATCGCTTCAAATATGTTTGCTGCGGTCGTGCTCGGCTATATTGACGAAATTTTTACCGAAATGAAGATCGGGGACAAGGCTTTTCTTGAAAAGGTAAGAAATCTCCGTGAGGAAATCATATACGGAATCAATACCTATGGCACGGTCATTCACCCGAAATACGGCAGAATATTTGCCTGTGAAACCGACGGCTTCGGCAACCATGTTCTTGCTGATGATGCAAATGTGCCCAGCCTTCTCAGCGCACCGTACCTCGGATATTGCGATGTGAACGATCCCGTTTATGTCAACACAAGAAGGTTCATTCTCAGCGAGGATAACCCGTTCTATTACACGGGTAAGGCGGCTTCCGGAGTGGGCAGTCCGCACACGCCGCAGGGCTTCATCTGGCACATCGCTCTGTCAATGCAGGGCTTGACCTCAACTGATTCGGACGAGATAAAAAAGCTTGTTGAAACGCTCGTCGCAACCGACGGTGACACCGGCTATATGCACGAGGGCTTCAACGCCGACGATGCGACGGATTTTACCAGACCTTGGTTTGCGTGGTCAAATTCAATCTTTGCCGAATTTATCGAATCGGCTCTTGATAAAGGACACATATAAAAGAAAAATCTCCGCTTGGTTATCGCTAAAGCGGAGATTTTTGTCGAAGAGAGCAAATAGCTTCGATTTTTTAAAATTTCCTATTGTAATTTCACCGAAATATATGTATAATGGTACGGTAAATTGAATGCGGACGAAAAAACAATGTATTTTGTTGCGTCTGCGGTAAATCCGTGCGCATTCGGCACACGGTGGAGGAGTTAGGAACATGCTTGGTAAATATGTTCGTATCAAGGTGACTCATCCGATCCATTCCTACAGCAACGAACAGGGCTTCACTTATGAGCTGAACTACGGCGAGGTCGAGGGGGCAAAGCAGTTCAATGCCGCCGTTAAGGGCGCATTTATAATGGGCATCAATCACCCGGTGCGCAGCTTTGACGGAAGAGTTGTTGGCGTTGTCAGGTATGATGACAGTAATGAAACAGATTGGGTTGTAGCGCCGAAAAGTACAAGATTCATTAACATTGACATTATGAACGGCATTGATTTTGCCGTTAAGGGCAAAAGGCACACGCTGGAGTGCCTCTATGAGCGTTCCTGCGGAGCGGTTGTTTATCGAAATATCGGCGGAATGATTCGTTTTCTGCTTATCAAGAACAGACGAAGTGCCCATTGGGGCTTTCCAAAGGGTCATGTCGAGCAAGGTGAGAACGATCATCAGACGGCATACCGAGAGGTGCTTGAGGAAACGGGAATAAGAATAAATATCCATCCCGATTTTGTAACAAAAAGTCAATATACGATTCAGGGCAAGGTTGAGAAGAATGTAAATATTTTTCTTGCCTCGACTCAGGATACGCAGACGATAATTCAAAAGGAAGAGATTGAGGATTATATTTGGCTCGGATATGAGAAGGCTCTTAACAAGCTTCGCTTTGAAAACGACAGAAATATTCTTTCCAAGGCTTATAATTATCTTCTGAACAAAAAAATCATCACGGAGTGAGAAAAATGACCGATCAATTAGTTGAGTCCATAGTGGCCTTTTTTCAAAGCAAAATCCCCAATGAGCTTACCGTTTTTATTATATCCATGCTTCCGGTTCTGGAGCTGAGAGGCGGACTTGTTGCGGCAAGGCTGCTTAACATGGATGTTGTTAAGGCGTTTATTATTTGCTATCTCGGCAATATGCTTCCAATACCGTTTATTCTTCTCTTTCTGAAAAAGATTTTTGATTTGATGAAAAAATCAAACGGTTTGGGCAAAATTGTTCGCAAGATGGAAAAGAAGGCGGAAAAGCACAGACCGACTATTGAAAAATACGGAACATGGGGACTTTTTGTTCTTGTTGCAATTCCGCTGCCGGGCACGGGCGGCTGGACAGGCGCTCTTGTTGCGGAAATAATGAATATCAAGATTAAAAAATCTCTGCCGATGATTGCTTTAGGCGTTTTGGCTGCCGGACTGATAGTCGGTGCAATTGCCTTTGGCTTATTCGGTTAAGACAACAGCCGGTTGACGGGTCGTGAAAACGATCCGTTTTTATTTTTGCCGACAGCCGATAAGCTGCATTTTCGGCAGGCGTTTTTAAAATTTGTCTCATTGCACAAAAATTAAATTTGAATTTTTCATGAAAAATGTCATTTTTCACTTTACATAACCGCTGATTTAAAGTAAAATATAAGCGATATATTAGGGCAGTGGGGGTAATTCAGATGTATAAAAGAATTTTGCTCAAGCTCAGCGGCGAGGTTCTTGCCGGAGAGCAGGGTCACGGCATTGATTTTGACATGGTGACCAATGTTTGTACATATGTTAAAAAGGTTGCCGATATGGGGGTTCAAATCGGACTCGTGGTCGGAGGCGGAAACTTCTGGCGAGGCAGAAGCAGCGGCAAAATGAATCGTACAAGAGCCGATAATATGGGAATGCTTGCAACGGTTATGAATTCGCTTGCACTCTGCGAGGCGCTTGAGCAGCTCGGAGTTAAGGCGAGGGTCATGTCCTCGGTTGGCATGCAGCCGATTGCCGAGCAGTATGTTGCCCGTGATGCGGTTGCTCATCTCAACGACGGCGAGGTTGTTATCTTCGGTTGCGGCACAGGCTGTCCGTTCTTTTCAACCGATACGACTGCGGCGCTCAGAGCTGCTGAGATCGAGGCTGATGTTATCTTCAAGGCAACGAATGTTGACGGAGTTTTCGATAAGGACCCGAACAAGTTCGATGACGCTGTCAAGTATGATATGCTCACTCATTCCGAGGTTCTTGCAAAGGGGCTAAAGGTAATGGACAGCACGGCGGCTTCACTTTGCAGAGATAATTCAATCGCAATTCTCGTTTTCAATCTTGAAGATCCCGAGAATATCGTCAGAGCCGTTAACGGCGAAAACATAGGCACACTTGTAAAAGAATAAAGTTATGTGAGGAGAATTTTCATGAAAGAGGTTTACAGCAATACCAGAGAAAAAATGACAAAAACGGTTTCCGTTCTCGGCAAGGACTTTGCCGCAATCAGGGCAGGCCGTGCGAATCCCGGCGTACTTGACAAGGTTCTTGTTGACTATTATGGAGTTCCGACGCCGATCAATCAGATGGCTGCGATTTCCGTTTCCGAGGCTCGTATTCTTGTTATCCAGCCGTGGGATAAGTCAACTCTTACCCCGATTTACAAGGCAATTCAGGCTTCCGATATCGGCATCAATCCGCAGAACGACGGTTCGGTTATCCGCCTGACCTTCCCCCAGCTTACCGAGGACAGGCGTAAAGAGCTTGTTAAGGATATCAAGAAGATGGCGGAGGAGTCGAAGGTTGCGATTCGTTCGATCCGCCGTGACGCTATCGACAAGATCAAGAAGATGCAAAAGGCATCCGAAATTACAGAAGACGACCTCAAGAACGGCGAAGACGAGCTTCAGAAAATCACCGATGAGTTCATCAAGGAGATCGACGCCGCCGCTTCAACAAAGGAAAAGGAAGTTATGTCAATATAATTGATTATTCCGCAGGCAGGCTTCACGGTCTGCCTGTTATTAACGAAGGAGAACACAAATGGACTCTTTAATATCGATAATAGTTCCGGTCTATAATCAGGAAAAATATCTTTCGAGATGCCTTGACAGCATATTGAATCAGACATACAAAAATCTTGAGATAGTTTGCATAGATGATAAGAGTACAGATGCATCGGCTGAGATTATAAAGCGGTACGCAGATAAGGATTCCAGGGTAGTTTATTACAGAAACACCGGCAAGGGAGTGTCTTCCGCCAGGAATTACGGAATCGAAAAAGCGAAGGGCGATTATATAGGCTTTGTAGATTCTGATGATTTCATACAGCCGCAAATGTATGAATTTATGCTGAGAGCTATCGTGGAAAACGATTGCGAAATGGTTGCATGTGGATATGAAAGTACAGATAGAGCGGAGTTTAAAAGCTTTGAGTATTTCGCAAGACCCTGTGAAACAAATGAGTTTGTAGATTTATATGGGACTCAAAAAATAATAGGAAAAACAATGATATTGGATTCGGCTTGTACAAAGCTGATTTTAGCTTCGTTTCTCAGAAAAACAACCGCATTCGAGGATTATGTAATGGGAGAGGATACGCTTTTTTGTTCAAATTTGTGGACAGCAAGCAAAAAGAATATGTTGGTGGATTTGCCGTTATATGGATATTTTAATAATAGCGAAGGAACGGTAAACAGAAACAGTGATAAAAATAAGCTTGATTTGTTGGATGTAAGACTTAAGGCATATAAAATATATCGGAAGTATGACAAGCAAACAGCGGCTCCTTTTTTGTTTAGAAATATAGCCCGAATGGAAAGCTATGTTAGAAATAGACAGATGAAAGACAAAAAGAATTATAAAGTTGCAAATAGGCTCTTTTTCAAGTGCTTGTTCCCGTTTGTTTTTATGCGTGAAATCAGCTTGAAAGAAAAGCTTATGTATGTTTTGAGCTATTTTAAGAACTATATAGAAGTAAGAATACGGGGATAATGATATGGAAAAATCAAGAGTTCCGGAGCATATCGGTATAATCATGGACGGTAACGGCCGTTGGGCGAAGCAGCGAGGCTTGCCCCGCTCGGAGGGACACAAGGCAGGGGCCAAGGTGTTTAAGCAGATTTGTGATTATGCCGGAGAAATCGGAATAAAATATATAACATTCTATGCTTTTTCGACCGAGAACTGGAAGCGTCCGCCAGAAGAGGTCTCATCTCTCATGGATCTTTTTCGTGAATATATGCACGAGGCAGAGGACAGAAAGGCGGAAAACCTTCAAAAGGGCATGAGGATGCATTTTATCGGACACCGTGAGGGAATACCCGAGGATCTTCTCAATCTTTTTGACACCTCCGAGGAGGAGTCACGGGACGCCGAAAAATATGATGTCAACATCGCCATCAATTACGGCGGCAGACTGGAGATCGTCGATGCCGTCAAGCAGCTCGGAGAAAAAATCAAATCCGGCGAGCTTGACCCTGCCGACATAACGGAGGCAGATATTTCGGCTCACCTCTACACTGCGGGTCAAAGCGACCCCGATTTGATAATCCGACCCAGCGGGGAATACCGTCTTTCAAACTTTCTCACATGGCAGTCGGCATATTCCGAGCTTTGGTTTTCCGACATTCTTTGGCCGGACTTTACCCCTGCCGATCTTGACAAGGCGATAGACGAATATAATAAGCGCACCCGCCGCTTCGGCGGCATCTGAATTTGCACAAAGGCAACACCGCACAAGCAGGGCGTGCGCCTCAATTGTGCGATGTTGTCCTAATGCCTGAAAGGACAAATTAAATGAAAACCAGAATTATTTCGGGAGTTTCTTACTCTCTTGCTATTATTGCCGTGATGTTTTTTATGAACACGGCGGCGTTGCCGATACTTATGGCGTTCATTTGCGGCGTTGCCGTTTATGAGCTTAACCATGTTGCGAAGGTCAAGCTTCCGCTTGCGATTCCGTCAATTTTTGTCGGCGCTTATATTCCTGTTGAAATCAGGTACAATTTTCTTGAAAAGCTTCACATTACGCCGTTTGCGGCTCTTGCCGTGTATGTTATTGCCATGCTTATTATGATGGTGAAGTGGCACGGTGAGGTTAAATTTGAGCAGGTTGCAATTTCTGTTCTTTGCTCGATTGCCGTTCCCGAATCGCTCGGCTGTTGGATTCGTATCAATGATCTTCAGCTTGCCGACGAAAGATATACTCAGGCGAATGTTGTTTATCTGATATTGTTTACGATCTTTTGCGCATGGATTACCGATACATTTGCCTACTTCACGGGCGTATTCTTCGGCAAGCACAAAATGACACCCGTCGTCAGTCCGAAAAAGACATGGGAGGGCGCAATCGGCGGCGTCGTGCTCACTGCGGTGTTGAATGTCGGTTTGTATTTTGTTTTTGCAAAGAATTTCTTCCCCGACGGAAGCTTCTTCCTTTGGGATTGGTGGGCGGTTATTCCGATTTCGCTTATACTTTCGGTTATAAGCATCTTCGGCGATCTCTCCGCTTCGGTTATCAAGAGGAACTACGGCATTAAGGACTACGGTAAGATTATTCCCGGTCACGGCGGAATCATGGACAGATTTGACAGTATGCTGTTTGTTTTCCCCATTATGTACGGAATACTCAGCATAATCGAAACATTTTAAGGTGATGCTATGAATAAAACAGTTGCCGTTCTCGGCTCAACAGGCTCAATCGGAACTCAGGCTCTTGAGGTTATCGAGATGCAGGGTTATGAGGTCAAGGCTTTGACGGCAAGCGTCAGCGTTGATACGATTGAGAAGCAAATCAGAAAATTCAAGCCCGAGCTTGCTGCGATGGTGGACGAAAAAGCGGCAGCTGAGCTTAAAATAAAAGTTGCCGACACCCAGACCAAGGTGCTTTCCGGTATGGAGGGTGTTTGCGAGTGTGCGGCGTGCGGTGCGGATTATGTGCTCAACAGCATTGTCGGTATGGCAGGACTTGAACCGACCTTGGCCGCAATCAATGCAGGCAGTGAGCTTGCGCTTGCTAACAAGGAAACGCTTGTTGCCGGCGGTCAGCTTGTTATGGGGCTTGCAAAGGAAAAGGGTGTGAGCATTCTCCCTGTTGACAGTGAGCATTCGGCGATTTTTCAGTCAATGCAGGGCTGCCGTGATAAAAAGGAGATAAAAAAGCTCATTCTTACCGCTTCGGGAGGCCCGTTTTTCGGCAAAAAGCGCAGTGAGCTTGTCAATGTTACGGTCAAGGAGGCACTCAATCACCCGAATTGGAGCATGGGTGCAAAAATCACTATAGACTCCGCTTCAATGATGAATAAGGGACTTGAGCTTATTGAGGCGGTTTGGCTCTTCTCGATGAACCCCAAGGATATCGACATTGTTGTTCATCGTCAGAGCGTTATCCATTCGCTTGTTGAGTTCTGCGACAATTCCGTTATCGCTCAGCTCGGCGTTCCCGATATGCGCATTCCGATTCAGTATGCGTTGACCTATCCAAACAGGATTCCGTCGCCCGTCAAGGAGCTTTCGCTTACCGATTACGGCACGCTTACCTTCGATAAGCCGGATTACGAAACCTTCGGACTTATCAATATCTGCCGAAAGGCAATAAATGACGGCGGACTTTTTCCTGCCTGCGCAAATGCGGCGAACGAGGAGGCTAATCTTGCATTCAGACAGGGCAAAATTAAATTTTTACAGATTGAGGAGCTGGTCGCTAAGACCGTTGAAAATGCCCGGCGTTTCGATACATACAAGCTCGGCGATGTTTTGGATATGTACAATTGGGCGAGGGGTTATGTGAAAGAAAAAATAACCGGTTGAGACTGCTCAGCCTATGAAAGAGGCGATCAAAATAGAATTTTTGTCTGCATTGGCAAGCAAATGGACTATCCTGCTTGCGATAATATTTTTCGGCATAATAATCATGGTGCACGAGGCAGGACATTTCACCTTTGCCAAGATTTTCGGAGTAAAGGTAAATGAGTTCTCTCTCGGCATGGGTCCTACCTTGCTCAAAAAGAAAAAGGGCGAAACCCAGTATTCATGGAGGCTGCTGCCCATCGGCGGCTTTGTCAGCATGGAGGGCGAGGACGAGGACAGCACGGACGAGCGTGCGTTTAACAACAAGCCCTGTTGGCAGAGAATAATTATTGTAGTTGCCGGCGCAATGGTAAACATTATTCTCGGCCTTATTATAATTGCGGTAATGCTCGGCGTTTCGGATAGCCTTTCCGGCACAAACCGTGTCAATTTCTTCAATGACAACGGCAAACAGGTTGCGGAATACAACGGGCTTAAATCAAATGACAAAATAATCAAAATCGACGGCAAAAGAGTTTATTATTACACCGATGTTCCGTATCTTCTCAGCCGTGACGAAGGCTCAACGGCGGATTTGTTGGTCGAGCGTGACGGTAAAAGGGTTGAAATCAACGATGTTGAAATGCCGTATTCAAAGATAGTCATGGTCGGCGTTGACAAGACCGCAGGAACGGTTTTCAAGGATACCTTCAAGGAATCCGTCAGCATATTCAGAATGGTTTGGCTGAGCCTGTTCGATCTTATTACGGGCAAATATTCCGTCAAGGATGTTTCGGGACCCGTCGGCGTTGTGGACTATGTTTCCGATGCGGCGCAGGAGTCGGTCAAAACGGCGGACTACACGGGACTTCTCAGCATAATGGCTCTTATTACAATAAATATCGGCGTGTTCAATCTTCTGCCGATTCCGGCTCTTGACGGTGGACGGCTGTTCTTCCTGCTCATTGAGCTTGTCAGAAGAAAGCCGGTAAATCAGAAGTATGAATCGCTTGTTCATGCTATCGGCATGGTCGTTCTCCTGCTCTTTATGGCAGCAATCACATTTAAGGACATATATTCGCTGATTGTGAAGTGAGGGAAACTATAAAAAGAGGGAGCTTTATCCCCTCCGTCGCTTATGCGACAGTTCCCATTGATTCAAACAATGGGAGGCAGATGAGATAGATGTTAGATGCTGGATTGTAGATTTTAGACCGGCGTGAAGTGAAATTCTGCGTTTAAGGCAACACCGCACAATTGAGGTGTGCGGATTGCGCAGTAAGATTTTCCGTCAGGTTGTACAAAAATTTTGTAGGCTTGCTGACGCAAGTCAAGAAATTTTTGTGTAGCATGACGGAAACATATTCAAGCAAGGCGTGCGCCTCGATTTGTGCGGTATTGCCTTAAATTTATAGAGATGTAAAAGAAAGATTGCGTACATTGGAGTGGTTTTTTGTAGGGGCGAGCATTGCTCGTCCGATAAAGTCAGCAGAAAACAACGAGGACGGGCAATGCTCGTCCAGCAAAGTCAGCAGAAGCCTTGTCAGCCTCACCTTATTGTAAGGGGAGGTGCCGCAGAGCGGCGGAGGGGATAAAGAAAAATAAAACACAAAAACATTTTAACCGAACTGAGGTATTAAAATGGAGCGCAGAAAAACGAAAAAAATAAAAATAGGCAATATATATATCGGCGGCGACGCACCTGTAACCGTGCAGTCAATGCTCAACAAGCCGGCTCATGATATCGAAGCGAGCGTTAAGCAGGCGGTCGAGCTTGAAAAAGCCGGCTGTCAGATAATCCGAGGAGCAATCCCCGATATGGACGCCGTGAAGCTTATCCCGGCTCTCAAGGAAGCGGTGAGCGTGCCAATCGTTGCGGATATTCATTTTGACTATCGTCTTGCAATTGAAGCCGTTGCTGCAGGTGTTGACAAGGTGCGAATAAACCCCGGCAATATCGGCTCTGACGACAGAGTTAAAAAGGTTGTCGAAGCGTGCCGTTCGAGAAATATTCCCATTCGTATCGGCGTGAATTCAGGCTCGGTCGAGAAGGAAATTCTTGCAAAATACGGCGCACCGACTCCCGAAGCGATGGCGGAAAGCGCAATGTATCACGCTTCATTGCTCGAAAAATTCGACTTCGACGATATCGTTATTTCAATCAAGTCATCAAATGTTGAAAACATGATAAAGGCTTACGAAACCGTTGCCGAAAGATGCGATTATCCGCTTCATCTCGGTGTAACAGAGGCCGGTACGGAGCGCATGGGACTTATAAAATCCAGCGCAGGCATAGGAAGTCTGCTCATGCACGGAATCGGCGATACGATCCGTGTTTCGCTGACTGCCGATCCGGTCAAGGAGGTTTACGCAGGACTTGATATACTCAAGGCTCTTGATTTGAGAAGCGACTGCGTTCAGATCGTTTCCTGCCCGACCTGCGGCAGAACGAAAATCGACCTTATCAAGCTGGCAGGTGAAATTGAGGCTGCGCTCAAGGATTGCCGCAAGCCGCTCAAGGTTGCCGTAATGGGCTGCATTGTTAACGGCCCCGGCGAGGCAAAGGAAGCCGATATTGGCATTGCAGGCGGCGACGGCTGCGCGGTGCTTATCAAAAAGGGCGAAATTATCAGAAAAATAAAGGAAGAAGATATTGTCAGCGAGCTGCTGACTGAAATAGATAAGATGTAAGGCAATTTGTGAGACATTGCCTTAATTTGGGAGTGTAATTTTGAAAGAAGTCAGTTTCCTCAGCCTTTTCGGCGAGTACATAGATCAGAGCGTTGCGGCATATTTTGACTGCGCAACGGTTGAAAGCATTGAGGCGAGCCTTGCCGAACGCAGTGTCAGCATGCTCGTCAGCTTTCCTGCGCCCATTGACTCGTCAGTTATCAAAAAGGCGAGGGTGGAGCTTATGCGTGTGATGAATCTGCATCGGCTTGACCTCGGAATACATTTCCCTCCCGAAACATTTGATATAAATTACATGGCAGGCTTTGTCAAGGAAATTTATGAGCATTTTCCTGCTTCAAAGACTATACTTGAGGGCGCAACCTACAATCTCAGCGGAGATAAGCTGACCGTTGAGCTTGCGGCGAACGGCAGGGATGTGCTTGTCAATCTCGGCTGCGACAAATTCATTCGCCAAACCATCGACCGCCGATTTGAAAGGCTGATAGCCGTTGAGTTCATCAGCGGCGTTTCCGCTCAGGACGATATCAAGGCTCTTGAGGAGCTTCAGAAAAAAGAAAATCAAAAGATCGCCGTTGCTCCGCCGATGGCTAACCCCGTTGCAGCATCCAAAGCACCGATTCAAAAAAAGCCAAAGGAAAAAACATACGACGATCTGCCGATTTCAATCACGAACGCAAAGCCGCTTTTCGGCACGCTTGTCAAGGGCAAGCCGAAGCCGATCAGCGAATGTTTGCCGGAGGACGGCGAGGTCGTTGTTTGGGGCGATGTATTTTCTCTGGAAACAAGAGAGTCCAAGGACGGCCGCTACAGCATAATCAATTTTAATATAACCGACTACACCTCGTCCTATCCCGTCAAGGTTTTCGGCGAGAGGAAAAAGTGCGAGGAGCTTGTGGCGAACCTAAAGGACGGCAAGACCGTGCTTGTCCGAGGCGCAATAAATATGGACACCTATATGCATACATATCTCATCAATGCAAGGGCTGTCACAGAGATTGAAAAGATTGAAAAGCAGGATAACGCTCCCGAAAAACGAGTGGAGCTGCACCTGCATACAAATATGTCGGCAATGGACGGTATGACGAGTGCAAAGGAGCTTGTCAGCCGTGCGATAGCGTGGGGTCACAAGGCTATTGCAATTACAGACCACGGAGTTGTTCAGGCTTTTCCGGAGGCGTGCAACACTGCCGCCAAGGCCGGAATAAAAATAATCTACGGTATGGAGGGCTACCTCGTTGATGACGACGCTTTCTATGACGATTACGGCTTCGGAGTCGATGATGAAATTCCGAGCGGATATATCGAAAAGGTTCGTGCCGAAAAGACATACCATATCATTATAATCGCAAAAAATACGCAGGGACTTAAAAATCTCTATAAGCTTATAACCGATTCTAATCTTAAATTTTTCAAGCGCAGACCGAGAATCCCACGGCACAGGCTTATGCAGCTTCGTGAGGGGCTTCTTGTCGGAAGCGCATGCGAGGCAGGCGAGCTTTACCGTGCGCTTGTCGACCAAAAAAGCGACGAGGATGTTCTCAGAATCGCTTCCTTCTATGACTATCTTGAAATTCAGCCGAACGGAAACAACGCTTTCATGCTTCGCAGTCAGGACGAGCGTTACGCACGCTTTAAGACGGTTGAGGATCTTGAAAATATTGACAGGCAAATAATCCACATTGCGGACAAGCTCGGCAAGCCGGTCGTTGCGACCTGCGATGTTCATTTCATTGACCCGGGCAACGCCGTTTTCCGTGAAATTCTGATGACCTCAATGGGCTTCTCCGACGCAGCTCAGCAAGCACCGCTCTATTTCAGAACGACGGACGAAATGCTTGCGGAATTCGCTTATCTCGGCGAGGAGACGGCGAGGGAGGTCGTTATCACCAATCCGAATAAAATCGCAGACCTTTGCGAAAGCGGAATGACGCCCTTCCCGAGAGGAACATTCCCTCCGAGCCTTGAGGGCGCAGACGAGGACTTGACCCGTATCTGCTGGGAGAGAACCAAAAGGGATTACGGCGATCCCGTACCCGAAAATGTTGCAAAGCGGCTTGAAAAAGAGCTGAAATCAATCATCTCGAACGGATTCGGCGTTCTTTATATGATCGCTCAAAAGCTTGTTCAGAATTCCGAGGAGCACGGCTATTATGTCGGCTCGAGAGGATCTGTCGGCTCGTCGTTCGTTGCCCATGCGGCAGGAATTTCCGAGGTCAATCCTTTGCCGCCGCATTATATATGCAAAAAATGCAAGCATTCGGAATTCTTCATGGACGGCTCTGTCGGCTCGGGCTATGACCTGCCGCCGAAGGATTGCCCGAATTGCGGAATCCCGATGCACCGTGACGGTCACGATATCCCGTTTGAAACCTTCCTCGGCTTCAAGGGCGACAAGCAGCCCGATATCGACCTTAATTTCAGCGGTGAATATCAGTTCTACGCTCACCGATACACCGAGGAGCTTTTCGGAATCGACCATACATTTAAGGCAGGTACAATCGGCACTATCGCCGACAAAACGGCTTACGGCTTTGTCAAAAAATGGCTTGAGGTCAAGGGCATAACGGTCAACCGTGCCGAGGAGGACAGGCTGACAAAGGGCTGCACGGGCGTCAAGAGAACGACCGGTCAGCACCCCGGCGGAATGGTTGTTGTTCCGGCAAGCAATGACGCTGAGGATTTCACTCCGATCCAGCACCCGGCGGACGATGTTTCCGGCGGACTGAGAACGACCCACTTTGATTTCCATTCGCTCCATGATACTATTCTCAAGCTCGATAACCTCGGCCACGATGTGCCGACGCTTTACCGCCATCTTGAGGATTCGACGGGCATCAATGTTTTTGATGTCGATATCTGCGACCCGAAGCTTTATGAGCTTCTGACCTCTCCCGAGCCGCTCGGTGTAACGGCGGAGGATATCGGCTGCGAAACCGGCACACTTTCTCTGCCGGAGCTTGGTACGCCGTTCGTTCGAGGAATGCTGATGGAAGCAAAGCCGAAGAATTTTTCCGATATGCTCCAGATTTCGGGACTTTCTCACGGTACGGATGTTTGGCTCGGCAACGCTCAGGAGCTTATCAAGAACGGAACCTGCACAATTTCCGAGGTTATAGGAACCCGTGACAACATCATGGTTTACCTGATGCATAAGGGACTTGAGCCGGATATGGCGTTCAAAATCATGGAAATCGTCCGTAAGGGCAACGCAACCAAGCTTCTGACGGAGGCTCATATAAAAGCCATGAAGGAGCACAATGTTCCCGATTGGTACATTGATTCGTGTATGAAAATCAAGTATATGTTCCCGAAGGCTCACGCTGCGGCATATGTCAGCGCCGCAATGCGTCTTGCGTGGTACAAGATTTACAGGCCGACGGAATATTACGCAACCTATATGACGGTTCGAGGTGAAGACCTTGATACCGTTGCAATTCTTGAGGGCAGGGGAGCTGTTAAGCAGCTCATGAACTCGATTCTTAATAAGGGTCACGACGCAACGGCAAAGGAAGAAAACATGTATGTTGCAATGCAGGTCGTCAACGAGATGATGGCAAGAGGCGTTGAATTTTTGCCGATAGACCTTTACAAATCGCACGCAACGATTTATAAGCTGGAGGACGGAAAGATAAGGCTTCCGTTCATGTCCATGGCAGGAACGGGCGAGTCGGCGGCGCTTGCTTTGATGAAGGCGAGAGATGACGGCGAGGGCGAATATATGTCCCGTGACGATCTTCAGCAGCGTGCCGGAATCAGTAAATCGGTTATGGAAACGCTCGACGCCTGCGGTGCGCTTGAGGGCTTGCCGCAAAGCACACAAATGAGCTTTTTTGGATTCTAACGGAGGAAATAAGGAATGATTGACCTTTACAAGCTTTGGGAAAATAAAAATATCATGCCCGTGATTACGGTTGAGCACAGCTCCGGCAAGGTGCTTATGCTCGGCTATATGAACAAGGAGGCGTTCGCCTATACGCTCAAAACACGCAGGGCGTATTATTACGATTCGCAAACCGATAAGGTTTACAAATTCGGCGAGGAAAAAGGAAATTCGCAGCGGCTGATGTCGCTTGACCTTAACTGCGGCGGCGACGCTCTGCTCATGAGCGTCCAGCAGAAGGGTCATGTTTGCCACCATAACGGAAAGCACAGCACCTGCTTCGGCAACAATATTTATAAGCGGAGCAGGGGCGATTATTCAAAACGGAAAAAATTCGGCAGAGTTGAAATTGACGAAAATTTCGATTATTCCAAAGAAGATTATGAGGACGAGCTTGAATAAATATTGACAAACATTAAAGTTTATCGTATTATGAAATAACACACATGTCTACTAATTAAAAAAGGTGATGTAATGAAAGAGTATATCGGCCGTATAAAATCAAACTGTAAGGTATGGGAGCTTGTTTTCTGGTGGATCTTCAGAGCGCTGATGATTTATGCGTTCGTTGCCGGATTTCTCAGAACTCCGTTCGATATTTCCGACCCGCTTCAGGTCGGTGCAAACTTTATCGCAATGTTTGCGTGGGAAATATTTATGCTTTTCCCCGAAAAATGCTTTGTGAGGCATATGCCGTCATTGGTTCAGGATTTTTCAATTGTTATGATTTTTGCCGCTTCCTTCTGCGGAAAATTTCTGAATTTTTATTATGATTCAAGATTTTGGGATTCGGGAATGCACCTTCTCAGCGGCGGACTTTGCGTTCTGCTCGGCTATGAGGTGGTTGTCGCAATGCAAAAGCGCGATAAAAAGCCGGTTTCGGTTCCCGTTGCGCTTCTTTGCGCCTTGTGCTTCTCGTTCTTCGTTTCAACCTGTTGGGAGCTTGTAGAGTTCATAATGGATCAGGTCATGACAAATCCCGAAAAAGGAACTATCGGCGACGCACAGCATTGGTGCTACGAGCTTGCCAAAGGAACTTCCAAGGAGGCAACGCTCTTCGACCCGAAGGATATCGGCAGATGGCCGCTCATGGATACGATGGGGGATATAATCCTCAACTCCGTCGGTGCGGTTGCCGCATGGGTATTCCTTAAAATTTTCCCATATCATCACGGTATGAAATACGATGTAAACAAAGAGGTCAAAGAGGCAGAACAAGGCTTGGAAAATCAGCCGGAAAAGCAGAAAGAGCTTGTAACGGAATAAAACGGAATAAACAGAATTAAGGCAACACCCCGATTGTGAGGTGTTGCCTTAGCTTAAGTTGTCTTTATTCTGAAAGGATTCGGAAAAGCTCCTCGAACAGTGCGTCACGGTGTATATGCGTTATTCGCAGATACAGATGGCGGTGGCTGTCAAATGAATATGTGCCGTCATAGGTCGGGAGCGGAGCGTGGTCGATTACCGAACTCATAAAGCGATCGTTATCGTTGAGAAGCCACGCCGCAGCGCAAACATCCCAGATTACTCTGCTCCACACATGATTTTCGGCGTAGCTCTCCACCTCATCAACGGTGTGTTTTACAAGATAATCGCACAGGGCGTTTTTGCCGCCGAGCCAATGGCGCAGCTCCGGCTCTGTGGTGTAGAATGCGGACACAACGCCCATGCACGGGAGCTGAACAAGCGGACAGCCGCAGTTGAAAACAATCCTTGCCGCCGCAATGTCGTGAACCATGTTGAATTCCTTTGTATCCTGCCAAGCGATGTCGTTACCTCCGAGCCAAATGACGACGATGTTTTCCGCAATTTCGGGGTTTTTGAGAATGGCGGAGGCTACATTCGTAATCGCTCCGATAGCCACCACATAGAGCGGACGCTCCGGCGTATATTCTGCGGCGAGAGATGCCAGATGCTCTGCTGCCGCACTTTCAACCGGCGTTTTTTCGTCTGTCAAAAAAGTCCGTGAGCCTTTGAACACATTTGCCTTGAAATTTTCCTTGCCCATCAGGTCGAGCAGGTTTAAAATTTCGCAGTAGCTTTTTTCCATGCCGTCCTCCGGGGATTCGGAATGGTGATTAAAAAACGGTGCGGCGTAAATCGCCTTAACATTGCATTTCGGCGATTTCATCATCAGAGCAATAGCATATTGATCGTCAATTTCATTGTATGCGTCGGTATCAAGAACGCAATCAACCGTTCCGCTCGGGACGGTTAAATTTTTTAATCTCTGAATGTCAGTCATGCAAAATCTCCTTATTTTTTGTTCCTGTTCCTTGGCTTGTGCTGAAGCTCGCTGTATTTGAACATCTTCAGCTCTCGGTTCTTTTTGCGTCTGCGGTTTGCCCGAATATAAAGAGCAATATATGCGGCAATGATAAGAACGACGAGAGCTATCAGTATTTTAAAAATCGTGCTTGCGGTCATTCGTTTGAGTGCTGACTTGAGATAAAGCAGCATACTCATGTTGGCACTTTCGGCAACAACAAGCTCAACCGTGCCGATTTGGTGGTCGGCAAATAATATTTTCGCTTTGCAGACCGTATCGCCTTTTTTGAACGGGGCGTCAAGAGCCTCCGGCATATCTATCGGCTCAAAGCTGACGCTTTCCGAACCGTTTCCGTCGGGCACGAGGGCAAGAACCTCACTCTTTGCGACCAAACGGACGCTGTCCATGTCCCAGCAATAATTGACCGGAACGGTGGTGACAAACTGCGACTGCTTGGTGACAATTTCGTAACTGAGGCTGTCAAACGCCCATTCAAACATTCTCACTGCGTCGAGTATTGCCTGATTTTCCGTGTCGCCGTCCTTGTCCGTGTCCTTATACGGCCCTCCGATGGCGACCGCCAAGTAGCTGTAGCCGTCCTTTGAAGCGATTGAAACAATACTTTCGCCTTCAGTGTTGCTCGAACCGGTTTTGATTCCTTTGGCGTTTTCATAGTAATAGTCGGGGTAGCCGTAATTGAGCATATAGTTCGTGTTGACTATCGTGCGTTCCTCGTTTTTGTTCGTTTTTTGAAGGTCATAGGTCAGCATTTTGACTATTGTTTCAAAAACGGAGTATTTCATTGCAGCCTGAGCGATTTTTGCAATGTCGTTTGCCGTGGTTTTTTGATTGCTGTCGTCAAGTCCGTGCGGATTTGTGAATTTTGTGTTTGTGCAGCCGAGGGCTTTTGCCGCATCATTCATTTTTTTGACAAAATTTTCAATGCCGGCTCCGTACTCGTCGGCAAGCACAAGCGCTGCGTCGTTTCCGCTCGGGATAAGCATGCAGCAAAGCAGGTCGTAAACGCTGATGACCTCACCGTCCTGAAGCCCTGTCGTAATGCAGCCCGTTCCCGAAAGGCTTGTGAGCGACGAAGCGGAAACGGTGATTTTTTTGCTGAGATCCGTCTCGTTTTGCAGCACAACAAGTGCGGTCATTACCTTGGTCAGCGATGAAGGGTCGGCGGACTGGTCTGCGTTCCTGTCAATGATAACGGTGTTGCTGTCGAGATTGATGAGCAGGTCAATCTTAGAATAAAGCTCAATATTACCCGCATAATCGGTTGCAAAGGCGGGAAAAACCGTCGAAGTAACGATCAAAGCGACACAACATATAAAAATTATAAATTTTTTCATAGACAAGACACCCGAACTTGTAGTATTATATTACTTAAGGCAATACCTTAAATCTGTTCCTGTCACGCTGCAAAAAAATTCGACTTGCCTAAGCAAGACTGCCGATTTTTTACACCCTGACGAAAAAGCTTACTGCGCAATTCGCACGCTTCAATTGTGCAGCATTGCCTTGAAAATATTATAACAGATTAAATTATAAAAATAAACATGATTTTCAAAAATTTTATCGCATTTTGGGGAGTGATCTGACAATGGTTTATGTAACCGGAGATATGCACGGCGACTATGCTCTCTTTTCTCAGAAAAAGTTCAAAAATATAAAAGAGGGCGATACTCTTATTGTCTGCGGAGACTTCGGCTTTATATGGCGAGGCGACTCCAAAGAGAAGAAAATTCTGGACAAGCTCGGTAAGAAGAAATACATGATTCTTTTTGTTGACGGAACTCATGAGAATTTTGACTTGATAGCAAGATATCCAGTCGTTAATTTCGCCGGCGGCAAGGCGCATAAAATTAGAGAAAACATTTATCATCTCATGAGAGGTCAGATCTTTGAAATTGAGGGCGAAAAATACTTCTGCATGGGCGGCGGAGAAAGCCCCGATATTGACATGAGAGTTGACCACGACGCATGGTCGAGAGCCGATATCCCAACGCAGGAGGAAATGCGTGAGGGTGCGGAAAATCTTGAACGCTGCAAGTACAGGGTCGATTATATGATCACTCACGAGCCGGCGCAGAAGATAAAGAATTTTCTCCGTCTCAAGGATAATGAGCCGCTCACGGTTTCCGGTCTTAACGCCTATCTTCAGGAGCTGAGCGCAAATTGCGACTTCAAGCGATGGTTCTTCGGCAGTATGCATGAGGATAAATTCGTTTCCGCAACTCAGGTTGCCCTGTTCCAGAATCTTGTAAACGCACAGACCGGCGAGATAGTTTCATAACGGAAGGACGGACTTATGGACATTAAGGATATACTTTCAAGGGTCGATCACACTCTGCTCTCCCAGACCGCAACATGGAAGGAGATAAAGCAGATTTGTGACGACGGCATAAAATACGGCTGCGCTTCTGTCTGTATTCCGGCAAGCTTCGTCAAGGCTGCGGCGGAATATGTCGGTGGGAAAATTCCCGTTTGTACCGTTATCGGCTTCCCGAACGGATATTCGACGACTGCGGCGAAATGCTTTGAAGCGGAGGATGCGGTCAAAAACGGTGCGGAAGAAATTGATATGGTAATAAACATCGGTGCACTCAAGGACGAAAGATATGATTTCATTCTTGATGAGATAAATGCGGTCAAGGCTGCGTGCCATGGCAGGCTGCTCAAGGTTATTATCGAAACCTGCCTGCTCACCGACGACGAAAAAATAAAAATGTGCGAGATCGTTTCCAAATCCGACGCAGATTTCATAAAGACCTCAACGGGCTTTTCGACTGCGGGCGCAACAAAAGAGGACATCGAGCTTTTCAAAAAGCATGTTACGGGCGGCACGAAAATCAAGGCCGCAGGCGGAATAGCCTCTCTTGCCGACGCCGAAGAATTTATACGGCTCGGTGCGGACAGATTGGGAACGAGCAGAATAGTTAAGGCGGTATCGCACGACTCATGAATCGTTAAAGATAATATTTTACATAACTGAAAGGAACAAAAAACATGACTAATAATTTGTATTACGGAAGAGGCAAGGACGAGGACAACAAGAAGCTTATTAAATTCCTTGACGAGGTTTTCTTTACGGACGACCCGGAGGAAAGAGACTTTTTAAATCTTCTTCCGAAATGCTATAAGGATCAGTACAGACCGGCTTACAACAACTTTGTTGTTCAGGACGAAAACGGCGAGTTCCGTTCGGCAATCGGCAGCTTTTACAACGATATGACGGTCGGCGGAGAGCCGATCAAGGCTTGCTGTATCGGCAATGTTGCCGTTGGCAAAAGCTACAGGTCGATGGGATATATGATCGAGCTGATGGAGCTTTCGGTTGAGGACATGGGCAAGAACGGAGTCGATGTTGCCTACCTCGGCGGTCAGCGTCAGCGTTACGGTTATTTCGGCTTTGAAAGCTCCGGCACGGTTTACCGTTTCAATTTCAGCCGAAGTGCATACAGACATTCCCTCAAGGCAATGCCCTGTGGACTTGAGATAGAAAAGCTCAAGGCGGATGACGCAGAGGGTATGGCAAATATCGAAAAGCTTTATTCCAAGCTCCCGATAAGGTCAAACCGCAAGCCCGAGAGCTATTTTGATGTTCTTTGCTCATGGAGAGATCGTCCGTACCTGCTTAAAAAGGACGGCGAGTTCGTAGGCTATTTTGTCTTTAACTATACAAAGAACAATGTGAATGAATTCGGCGTTATTGACCCGAAGTATTATCCGAATCTTGTGGCTGCTGTCATGGAAAAAACGGAGGAGTACCATATCGGATTCGTCGTTGCTCCGTTTGAGGAGGACAAGCTGAAGTTCTTCACCGAGAATGCGGACGGCTTTAATATTGACGGCTGCGAAATGATTCTTGTATACAGCTTTGAAAAGGTTATCGGCGCATACCTCAAGGCCAAGGCAAGCTATGCCAAGCTTTGCGACGGCGAGCTTACGGTGCTTATTCACGGAAAATACGGCGACGAAAAGCTTCTTATCAAGGTGTTCGACAACGAGGTTAAGGTTGAAAAGTTCGACGGTGAGGCGGAATTTGAGCTTAGTCATCATGCGGCGACAAGAGCATTTTTCTCGAATCTTCCGGCAGACAGAGCGGCTTTCCCGGCGTATGCTCAGCAGTGGCTTCCGCTTCATGTGTTCCTGTTTCCGTCGGATACAATGTAAGGAGGAGAGAAAATGTCAGTTAATGCTTCATTTTTCGGTAATATGCCCGACGGCAAAGAGGTCAGGCTTTTTACAATAAAAAATTCAAGCGGAATCATTCTTCAGGTGATTACCCTCGGCGCAACGCTTCAGGCGCTTTACACTCCTGATAAATACGGCAGGGTGAACGACATCACCGTCGGCTTTGACAGTCTTTACGGTCATCTTAATTTTACGGATTATCAGGGCAAGGTCGTCGGCAGATATGCCAACAGAATCGCAAACGGTTCGTTCATGATGAACGGCAAAAAGGTTCAGCTTACTCAGAACGAAAAGGGCAAAACCTGCCTTCACAGCGCAGGCGAATTTTCAAATGCCGTTTGGGACGCCGAGCCGGTCGGAGATAATGCGGTCGAGCTTTCTTACACAAGCCCGGACGGCGCAAGCGGATTCGAGGGCAAGATGGACGCAAGGGTAAGATATACCCTCACCGAGGACAACAGGGTTGAAATCGAGTACAGCGCAGTCAGCGACAAGGATACGGTTATCAATTTTACCAATCACACATATTTCAACCTCAGCGGCTCGGCAATGAGCGATGTGCTCGGTCATGTGCTCAAGCTCAATGCAAGGAAATTTACGCCGACCGATGAGGACAGCATTCCGACGGGTCAGCTTCGTTCGGTTTTCAATACGCCGTTCGATTTTACCAACCCGACCTCTATCGGAAAAAGAATTCACGACAGGGACGACCAGCTCGTGATGTGCAGGGGCTACGACCATAATTTCTGCCTTGACCATGTTGAGGGTGAAGCAGATGCGGTCGTTTACGAGCCTGTCAGCGGCAGACAGCTCAAGGTTTATACCGACCTCCCGGGCGTTCAGCTCTATACGGGCAATTTCCTTGACGGCACAATTATCGGCAAGGGCGGTCTTCCGCTCGTTCAGCATGCGGGCTTCTGCCTTGAAACGCAGTATTATCCCGACACGCCGAATCACCCCGATTTCCCGCAGTGCACATTCAAGGCAGGCGAGGAATACAGGTCGAAAACAACCTTTGAAATAAATGTATTTTAAAGAATATTTTTGATTAGTTCACAAAATGGACAAATTAAAAAGTATAATTAAGATAAAGACAACGATAAAGGGTCTTGTTGAAACGGAGGAATTATTATGGCAACAGAAAAAATTCTCGTAGTTGATGATGACACCAACATATGTGAGCTTCTCAGACTTTATCTTGAAAAAGAGGGCTACAGCGTTACTATCGCAAACACCGGTATGCAGGCGGTCAAGCTCTTTGCCGAGCATCAGCCCGACCTCATGCTGCTTGATATCATGCTGCCCGAGCTTGACGGTTGGCAGGTTTGCCGTGAGGTAAGAAAATACTCCAACAAGCCGATAATAATGCTCACTGCCAAGGGTGAAACCTTTGACAAGGTTCTCGGTCTTGAGCTGGGAGCCGACGATTATATCACAAAGCCGTTTGAGGCAAAGGAGGTTCTTGCGAGAATCAAGGCGGTTCTCCGCAGAACATCGAACGCCTCCGCTCCGGAAGCCGAGAACAACATCAAGCAGGTTTCCTACGACAATCTTTCAATCAACCTCACAAATTACGAATTGAGAGTTAAGGGCGAAAAGGTTGACGCACCGCCGAAGGAGCTGGAGCTTCTTTATCATCTTGCAAGCAATCCGAACAGAGTTTTCACAAGAGATCAGCTTCTTGACGAGGTTTGGGGCTTCGACTATTACGGCGACAGCAGAACGGTTGATGTTCATGTTAAGCGAATTCGTGAAAAGCTTGAGGGCGTTTCGGACAAATGGGAGATCAAGACCGTCTGGAGCGTCGGATATAAATTTGAAACCAAGGACTGATGATCCATGGGTAACAGAATTAAAAATGTACCAAAAAACAAGAAGCTGTTTTATAAGTATCTTTTCATTATAACCTTGGTCAGCCTTTTCAGCGTGTTGATAGTTTGCTCAACATATCTCGGAATTGCTTCAAAATACCGTAACGATGAGCAGCTCTCGACACTTGAGAGAAACACAACGATAATTTCCAAAAACTCGCAGAAAATTCTCAGTCAGTTTTCCGGAAAATACGATAGCGGAGAGGAAGTGGACATCTCTCCGCTTTCAATGATTTGCAACACGATAAGCAATATGTCTTCGGCTCTTGATGCGGATATTTTTATTATCAATATGAACGGCGAGGTCGTTGTGTGCAAGGAGATGATGAGCGACCGCTTCAGGTTTGATTCGGACGCAACCTGTGTTGTTCACGGCGGCTATAAGATTGACCAATCCATTATCGAAGCAGCAAGCGACAATGACTATACCGAGGTCGGCAGGCTGGGAACAACCTTCGTCAGAACACAGCTGACGGCGGCGTCGCCGATAAAAATAAACAACAAGACCGTTGCAATCGTTATTGCGACCGAGAAGATAACATCAAGCTGGTACGGCTATGCGAAAAGAATGCTGCAAATCTTCCTTGTTGCCGCTCTTTTCTCGCTGCTTTTGTCGTTCCTTGCCGTTTATTATCTCAGCTACAGGCTTACCCGACCGCTGAGAGATATGGCGACGGCAACGGAGCATTATTCGCAGGGAGATTTCAGTTACAAGGTCAAGGTTCGAGGGCATGACGAGGTTGCGCAGCTTTCCGAGGCGTTCAACTCAATGGCAATGTCGCTTTCGGCGCTGGAAAGCTCCCGCAGAAGCTTTGTTGCGAATGTTTCCCACGAGCTGAAAACCCCGATGACCTCAATCGGCGGATTCATCGACGGTATGCTTGACGGAACTATAAGCCCGGACAAGTATGAATATTATTTGCGCATCGTTTCCGACGAGGTCAAGCGGCTTTCGAGGCTTGTTACGGGTATGCTGAATATGTCCAAGCTTGAGGCCGGCGAAATGCAGATAAATATGAAGCAATTCGATATCAGCGCAGATATTTTTAAAACGCTTCTGTCCTTTGAAAGAAAAATCAACGATAAGGATATTGAGATTGTCGGGCTTGACAAGATGGAAAGCATGACGGTCAGCGCAGACGAGGATATGATGATGCAGGTCATCTATAATCTCATCGACAATGCGGTCAAGTTTACGCCGCAGAACGGATATATTGAGTTCAAGACCTACCGTGACAAGGAAAAAATCTTTGTCAGCATCAAAAATAACGGTGCAGGTATTGAGCGCGAGGAAGCGGACAAAATATTTGAGAGATTTTACAAGATTGACAAGTCCAGAAGCTATGATGTTAAGGGTGCAGGCCTTGGTCTTTACCTTGTAAAGAGCATTGTTGAGCTTCACGGCGGCCAAATCGTCTGTAAAAGCGAGCCGAACGAATATACTCAATTTGTATTCTGGCTTCCAAACGTTTAATTTTTGTTTACAATTTATAAAAACCGTTGTAAAATCCCGGGTTTATACTGTAGGCAACATAAGGGAACGGACAACAAAAAGTTCCCATTAAAAGTGCAGGAGGAATTATTATGAGTGACGAAAACAGATACTACGGAACAGAAGGAAATCCGGAACCTGCCGAATCCGCCGCTGAAAACAATCAGCCTTACGAAAACGGATATGCTCAGCAGAGTGAACCGGAAAGGGCTTACAATGAGCCTGCGGAGAACAAAGGGGAGCAGTCCTACAACAACGATTATAACGATTTCAGCCGTTACAACGACACGGTGGACGATACTCCCAAGGAGTCGCCGTACAGCCCGTACAATTCGCAGAGCTACGGCTCAAGCAACGCATCGGGAGCGGCGCAGAACGACTATTACAGTCAGCAGTACGCAAAGACGGTGAACGAAGTCCCGGCGAAGAAAAAGAGCAAGGGCTTCAAGGGCTTCATGATCGCACTTGTTGCGGTGGTTGTATGCGTTGCCGTTATCGTCGGAGTTTATCCGAGAATCAAGAAATCGGACACATCAACAGCTTCGGGCGATTCAACTCAGCTTACGCTTTCCGAAACGCCGACGGCGAAGAACACTTCAAGCATTCCGACCAGTGAAGAGGTTGCCGCAACTGCCGAAAAGTTCAATGTCGGCATCAAGCTCTTTGGCCAGTCGCAATCAATATTCTCCTCTTCATCTTCAAGCAATTCGCTTGTAGGCGAAGGCTCGGGAATTATCATGGGTGAGGACAGCTCGAAGAAATACACCTATATTGTAACCTGCGCCCATGTTATCAGCTCGGTCAAAACCTCGGGCTACACCATGACGGTTACGGATTACGAGGGCAACAACTATGACGGAATTCTTGTCGGCTATGATTCAAAAACCGATGTCGGCGTTATTAAGATTGAAAAAACCGGTCTTACCGCCGCAGAGTTTGGCGATTCAACGGCACTGAAAAAAGGTCAAACAGTTTACGCTATCGGTAACCCGGGCGGTTCGGAATTCTTCGGCTCGTTCACAAAGGGCATGGTTTCCGCAATCGACAGACCTATCAGCAGCGAGAGCGGCTACGAGATGAAATGCATCCAGCATACAACGCCCATCAACTCCGGCAACTCCGGCGGTGCGCTCATGAACGAATACGGCCAGGTCATCGGCATCAACTCCTCAAAGATTGTCAGCACCGGCTATGAGGGAATGGCATTTGCAATTCCGATTTCCGACGCTAAGACAATCATTGACGATATCATCGCCAACGGCTATGTTACCGACAGACCGAAGCTCGGTATTTCGTATGCTGCGGCTGAAAAGTATCAGCAGTACGCAATGGTAGTTAAGCTCAAGAACCTTCCGAGCGGCTCGCTTGTTATTGCTTCCATCAGCACAGACAGCTCGCTTGCAAACAGCAAGGCGAAGGTCGGCGACCTTATCACTGCGGTTAACGGCGAAAAGCTTGACACTGCCGATGTTCTTCTTGATAAGATCGAAAACGGCAAGGTAGGCGATACGCTCAAGCTGGAGCTTTGCAGGATCAACTCCGATTATTCCGTTGACACCTTCACGGTTGATGCAACGCTTGTTGAGGATAAGGGCACATCGTCCGAGACGGAAACAACCACCGAGAGTCAGGTTCAGAGCGGCTACGACTGGGGTCAGTTCTTCGGCAGCGGATATTGATAATGCTGCAAACGACACAAACAGAGATTGAATAACTAAGGCAACAGCGCACACCTCAATTGTGCGATATTGCCCTAAAAAGGGAGCTGCGGTCGAAAACCGTCGGCTCTCTTTTGCTATTGGTGAAAATGACAACAGTTTTCCAAAATATAGTGTATATGGGGTTATTTTGAATGATTTCTATCAATATTTGGTGATTTTACACAAGTCATATTGACGATAAAAAAGGGCGTTGTTTAGTCATTATCTATAAAATATTCGATGAATTAAGCCTGTTTTGAAAAGATTTTTCAAAAAATATGCTCAAAAGGGTTGAAATCTTCTTTAAAATTGTGTAAAATGTATATGTTTAGATTGGCGTTTTGTATAAATATGCCTGAAAATACCTTATAATGATGTAAAAAACAATCGTGAGGAGAGATTATATGTCAAACAGACTTTTTCAGGGTGTCATTCATCAGATGAGAAGTGCGATCGACAGAACGATCGGCATTATTGATGAAACCGGCACGATCATTTCATGCAGTGAGCTTGGAAGAATCGGAGAAGTGCTGCCTACTGCGGCGGCAAGCGCATTCATGGATACCGAGGCCTGCGTTGTTGACGGCTGCACCTATAAGACCTTCGGCAATCAGATCCACCCCGAGTATGCGGTATTTATCGACGGCGACGATGAGCTTGCCGAGAAGTATACCAATATCAGCGCAGTTGCCCTGAGCAACCTCAAGCAGTATTTCGACGAGAAATACGACAGAAACAATTTCATCAAGAATGTTATTCTCGACAACATTCTTCCCGGAGATATCTATCTCAAGGCTCGTGAGCTTCGCTTCAATAACGACGCTACCCGTGCCGTGCTTCTTATCAGAATTCCGAATCAGACGGATGTTTCCGCTTACGACATAATTCAGAATCTTTTCCCGGACAAGTCCAAGGATTTCGTTGTCAGCATCAACGAAACCGATATTGCACTTGTCAAGGAGGTTAAGAGCAACATAGAGTCAAAGGATCTTGAAAAGCTTGCACGCTCGATTGCCGACTCGCTTTCGACCGAGCTTTATGCCCATTCCGTTATCGGTATCGGCACAACGGTTGCCGGTATCAAGGAGCTTGCCCGTTCCTTCAAGGAGGCTCAGATCTCTCTTGAGGTTGGCAAGGTGTTTGATAATGAGAAAACGATCGTCAGCTATGACAGCCTTGGCATTGCCCGTCTTATCTATCAGCTGCCGACAACTCTTTGCGAGCTGTTCCTTCATGAGGTATTCAAGCGCGGCTCAATCGAGAGTCTCGATCAGGAAACTCTTTTCACGATTCAGAAGTTCTTTGAGAACAACCTCAATGTCAGCGAGACATCGAGAAAGCTCTTTGTCCACAGAAACACTCTTGTTTACCGTCTTGAGAAAATCAAGAAGATTACCGGTCTTGATCTTCGTGAGTTTGACGACGCTATCGTATTCAAAGTCGCACTCATGGTAAAGAGATATCTTGACGCAAATCCGATTAAATATTGATAGTAGCTAAGGACAGATAACATGATTGATTTTAAAAATGTATCCAAGGTTTACGACAACGGAACCAAGGCTTTGCACAATGTCAATATCCATATTGACAAGGGCGAGTTCGTTTTTGTCGTAGGCGCATCGGGAGCGGGAAAGAGTACATTCCTTAAGCTGATTATGCGAGAGGAGGTCGCCTCGTCGGGCACGATAGTCATCAAGGGCTACAACCTCAACGAGATGAAGAAAAAGAAAATTCCGTATTTCCGCAGAAACATGGGAATTGTCTTTCAGGATTTCCGGCTTATCCCGACAATGACCGTATACGACAATGTCGCTTTTGCAATGCGTGTCGTAGGGGCAAGGGAAAAGGATATAAGAAAGCGTGTACCTTATGTTATAAACATCGTCGGACTTTCCGCCAAGGCAAGGAATTATCCCAATGAGCTTTCGGGCGGCGAGCAGCAGAGAGTTGCGCTTGCCCGTGCGCTTGCAAACAATGCGGATATAATCATTGCCGACGAGCCGACGGGTAATGTCGATCCTCAGATGTCTTTGGAGATCGTCGAGCTTCTGACAAGGCTTAACGAAGCTGGCACAACGGTTATCATGGTTACACATGCGCACGATCTCGTCAAAAAGTTCGATAAGCGTGTTATAACCCTTGAGAGCGGCGAGGTTGTTGCCGACGGAATGATTGAAAACGGTGAACTGCCGATCCAGTCTGCGGCGCACCTTAACCTTGAAAAGAAAACAATCGAAGAAAAATATTCTTCAAAGGAAGAAAAAGCTGAGCCGGAGGAGAAAAAGGAAGACAAGGAAGAAAAGGTTGACGAGGGCTTCCTCGACGCTATTATAAGCGACAACGATTCTTACCGTATTTATATTGAACAGGATTCGGAAAAGGACGGTGAGGATCAGTGAAAAAAAGAGGACGCTTAGGCTATCTTACAAAAGAGGGCTTTAGAAATATCAGAGTTAACCACCTTATGTCGATCGCTTCGATCGCCGTGCTGATGTCCTGCCTTGTTATGATGGGCGCAGCATTCATGGTTATTGTCAATGTCAACAATGTTATGACCGAGATCGAAAGTCAGAATGTTGTCATGGTTTACCTCGAGGATGAGGTTCAGGGCGAGGGCATAACCGAAATGAAAGAAAAAATCACACTCATGCAGAATGTAAAAAAATGCGAATATGTTGACAAGGAAACCGCTTTTAAGCAGCAGCTTGAAGACCTTGGTACGGACGCAACATACTTTGAGGGCGTTGAAAATCCGCTGCCGGATCTTTTTAAAGTCTCGGTCAGCGATATGACAAAATTCGACAGCACCGTTTCCGAGCTGGAAAAGCTCGACGGAGTTGATTCCGTGCGTGACAACAGGGATATTGCACAAACACTTGTTAAAATCAGACGCACAATTTTCTATGTCAGCATCGGCGTAATTGCCGTTCTGCTTCTCATCTCGCTGTTCATCATTGCCAATACGGTTCGTATCACAATGTACAGCAGAAGGCTTGAGATAAATATTATGAAATCGGTCGGCGCAACGAACTGGTTTATCCGTTGGCCGTTTATGGTGGAAGGTATGGTTCTCGGCGCAATTTCGGGAGTTCTCTCCCTTGCGATTGTATGGGGCGTTTACAGAGCGCTTCAGTCAACCGTTTCGTCAATGCTTGCAATGGTAAGCAGGGGCTTTACCATTGTGTCGTTTACCGATTATATAGTTTACCTTCTTGTTGCTTTCCTTGCGATTGGTATTGTTTCCGGCGGAATAGGAAGTCTTATTTCCATCCAGAAGTACCTCAAGGAGCGTGGAGGTGTTGTATATGAAGAAACTGAATAAATTTATTTCATTGCTTATGAGCATGGCGTTTATTTTCGTGTTGTTCATGTCGTATGCTCCCAAGGCGCAGGCGAAAACGCTCAGCGATTTGAGAGACGAATATTCGGACATCGAGGATAAGGTTTCCGAGAGTGAGCAGAAGGTCAAGGAGCTTGAAAGCCAGCAGGCGGATCAGTCGAAGATAGTTTCTGCGCTCAATATCCAGCTTCAAAAGCTCAATCAGGAGCGTGAAAATATCACGGCTCAGAAGGATCTTATCACCGATGACATCGACGCAACCGAGGCGAAGATATCTTCCCTCAATGCCGAGATTGCAAAGCTCGACGCAGAGATTGCAGCCAAGGATCAGGAGATAAAGGAAACCGTGGAGCTTTTCTGCGACAGAATGAGAGCCAATTATATGGCAGGCGAAACCTCTGTTCTTGAGATTTTCACTTCCTCGTCGGATATGTCAAGCTTTTTGAATCGCCTTGAAATGTTCAAGCGCGTTACGGAGAGCGATCAGGATCTTGTCAATAAACTCAACAAAGAAATCGCTTCTATCGAAAAGATGCAGGAGGAGCTTGAAACAAAGAAAGCCGCACTGCAAAAGGAAAAGACCGAGCTTGAAGCAAAGCGCAGCGATTTGCAGTCCACAGAGGACACCTTGACGGCAAATCAGAATGTTATTAAGCAAAAGACCGAAGAGGTTGAAGCGAAGCTCAGTGCCTTGAACGCTCAGACGAAGGAGCTTAAGGTTTCGATCGACGAATATAATTCCGAGATGTCAAGGCTTGATGAAGAAATCAAGGCAGCCATCAGGAAATCCAATCAAAGCTCCGGCGGTTCAAGCAACAGCTCAAGCGGCTCAAATGCCGGCAGCATGGATTCCAATGTCAGCAATTCGGGTTGGGCATGGCCTCTGCCCTACAGCGGAGTTTATTTAAGCTCATATTACGGCTACCGTTATCATCCGATCGACGGCGACTGGAGATACCACAGCGGAATTGATATTTCAATGAGCGGCGCTTACGGCAAGAATATTATTGCTACAAGAGCCGGAACAGTTATACTTTCGTCGCTTGAGAGCGAAAGCGGCACAGGCTACGGCAATTACATCATAATTGACCACGGCGATGGATATACCTCGCTCTACGGCCATTGCAGTGAGCTTCTCGTTTCCGAGGGACAGACTGTTTCACGAGGACAGATCATAGCCAAGGTTGGCAGCACAGGCTGGTCAACCGGACCGCACCTCCATTTTGAGGTAAGATACAACGGCAGCACAGTCGATCCTCTCGACTATGTAACAATGCCGTAAACAGCATACAGATCGAACCCCGCACTTTGTGTAAAAATGCAATGTGTGGGGTAATTATTTTGCGAGATATAATTGACTTTAAAAATCTGTTTTGGAAAAGCATTGAACAAAGAACGAGGATATGATATAATAAACTTGTGGTGATATGTTATGAAGAAGTTTTTTACAATTTTTCTTTCGCTTTGCTTGTTTGCGCTGCCGCTTTCTTTTTCGGTAAAGGCGACGGACGGCAGAACGGTGCTTTATCTTGATTACGGCGATGTGAAGCTCGGCGACGGAACGGTTTCCGGCTATGATTCACAGGGAAAGCTCGTGACCGAGACAAATCCCTGCGGCTATACCGTGACGCAAAAGGACTCGTCGAAGGCTCTCAATCGAAGCGTTTCGATTGCGTCGGGCGAGCAGGATGTTGAAATTAAAGATATAAATATCTCCCGCTCCGGCGAGAATGATTATGCTGTTTGCATTCTCAAAACCTCAAAGGCAAGGCTGGTACTGACCGGTGAAAATCATCTTGTCCCGGGAACTTATTGCGCAGGAGTCGAGATCGGCATCAATGCTTCGCTGACAATCGAGGGCGACGGAACGCTTTATACTCAGAGCGGAGTCGAGGCAGGCATCGGCGGCGGCAGCGGACGGTCGAACGGAACGCTGACAATAAATTCCGGTACGATCTATGCAACCGGCGGCTTGGACGGCTACGGTACGGGCATCGGAGGCGGCTCGGCAGGAGGCGGCGGAAAGATAACGATCAACGGCGGCAACATTGTGGCTGTCGGCGGCGAATATGCTGCAGGTATCGGCGGCGGAATGCTTGGCAACGGCGGCACGATAACGATCAACGGCGGCACGGTAACGGCAACGGGAGGAGCAAAGGCTGCGGCTATCGGCGGCGGCTTCAAGGGCAACGGCGGCACGATAGTTGTTAACGGCGGCAGCATAAAGGCAACCGGTGACACAGATGCCGACGATATCGGCAACGGATATAATTGCCAGACTGAGTTCGGCGGTATTCATAACAGCAACGGCGATTCTGTTTCAAAGGTAACAGTTCCGCTGAGCGGCTTTGACCTTGTTTATCAAAACGGAATAGAAAGCACTCCGATAACAGCCGGACATCCCGACGATGATAATCTTTATTTTTATGCGGACGCAAATCAGAACATTGCAACAGCCTACATGAGCGACGGAACTGTTCGGTTCATCGGCTATGGCAGCGGCAGCTTTGAGGAGATGAAGCCTTATATCAACGGCGATGAAAGATTTTTCGAATATCTGATAACATCGGACAAGAACAATATTTCCGTCGCCGACGGATTTTCAACAGAAAAAGAAAGCAGCCGCCTTATTTACAACGGCAGCTGTGTGGATAAATATGAAATTGCCGTAAGGGGAGATGTAAACCTTGACGGAAGCCTTGACGGCATGGATGCGGTCGAAGCGGCATGCGTCGAAAGCGGAATGAATGTTGATACTCTTGCCGCAAAGCTTGCGGACGCAAACGGCGACGGAACGGTTGATTCCTACGATATTGTTCTGCTGGAAAGCAGAGGGGCTGCAACGGATAACTAACACAATAATGCGGTGTTGCATTAAAAATCGTTATCTATCGGATTTTCTTTCATTTCGTTTATCTTTTTCATACCCTCGCGGAAATCTGCGGTTTCACGGCTTTCGGCTGTATCCGACTCCGCTTGTGAAGAAAGAATATTTTCGACAATCTCGTTTTCCTGCGCATCATCAACGATCATATGCGTTTTCATTTGGTTCACGGCTGCCATTCCGAGCGAAACATCGGCAGTCTCGCTGTCGAAGCTTCTGCCGTCGAGCATATTCAGCGGATTCAGATCCTTGTCCGGCTTTTCGTGCGGCTCGGAGAGGAAATTATCAATTTTTTTATCGTTGTTTATGTCGATAGTTTCCTTCGGAGTCAGGTATTCGTTCAATTCGGCAGCATCGTTTTTATCAGATTGAATTTTAATTTTTCTCCTGACAATTACCGAGGCGATTATTGCGGCGATAAAAATCAGAGCAAAGAGCGCAATCGAAATTCGACACGAAAGAACAAAATCTTTTGAGATTCCCGCAATGAGAAAATTTGCGAGTTCCATGAAAATAAAATAAGAAAATGCAAAAATTTCCGCACCGCCGCAGAGCTTTGTCGGGCGTGACCTTGAGCTGCTTTGAATTCCCTTGAAATAGAAAAAGAAACGGGAAAACGGCGGCAGGATAATTCTGTTGTCGCCTTGCCTAAGCTCACGGTCATAGGTGAAGCCGAAAATATAGCATATCAAAAACACGCCGAAATTGAAAAGCGTAAAAATTATGCAATAGCAAAAAATAAGCAGACTGTAATTTTCCATTTGAACCACCTTTTTGGGTAACCTATTATAATCAATTATACTACATATTCTGCGAAAATTCAAACATATGGCGAAGAAATTTACCGGAAGTTTACAAAAAAGCTACAAAACAACAGGAGGAAGAATTATGACGGAGCTTGAAAAAATGCAAAGAGCAAAAATGTATGTCGATAAGCTTGCAAACGGAATAGATCCGCTCACCGATGCTGAAATAACGGGAGACGGTACGCTTAACAATGTTCGCATCAGCAGATGCCTTTTCTATGTTTCGGAGGTGCTCGGCAGAGTTATTGATAACGGCGGCGAGGTCGCACGAAAAGTGCAAGTCCTGAAATCGCAACAGCTGCCGTTTGAGATAACGACAGAGCAGCTGGCGTCGGTCGAGATAAGTGAGCAGCCGGTCGGAGTTATGATTATGGCCAAGAGAATCAACGAGGTCATTGACGAAAATATGAAAAAGGCGGCAGCTGTGCACATCTCAAACTGGCTTGTTGAAAAAGGCTATCTCGCAGAGGAAATTGCGGCAGGTAAGAAAAGAAAAATTGCAACCGCCAAGGGCGAAGCTCTGGGAATATATACCGTTGACGCGGTTAATCAGCAGGGCGTACCGATAAAGAAGAATATTTACGATGCCAATGCGCAGAAATTTGTTATTGACAATATCATGCAGATAGAAAAAACGAGTGAGCAGAATCTTGAATGATTGCCTTAAGGCAACACCGCACAAATTGAGGCGCACGCCTTGTTCGGTAACCGCTGATTAAACCATAGCACAATTCTAAGCGGCTATTTTGCCGTCGAAAACGCCAAAAATACTCGTTAATACATAGAGTATTGCCTGCGTTTTTTGACGCTTTCGGCGACAAAATTTCTCGCTGACAATTGCACTCTGATTTAATCAACGGTTACCCTTGAATATGTTTCCGTCATGCTGCACAAAAATTCCTTGACTTGCGTCAGCAAGC
>CAVFTC010000012.1:0-11827 GCA_963625295.1 Bacteroides faecis
GGTTCAAGTCCTGATAAACAATAAAAAACATAAAAACAAAAAAGAGCCGCCTAAGCGACTCCGTTTGGTGCAGGAGAAGGGACTTGAACCCTCATGAACTTGCATTCACTAGAACCTGAATCTAGCGCGTCTGCCGATTCCGCCACTCCTGCGTATTTTGCGATCCGCAACTTGCTAACCGCATAAAAGATTATAGCATAGAACGGGAAATTGTCAAGATTATTCTTTCATTTTATTGTTTGCAATTATCATAACGAGATGATATAATTAACCGAAAACTTTTTTGGAGCGATGGTTATGTATCATTTCTTTGTTCCGCCCGAAAGCATTTCCGATTCACAGGTCGTTGTCACCGGCAGCGACTTCAATCATATAAAAAATGTTTTGCGAATGAAGCCGGGCGAAAAATTCATTGCCAACGACGGCAACGGGGCAAGCTATTGCTGCTCGATTCGTGAATTCCTCGGCGAAAGCGTTGTTGCCGACATCGACAAAGGACAGCTTGAAAGCAACGAGCTGCCCGTGCGTCTTGTCCTTTTTCAGGGCTTGCCAAAGGCGGACAAAATGGAGCTGATAATTCAAAAGGCGGTTGAGCTGGGAGCGGCGGAGATTGTTCCCGTTGAAATGGTTCGCTGCGTGGTCAAGCTTGACGAAAAAAAGAAAAAGAACAAGCTTGCACGCTGGCAGTCAATTGCCGAAAGTGCGGCGAAGCAATCGGGGCGAACCGTAATTCCCGAGGTTAAAAGCGTCATGACCTTCGGCGAAGCTTTGCAATATGCAAAAACGCTCGACCTGTTGCTTGTCCCGTATGAATGTGCCGACAGCCTGAAAAAGCTGCGTGAAAAAATCGACGGACTGAAGCCCGGAATGAGCGCAGGAATTTTCATCGGGCCGGAGGGCGGATACGAGGAAAAGGAAATCGAAAAAGCAAAGGAGCACGGCGGCGAAATCGTCTCACTCGGCAAAAGAATTCTGAGAACGGAAACTGCGGCAATCGCTGCGCTCTCAATTTGTATGTTCAACATCGAAGCGAATTTATAAGGAAAACATTATGTTACCAATTGATTTTACAAAAAGAATGAAAGAGCTTTTGGGTGCGGAATACGAAAAATTTGAAGCGTCGTATTCCGAAGCTCCCGTTCGCTCTTTCAGAGTGAATACGAACAAAATCAGCAAAGAAAAGTTTGAAAAAATCAATCCTTTCGGCGGAGAGAAAATCCCCTATGTGGAGAACGGATTTTATTTTTCCTGCGACGGAATCGGCAATCACCCATATCATCACGCAGGCATGATTTATATTCAAGAACCGTCTGCAATAGCGGCGGTCGCAAGCGTTGATATTCAGCCCGACTGGAACATTCTCGACCTTTGCGCTTCGCCCGGCGGAAAATCGACCCAGGCTGCGGCGCAAATCCCCGACGGAGTTCTTATCTCCAACGAGATAGTTCCGTCACGCTGCAAAACGCTGACGGGCAACATTGAGCGAATGGGCTTTCAAAATGTCATCACGACCTGCGCCGACGCCAAAAGAATTGCGTCGCTTTACGGCGAGGCGTTTGACCTTGTTATCGTTGACGCTCCCTGCTCCGGCGAGGGAATGTTCCGTAAGGACGAAAACGCACAGAAGGAATGGAGCGTTGAAAATGTTCTGCGCTGCGCCGAGCGCCAGTATGAAATTTTAGATGAAATTAAAACCACCGTCAAGCCCGGCGGATTTTTGCTCTATTCGACCTGCACTTTTTCGCTTGAAGAAAACGAAAAAAATGTTGACTTCTTTCTCGCCGAAAATAAAAATTTTGAGCTGCTTGAAGTCAAGGACAGCGTTAAAAAATTTACGGCTGACGGAATATTTTTTGACGGCTGCAGGGAAAAAAATATTTCACGCTGCCGCAGATTTTATCCTCACCTTGCAAAAGGGGAGGGTCAGTTTATTGCGCTGATGAGAAAGACCGACGGCTGTGGATTTGAAAATTGTCCGCCAAGCGCACTCAAGGATATTCCGAAGAATGAGCAAAAAATAATTTTTGATTTTCTCGACGAGGCGTTGATAAATTACAACAAAAATGCCGTCAAAAAATATAAAGAAAACTTTGTTTATTTCGACTCGGATTTTCCCGTTCCGAACGGCGCATTTTCCTGCGGAGTTACGATAGGAAGTCTGCAAAAAAATTACATCAAACCTCACCACCAATTTTTCTCTGCAATGGGAAAAATGTTTAAGCAAAAAATCGAGCTTAAAGCCGAGCAGGCAAAAAAATACATCCACGGCGAAACCGTGGACTGCGAATTTGACAAGGGCTGGTGCACCGTAACGGTTGAGGGCTGCCCGATCGGCGGAGCAAAAGCCGTCCACAAAACAGCAAAAAATCATTATCCAAAAGGCCTGAGAACACTGTAAAAATAATGCGACAGAAAGATAATCGTCTCTCTGTCGCTCTTTTTATACAAGCACAACCTTTTCGCCGTTGCAGGTCAGGCGTGACGGAATGAAATTGCCGTCCACTACAAAATAGTAATATCCCGATCCGCCGTCTCGGAAATCCTCGCCGTCATATTTTACATCGTCAACCTGAGTGAAAACCACATTTTGATTTTCAAACTTTTTGATAAGAAAAACTCCGTATTTGCTTGAACGGTGCTGAGTATCGTCCATCAACGAGAACGGGAGCAATAATTTTCCGCCGTCCTTATTGAAACAATAGTTAACATTGCTGCCGTTGTTTCGTCCGGCGATGCACACAACGCCCTCGTCGCATTCAAAATATGTTATCAATTCCTCATGATACCTGTAGGCAAAAAGCTTCTCGACCGAATCGAACGGGTGGATATAATTTTCAAACGGGATAACAAACGAAACCGCCGTCAAAATTATTGCCGTAAATGCCGCCGTAACAGCCGCCTTGCCCTTTTTCTTTGAAACGATGCACAGCACGGTCACAAGAATCGCAAAAATCACAGCTCCGCCTATCCATCTTACAATATCGTATGCCATAAAAGGCTCCTTTTCTTTTTTTATCTATATTATCATATGAATCGAAAAAAGTCAATTTTTGCGATTGAACGGTGAACAATGAAAATTTTTTAAAAAATATATAAATACCTGTTGACAAACGACGAAAAGGTGCATATAATAGAGCTAACGAATGAACATTTATTCATATGTTAATCCGAACAGGCAGGTGAAACAAATGGAAGATAATAAAGCAGCAACGGCTTGCGACAAATGCCCGCATGACAGGTGCAACCGCAAGGTTGCGAAAACCGAGGTCAGCGACGATGTTCTCTACGACCTTGCCGAGGTTTTCAAGGTTTTCGGCGACAGCACACGAATCCGAATTATCTCCGCCCTCATGGACGGCGAGATGTGCGTCTACCACCTTTCCGAAAGGCTCAACATGGGTCAGAGCGCAATTTCGCATCAGCTGAGAATTCTCCGAGGCGCAGGGCTTGTGCGACCCCGCAAGGAGGGCAAGGAAAGCTATTATTCGCTGGACGACGAGCATGTCGAAGAAATCTTCGGCGCAGGTCTGGCGCATGTATTACACAAAGGAGGAATGTTAGATGTTTAATCATGAACACGAACATAAACACGAACATGAGCACGAGCACTGCCACTCCCACGGCTGTGCCTGCGGCTGCGGAGGCTGCGCTCACGACGAAGAAGATGCGGAGGAAACGAAGCTCTCGCTCTCCCTGCTCGGAGTTTCGGCGGTGCTTGTGATAGTCGGTCTTTTTCTCAAGTCCGTGCCGGTCGTTCAAACGATCGTCGGCATCGTCGCCGTTGTGCTTGCGGCTTATCCGCTTGTTTTTAAGGTTTACGGCGATGTTAAAGCTCGAAAATTTACCGAAATTGAGCTTATGCTCATTTCCGTCATTGCCGCCTGCTGCATCGGCGAGCTGAGGGACGCTGCGCTTGTCGCTATCCTTTACCGAATCGGTGAGCTTATTGAGGACAGGGCGGTTGAAAGCAGCAGAAAATCCATCGACTCCGTTGCCAAGATCCAGCAGGATTATGCCCACCTTGTTTTGAGCGACGGTTCAACCAAAAAGGTTCATGCCGACGAGGTTCCCGTCGGAGCAAAAATCACTGTTCTTCCATACGAGCGTTTCCCGATCGACGGTGTTGTTGAAAGCGGCATCTCAACCGCAGACGCCTCCGCCATCACGGGCGAGAGCTTGCCGATAACCCTCGGCAAGGGCGTTGAGGTCAAGAGCGGCATGACGAACGGCAAGGACAGCGTCACCGTCGTCACAACCGAGCTTTTCGGAAATTCCACGGCTTCAAGAATCGTTAAAATGGTTGAGGAAGCAACCGAGAAGAAGGGCAACACTCAAAAATTCATCACAAGATTTGCAAAATATTACACCCCTGTTGTCGTTGTCATTGCTTTTGCGTTGGCAATCATCGGTTCAATCGTTACTAAAGACATCTCATCATGGATCAAGAGAGCGCTCATTTTCCTTGTTGCGTCGTGTCCGTGCGCTATCGTGATTTCAATTCCGCTCGGATTTTACACGGGAATCGGCGCAGCGGCAAAGAACGGAATTGTCGTTAAAGGCTCGGTGTTCATTGAAGCCTTCGCAAAGGCAAAGACATTCGTTTTTGACAAGACAGGCACTCTGACAACGGGCAGCTTCGAGGTCAGCAAGGTAACATCGCTCAGCAGATTTTCCGAGGCTCAGATTCTTGCGCTTGCGGCGGCGGCGGAATACTATTCCTCCCACCCGATAGCCAAGAGTATTGTTGCTGCAGCTCCGAAAATCAAGGAAACATATCTTTCCGACTTCCGTGAGGTTGCCGGCGGCGGCACAAGCATAGTATTTGACGGCAAAAAAATTCTTTGCGGCGGCAAGAGATTGCTTGAAACGGAGGGAATCGAAACTCCCGACTACATGGACGGCGATGTTTGCGTTGTTTTTGAAGGAAAAATCGTCGGCACGATCACTCTCAGAAGCTCCCTGAGAAAGGGCGTTGAGGATATGATCGAGCAGCTGCGGGATCAGGGCGTTGAGCACATTATAATGCTCACCGGTGACAATGAGGCCGCTTCGGACGAGGTTGCAAAAGCGGTCAACCTTGACGAATATTACTGCAACCTCCTTCCCGAGGAAAAGCTCAGTCACCTTGAGGAGATCAAGAACGAATACGGCAAGGTCGTTTATGTCGGCGACGGTATCAACGACGCTCCGGTTCTTGCCTCTGCGGACGCAGGCGTGGCAATGGGACTCGGCACTCAGGCGGCAAGCGAAGCGGCAGATGTTATCCTCACAAACGACAGGCTCGACAAGCTTGCTCCGGCGCATAAGCTTTTCAAGAGAACGGTAAACATTGTTCACTTCAACATCATCTTTGCAATCGCAATTAAGATGCTTGTTATCATTCTCGGCGCAGCAGGCTATGCCCCCGTTTGGCTTGCGGTTTTCGCCGATGTCGGCGTGTGCGTAATCTGCATTTTGATTTCCACTCTTATCGGCAAAGCGAAGAACTCATTCTTTGACACGATACATTTAAGATAAGATAAAAAAACAACAGGCTGTATCAAAGCAAGTCGCTTCGGTACAGCCTTATTTTTATGCAAATGTCATGGTTTTAATTTCTTCCTCCCGTTCCCTGCGCCTTGCCTCATAGACGGCGTCGGGAATTTCGGGGTTGCCCTTTGAGTAGGACGGGAGAAGCTGATCGCCGGCAACCTCCGGATCGGTACATCTGTTGTCGTTCCTGAAGCTTTCCCTTACCTCGGGATCGCGAAGGTCGGGAAGCTCCTGCGGCAAGCCGCCGGACAGCACGGAAATGTATCCGAAGAAGCCGCACATCCACATATCCAACGCTTCGTAAACATCAACAATATCCGCTTCCTTGTTGCCGAGAATGTAGTCGATCGCATTATAAAGACAGTAAAAATCGCTTCCGCCGTGTCCGAATTTCTTCAATATCTCGCTGTCAAAGGAATCACAGATATAGGTCTGAACCTTTCCGTCATTTGCGCCCTCCGCCGAGTCAAGGTCAACATAAACCCTGTTGATGTCCGATTGCTCGGCCGCCTCCCTTGCGGATTCTATCCTTCCCTTTGAGCCGTAGACCGTATACCAGACGGAGTTTTTGGAGCAGCCAACACCGTGAATGCTCTTGAACACCGCATCGTTTTCAAGCGTTACCATTTCAATCGCCGTATGTCCTGCCCTCGCCCCCATTCTTGCCATTCTGGAATTAAACGGACATTCAAAGCCAGTCACCTTTTTCGGCTTCAAGCCCGTTATGTGAAGCAGCGGACCGACGGAATGGGTGCAGTAGAAAAATGCCGACATTCTGTTTCTCCAGTGATTGCGTTCGCCGTAAGTTATGGTTGACCAGCCGGACTCGCAGTTGTGAAGATATTCGCCCTCGCCGTATTCAAAATCTCCAAGCTCGCCGTTTCGGTATTTCTTTTTCATTTCGACCGGCGCATTCATGAAGCAATAGTTTTCGGCATAGCAATAAATTTTTCCTGTTCTTTCGCAGCATTCGATAAGGCGAACCGCCTCGGACATCGTCTGAACCGGCAGAACCTCGCTGATAACATTCTTGCCTGCCTCCATCGCCTTTATTGCAAGCGGAGCGTGCTCCGTCGCATAGTTTGCCAGCACGACAACATCCAAATCATGCTTCAGAAACTCCTCATATTCGGTATAATATGTTATCGAATCCATGTTAAGCTCTTCGGAGAGCCTTTTAATGCCCTCCTCCCATTTGTCGCAAATTGCAACAATTTCCGCATTTTCGGCTTCCTTGCAGAATTGCCAAACCATCTTTCCTCTGCCGATTCCGATTACGCCTACCTTGCATTTTTTCATAACCGCTGTCTCCTTTTATGATAGTCTTTCAAAATATATCCTCCAAAATTCCGAATATGCCTTGTCGCCGTAAATTTTGAAAATTGTATCGTCAACAAAGGTTATTACCCTTGTCAAAACCTTTGCCCATTCGGGCAGCTCGTTGAGCTGCTTCTGCGTCAGGAGCTTTGCGTTCTCTGCACTGAGTCCGCCGTAGGTTGCGCAAAAATCATTGACACGCCTTGTCGTTTCCTTACAGAAATCCGCATCGGCAACCGTCGCGCGCATAACCCTCTCGCAGTCATACATTATCGCTTCGCATTCCTCAACGGTTTCCTGCGTCCAGTCAAGCTCGCCTGCGAGATACTCAGCATAGAGCTTTTTTATATCGTCATATCTCCAGCGGCGGATAAACCAGTTGTCGGAATTGCCGTTGAACTGCGGATATTTTTCCGGATTGGAGCTGACATTTTCAACATCGTGGGAATACATCAGCGCAACCGAAAGATTGATCACCGGCGCATTGTTCGCAGCGTCCTCGTGATGCATATTGTAGAAATACCATGTGTTGTCGGGAAGAACGCCTGTTGAAGCGTCAACCTCGCCGTCGGGTGAAAGTCTGCCGCCCTCGCTGAGCTTTTCGCCCGGCAGAGCCGCCGTTGCGCCGAGAGTTGTCGATTCAACATTGATAACTCCGTCTCCGTTGACCTTGTCGGCATTCGCCGTCACACGGAAAAAATTGTACCGTGCGTCACCCGTGTGAAGTCCGTAGCCCGAAATTATATTTATCTTAATTCCGTTCGCCGTCATGGCTCTGATATTGTCCTCAAGGTCAAGCTGAGCCTGATAAAAAGCGTCGGTTTTCGCCCTGACGGGAGCGTGCTCCTCATCGCCAAGATATTTTTCGGCAAGCTCGGGGTATGCCTCCCTTGTAACCATTGCCCAAATCTGCGGCGTGTTGACAAAAAGGTTGTTCAGCAAAGCGTCATATATCCTCGTCAGCATGGCGGCATTGACCTCGGCAGGGAGCGAACGGAGAAGAAAATTGGCGGCATGACCGATAAGCTCGCCGTACTCCGTGAATTCGGAAATCATCATCGGAATTCCCTCGTTGTACCAAAAATCCGCCGAGACATCAAAATCACGGTTGAACATATCCGTAACCGACTGCGTTCCGTTGAGAACGGGCACAACATTGACAATCGAATTGACCTTGTCCGTGTCGGTAAATTGGTCGCAGAACGCCGTAAACACCGTGCCGCCGAGGCTTATCGGAAGCAGATTCACCTTTTTTGCTCCCGTTTTTTGAAGCACCGTGTCTATGTATTCGTCAAGCCGACGAGCCGACTCCATCGGATCGCCGAAAAGCGAAAAGGTAAAGAAAAACAGATTTTCCTCGCCGATTATATCCGAAACAGAGCGCAGAGGAAGAATTCTGTAAAGATACGAGCATTGGTACTGCATATAACTCTGCGTTTCCGCATCGTCGGGAGTTGCAAAGTCGGCAAGCGAACCGTTAAATTCGAGCAGGCCTATATCATTATTCGCAAAGCTTCCGTCGGGCAGGGTTTTCTGCGCCGAAAAAGCGACTTCAGCCACCTTGCCGATTGCGTCAACAAGTCCGCAATCCTTTTGAGAAACAAGCGATTTGACCAGCGGAGCTATAAGGTAACGGGCAACCGCCTTGAGTATTTCCGGAACATCAAAAATGATCGTTCCGCTTTGAAGGTCGTTGCCGAAAGCGTCCTTCTTTATCGGAGGGCGAGAGGAATCCTCGGCAGTCGAGCTGTCGTAGTCCTCGTCAACAACATAGGTTATCGAGTGGGAAATTCCCGGCACGATAACGAGCGGATAGTAATTGCCGTTTTCGTCAACATTGTCGTAAACGACGGACATATCCTCAAGCGTATACGGATAGCTTTCCGCCGCCGAAGCCTCCGTGCTTTTTGTCTCGGCGCTGCTCAGCGGAATTATCGCCGTGATTATCGCCATAAAAACAGAAAAGAGCTTGGCTATAACAGTCATTTGTAAACCCTCCCATGAAATTATGAATCGATTATAACAAAAGATAAATTATTTTTCAAGAGCATTGATTTATTCCCCAAAAAATGCTAACATAAATCATAAAACTTTTTGGAGGTTCAAATAATGGAAGTAACGGCAGTTGCCTCTTGGCTAAACTCAACCTTTGCCGACTTTGATCTTGCCATCTTTGATTTTTTTCACAGATTGCATGACAGTGCGGCAGGCGGATTTCTCGATGTGTTTTTCAATGCGGTCACAACGCTCGGACACGACGGAATCGCCTTGATCATAATCTCTCTCGTTCTCATGCTTTTCAAAAAGACAAGAAAAGCAGGCTCGGCAATGCTTATGGGAATTATCGTCGGCGCAATTTTCACCAACCTGACAATAAAGCCGCTTGTCTCCCGTCCGAGACCGTATACGCACCTTGACAGTCCGGTCTACCAATGGTGGCTGAACGCAGGAGCACAGGTCGAAAGCGACCGCTCGTTCCCCTCGGGACACACAACCTCGGCAATGGCGATGGTCACGGGTCTGTTCTGCGTGACAAACAAAAAGGTCAGCTGGTTGGCTTTTCTGTTTGCAATATTCATGGGAATGTCAAGAATTTACCTTTGCGTTCACTACCCGACCGATGTTATCGGCGGCCTCATTGTCGGCGCAATCGGCGGCGTTATCGGCGGACTTCTCGTCATTCAATTCTACAAGCATGACGAGCACAAAATCAACAAGGCTTATATCAATTTCAGCTTCGCAAAGCTTTTTTCAAAATAATTACAGGCTGCTCCGAATCCGTTCGGGGCAGTTTTTGTGGACAAAATGCACAAAAACAAGCCGTTACTTTGTACATTGACGGGATTTTATTTTTGATGTATAATTAATTTAAAACTAGGGTTGGTGTTTCCCTGAAAAACAACACTCACGGGAGGTTTTTTAATGAAAAAGATTTCTACAAAAATCATTTCCGTCATTCTTTGCGTCTGCATGATTTTTGGCTGCTCGGCCATTGCTTCATCGGCAGAAACAACGGATACGGTAACGAGAGTAAGCTGTGCATTCAATGGCGACTCTCAAACTTCAAGAGGCTTCTGCTGGTACACGGAAACCTACACAAGAAGCGATGTTCAAATCGTTAAAACATCCGAATTCAACGGCAGCTTTGCCGGTGCAGCGGAATATTCCGCCGGCAATGTTTACAAGTTCCGTGATCTCTATTGCCACAAGGTGACGGTTGACGGTCTTGAGCCGGGCACAAGCTATACATACCGAGTCGGCGACAGATCTCTCAATCTTTGGAGCGACAACGGTACATTCGCAACGGATGACGGCGACAGCAAATTCTCATTCATCTCGATCGCCGATGTTCAGGCAAGCAGCGACGAAAACTTCGCTCACGCTGCCGAAACAATGAAGGGCGCTGTCAAGACTCTTCCGAACTATGAGTTCATGGTCAACCTCGGCGACTTCGTTAACGACGACACGAACGACGAATGGAACTGGTACTTCAAGAATTTTGCATTTGCAAACATGAACACCACGATCGCACCCGTTGCCGGTAACCACGACGGCAACATCACAAACAAGCTCAACATCAATGTTTTCAACTCCATGTTCAACCTCGGCAATCCGAACACCGAGTCCAACACGAACTGGGTCAACGGCGTTTACTATTCATTCGATTACGGCAACGCTCATTTCGCCGTTATCAACACCAACGACATGTATCCGATGACTCAGTCGCAGAGAAACTGGCTTGTCAACGACATGAGCAAGACCGACGCTGACTGGAAGATAGTTCTCATGCACAGAGCCTCATACTCCGAGGGCAAGAACATCAACAAGCCCGACACGATTATCATGAGAGATGTTCTTCTTCCTCTCTTTGATGAGCTTGATATTGATGTTGTACAGGCAGGTCACGACCATGTTTATTACAGATCAAAGCAGGTCAAGGGCGACGCAGTCGTTGAAAATGTTCAGTATGTAACCGAGATGTTCAACGGCGAGGAAACAACCTTTGCTCTCAATCCCGAGGGATCGGTTCACATTGTTCCGGCCACGGCAGGCACAAAGAGATACAGGGTTTATGACGCCATTGATCCTATCCCGGGCTGCTGCGATTTCCGCCTTTCAACTCAGGACATGGGCGGCTGCTTCATGACAACCGAGATCGACGGCGGCAAGCTCGTTATGAAATCCTATCTTGTTGATGACGAAACTCAGGAGATAACCCTCATTGATAAGTACGCCATCAAAAAGGATGTTGGACAAAACACACCGGCAGAGGATTATGAAGATCTTCCGACCGACAACACCTCAAACATCGGCGCATACATCACAAACTTCGTGAAGGCTATCGTTGATATGCTTGTCAAGTACATCTTCGTGCTTCTTCCTCAGACAATCAAGAACGCTATCAAGAAGTAAGTTTATAAAAACAATATTATTCTGACCTGCTTTTTCAGCAGGTCAGATATTTTGAAAGAAGGGATTAAATGATTTTGCAAGATCTTTCCGGGGGAAAAAAAAGAAGCCAATCTAAGTTATTATTCCTTTTTCTTTCATTTTTCATTGTTTGGATCTGTATGTTTGTCTTAAATTATTATACTCCTTTATACTTTGATGACTTTAGATACATATATTCATGGGATACTGGAGAAAAAATTACAAATGTTTCTCAAATTTTTCCCTCTATGAAAGCTCACTATCAAACGATGAATGGAAGAATTCCGATTCATTTTCTTGCACAGCTTTTTCTGTTAATAAATCCCATTGTGTTTGATATTATAAATTCACTATCGTTCTCTCTTTTTGTTCTATTGATTTGTTATTATGCATCCGGATCATTTAGAAATATTTCTGCTGCAAAATTTTTGTTATCATTTTTAATGCTTTGGTTTTTTACACCGAGCTTTGGAGAGAGCTTTCTTTGGCTAACAGGATCGGCCAACTATATGTTCGGTCCTTTAATTGCACTTTCGTTCTTATTTCC
>CAVFTC010000012.1:11837-22545 GCA_963625295.1 Bacteroides faecis
GGTTAACGGTGGTTTTTGTTTTTGTAGTAAATTTTCAGAGGCAGCTTTTGATTTTTTATATTTCTTTTGGGGCGTATTGGCCGGATGGACAAATGAGAATATTTCGTTATGCATAATAATTGCCCAGATACTTTTTGTTATAATTTCCGTTCTTTCAAAAGAAAAGTTCAGAATATGGTTTGTGAGTGGGCTGATAGGAAATGTTGTAGGCTCCGTGATTTTGTTTAGCTCTCCTTCATATGCTAAAAGATCTTCCATATGGGCTGGATCATTTAATGTTTTATCCATGATCCGCAACTGGGTGCTTTCAATTTCCAGTTTTTTAAAGTCAACGTTTATTTTAATTTTGCTAATAATTATATTTGCAATTTTATTGTTGATTAAGGCAAAAGGCCGTTTTAATTTAAGCATATTGAAAGCAAACGCAATTGCTTTTGTCTTCCTTTTAACATCGTTTGCATATATTGCATCGACAATTGCATGTGACTATTTTCCGGACAGAGCATGGACTCCTTGCACTGCATTACTGTCCATTGGTTTGCTGTCGATGATTTTCAAAAATGAAAAGATTAGTTTTCAACATATGGGAGCTTGTTTTATTGTATTTGCAAGTTTAATCGTATTTGTTTTTGGACCGTATTTGAATGTATTTTTAGATTTAAAACAAGTGAATTATGCATTTAATGAAAGAGAGCAACAAATTGAACAATGTCTACAAACAAATAAGAAAGAAATAAATCTTAAACCGATTAAATCATCTACTCCATATTCCTGCTACTATTTCGGCGGTGATATCGCAAAAGATTACTGGATGAACGGTGTGTTGGAAAATTACTACGGCATTAAAATAATTGTAGATGGGTAACTATGTTTTAAAAAAAGCACCTCATATCGCATTAGATGCTTGATATGAGGTGCTTTTTATTTATTGGCTTTTTCTTCCTTCGGAAATCTGACCTTCGGCAGATCAAGCTTGAATACCGTTGCGAGAATTCTGACTGCGAAAACTATCAGCACGGCTATAACCGAGGCAGCTTTAACATTGACCTTGTTAATATACATCAGGTGGTACGCTGTTCCTCCGATAATGGAGGCAACGGCGTATATTCTTTTTTTCAGCACAAAGGGTATCTCCTTGAGCATGATGTCACGAATCAGTCCGCCGCCGACGCCCGTTACGGTCGCAAGGCAAACGACGAGAATTCCGTTGACCGTGAAGCCCGATTCAATCGCCACATTCGCTCCCATGACCGTAAAAACGCCAAGCCCGAGCGCATCGAAAACATTGTTGACCGCATCAACCGTGCTTTCGCTCCTGCGATACGGGTCACGGAAAATGAACGCCGTGATGAAAACTATGACCGATGTTATGACCGCCGCCAGAACATAGCGATAATCCGAAAACATCGTAGGCGGCAGATGATCGATAAGAATATCCCTCACGATTCCTCCGCCGAGCGCCGTCGTTACACCGAGAACGATAACGCCGAAAATATCAACCCTTTTCTTTACGGCAACCATCGCTCCGGATATTGCAAAAGCGACCGTCCCCACCATTTCAAATATAAACCGAACAAGCTCCTCAATCGACATATTAAACCTCTGCTATGTAATAATTTGTTTCGTCGCCGATACACATTGCACGAAGCGTTGTGTACGGAATTCCGTTTATGATATTCTCGGCTCCGTAATGGTAATGACCCTGATAAACCCTTGAAACGCCGTGCTTCGCAATTATCTCGTTTACTTCTTCCGCATTTGAAACGATGTGATGCTCCTCAACGCCTGTGTCTATATTTTGATGGGTAAATACAATTTTCCGTTTGTCTGTGTCAAGCTGTTTTTCAAACCAATCAAGCTCGGACTTCGGGATAAAGCTCTTTGTCCAGTCGATATGCTCCCGGCCGTAGGGCTTGCCGTCCGGAGTGTAGGAAGCGTCAAGGAAAATAAGCTTCACTTCGTCATCCTCAACCGTTACCGGCGCAACACGGAAGCCCGTTATTTTTGCCATATCCTCGGCGCTGACTACCTCGTTATCATGGTTGCCCATGCACTGATAGGTCGGAATGCCGTAGGAATTGATAAGCTCCGCAATTTTTTCGAGATGCCTGAGGCTTTCCTGCGTTCCGTTGTTGAAATGAACAAGATCCCCCAAGCATACCGCAGCTTGAACTCCCTGCGCCTTGAAATCGTCAAAGGCTTTTTTCACGGCCTCATAGGCTCGGCGAGGTCTTCTGTCCTGTTCGAGCACATCAAGCTCACAATAATGCGTATCCGTAAAAAGTCCGATTTTCATTCTGTAATCACCTTGAAACCGAATAAGTTAAAATCGCAAGAGCGTCGGCGGAATTTACCTTTCCGTCGCCGTTCCAGTCTGCGCTCGTGAGCGCATGGCTCTTAAGAACCGTTGTTCCGACAGAATGCTGAAGTGCCAAAAGCGCATCGGCGGAATTTATCTTTGAGTCGGAATTTATGTCGCCGTAAAGGCATATTGCGTAAGGTCCGAAGCTCTTTCCGCTGCCCTCGGCAGTGATCGTCGTGCCCGTTGCAACTTTTCCGTCCGACGACAGTGCCGCCGTTTTGACCGTTACATCCTTGCTTGTAACATATTTTGAAATGAACTGATCCGCCGTCAGTCCCGGATCTTGCTTCAAATAAACTTCCTTTTTGCTCTCGTTTACGCTGAGATTCGTTCCCGTCTTGAAGCTGAACTGCGGGTCGGCGGCCTTGGTAAAGCCGTTCAAGCCGTTCGCCTTGATGTATGACGGATAATCATAGTAGCAGTAGTTTTTGTCGCATTGGCGGCTGATTCCGGAGACCCAGCCCGACTCGGTATACTGCCACATTCCGTATTCGCCGCTGTAGGTGCAGCTTGAGCCGTATTCGGCAATCCAGAACTGAAATTCCGAAAGCTTTGAAGCGTAAAGCTCATCCCTTGCAAAATACTTGTTGCAATAAATTCCGACCAAATAGCCCGCCGCCTTAAGCTTGTCGCAGAAGGCTCTTGCCACCTCTGTGCACTGCGACTGGCTCAGCTCAACCTGAGCCTCCGTCTCCAAATCGTAGTAAACCGGCATCTCCAGCTGGCAATTATATTTTTTCAAAAGGGAAATGACAAAATCCGCTTCCTTGCTTGCCTCGGCTGCCGTCGTTGCGGCGGCGTAAAAATAAACGCCGACGGGGATATTGTTCTTTTTGGCATTGCTGTAATAGCCCGAAAACTTGCTGTCCTCCTCGGATTTTTTGCTTCCCGTGTAGGAAAATCCGATACGGACAATGAGCGCATCCAAATCTGCTGCGATTTTTGACCACGAGCTTATATATTCGCTGTTCCAATATGAAATATCGGCAACATTCCATTTAACCTTTGTCAAATCTCCCGTAATCGAAGCTCCGCCGCCGACTGTAAAGGTCTTGTTGAGAAGCTCAACATTTGATTTAACGGCGTCGCTTGCGACGATTTTATATGTATATGTGCCTGCGCCGAGCTTTGAAAAGGTGAGCAGTGCATCAATGCTGCTGAGGTCATAGCTCTTTGCGCCGGGAGTCACGGTTTGTTCAAAGCCCTTTGTTCCGTCGGACTTATATGCGCCGATAACTATTTTTGAAATGTTGTAATTTGAGGAAACAACGCCCGTTACGGACAGACCCTCGCCAACATCAAGCGCAGTCGGATAGTTTGCATTTGTAAGCTTCAATGTGCTTGCCGCCTGTTCGCCGTTTGAGACGGTAAATTTCTGATTCAGGAGCACAACATTGGAGCTGTTATCGTCGGAAGCGACGATTTTGTAGGTATAGCTGCCGCTTTTCAGCCTTGAAAAATACAAAAGATAATCCACATTGTTTATGTCGTAGGTTTTTTCGCCCGGCAGACCGGTGTACTCAAATTCGGCTGCACCGCTCGAATTGTAAGCACCGATAACGACCTTGCGAATGTAGTAATCGGAGGTAATAACGCCCTTCGCAACAAAAGGCTCACCCTGCTTCATGGTTGTCGGATAGGTCACGCCCGTCAGCTTCATCGTCGTTGCGGCGAAGGCAGGCAGACAAAAGCCGACCAGCATTGCGGCAATCAGAAAAATTGCCGAAATTCTTTTTTTCATTGTTAATCTCTCCTCGATTTTTATTTTTTCAACCGTCGATTGACCGAAAAAGCAGACATTCCACCCGTAAATCAAGCAACGATTGATTCATTATAGCATATTGCGACAGAAATGTATACTTTTTTCGTATAAAAAGTGTTTCCGATGATAGACTTTAGATGTTAGACCTGTGTAAATTAAATGCTGCAAATTGCGATACACATCATCTAACATCTACCATCTATTTCTGTATCTTTTGTCGGTCGAAAAAATGTTGATAAGCATCCATGTGAAATATCCGATGAAGCCGAGGTCGATTGCAGCCAGTCCGAGCGTCCACGGGTAGGTAAATTCTCTGCCGCCTATGGTAATCGGATTGCCCGAGATATTCGCCGCAAGAGCAGCAATCGCCAGCGCCGTGAACAGCAGGATTCCGACGCCGATCGGGAAAAATGCGCTTATCAGCTGCCTTCTCAGGTATGCGTTTCGCATTTTTTTGTCGGCAAAGCTTTGCCTTGAAGCAACCACCCTGCCGCCGGTAACCTCCAGCTCACAGCCCGAAAGAAGTGCGTCAACGCCCGTTTTTTCAACAAGCATCGGTCGTTTGCTTATTGTCCAGACAGATTTTGAAGCGATAACATTTATCTCAAAGCCGCCTTTGAGCAGCACATACTGGCTTTCTTCATCTCTTAAAAACCTTTTTGTGAAATCCTTGTCGCCGTGAGCGTCCTCAGAGGTCTGCGCCCTATCGGTGCGGCAGACAACAAGGCTGTGCGTTCCCTTCTCCGTCGGAATCGTTAAGCTCTCGTCCTCGGGAATAAAATATTCGTTGCCGTCAAGCTCAATTTTCAGCGCATCATCGGAAGCATTGTCAATTCTGATGTTCGCCATAATCCACCTCCGCAAAAAGAGCTGTGCAGAGAAGCACGCCGACCTTCTGCCACAGCTCTTGATTTAAGGCGTGCGCCGCAATTTATGCGGTGTGTTGCCTTGATTATTCAACAATAACCGTTCCGTCCTCTTTGACGGTAATTTTGTCGCCGTCCTTTACGGCGTTGAGGAATTCATCGCCGAGCGAATCAACAGCAACGATGGTGTTATCCGTCCAAACATCGGAGAGAATAACGCCTGCGGCCGCAAGGGAGTCGATAGGCAACGAGAAAAGCATAGCTGCCGGAGCCATGTTGAGAGCGCATACGGTGTAAAGAACCATACCGCCGGTGGTTGAACCGATCGTCTGCGGCAGACAAAGAACCTTGCCGGTAAGATTTTTGCCGAAAACATCGGGGTTGTTCTGATCCGAACCGATAACCTCGTCCTTGCCGATGATAGGAATATCATGCATGAGGGCTGTCTTTTGGAATGTTGCAAGGGTGTTCACGCCGTTATGAGAAACAACGGCCTCACCCTTATTGATCGTTCCTGCTACAACAGGACGACCTTTAAATGTCTTACTCATAATCAAAAACCTCCCTTAACGGCGATCTTGGTGATATCGTCGGTTGTGAAATAACGCGCGGTAGTATATGTACGGAGCTTGTTGGAGCAGGTGATGACATTGCTTGTATCGCCGCCGCAAAGCGGATTGTTCATATACATAAGCGGACAAATGCAGGAAAGGTTGATGCCGAAGCCGACAAGCTTGTTGTATGCGGCCTTGTTCTCCTTCTTGAATCTGTCGAGAACCTCGGGAGCGGTGGTCATAACCGTACGAAGCTCAACCTTGGTCTTGCCCTGCTTTTTAAGCTCTTTTTCAAATCTCTCCGTCCATTCGCCGAGCTGAGCGTATGAAAGGTGCGGACAGCCGATGAAGCAAAGCTTCGGAGCTGCGTTCTTATCCTTCCACATAACGGGGTAGTTCTTGTAAACTCTTTCAAGCTCCGCATCGTCGATAACATAGGTCTGTGCGCCCTCTGCGATGAGCTTTTCGCCCTGCTCAACAGCCTCGGGAGTGAGGTTTTCAATGTGATAAAGTCCGACTGCGCCGTTTGAAGCGGTTGCTGCGCCGAAATCCTTAAGATATGCCTTGGCGTCGTCCGTAAGCTCTGTGCCGATCCACTTGTCAAGACCCTTGACATAGGGAACATCCTCCATAACCTTCATGCCGATTGCCGAACCGAGAACCTGAGCCTCGGGGATCTTTGTGGTCTTGACCTCGATGATCCACTTTGCCTTTCTTCCCTCATCTGTGAGAAGGTCAAACTCGGGAACCTTGCCGAGAATTGAGCCGAAAAGCTCAATGATACCGGAGTTACGGTTACATCTTGCGCCGAGAACGGAGTTTGCAAAAACAACCGCTGAGCTTTCCGCCCACGAAAGGATATCGCCCTTCTTCGGAGTGTTGCCGACCTCGTCAAAATAGCAGGCGCAGGTGAACGACTTGTCGCTCTTGAGTCCGAGCTTGTTGAGCTGAACCTCGTAAGAATCCTGCATACCGTAGAGAATTTTGTTGAAAATCAATTTCTGGAGCGGGTTGCACTTAACATTCGTGTAGTCAATGGGTCTGGGGTCAACGGTGAAGCCCTCGTCAACCTTGAGTCCGCCCTTGATAAGCTCGTCCATGATGGAGAACACGGGTTTGAGAACCGAAATGCCGAAGCTTGTGACGAGATGTCCTTTACCGTTTACGGGAACGAATTTTTCCGCTCCGAAAGCGTCGCCGTAAAGCACAAGGGTTTTCATAACCTTTGCCATTACCTCGCCCTTTGAGCCGTGAAGAATTTCTTTTTCCTCGTCAGTCAGCTTCATTTTGTAGCTGAAGTTTTCATTCATAAGGTTTATCCTCCTTTTATCCTCATAAGCTCGCAGCGCTGCGAGCCTATTATTTCCGAATCCAACCTTCGCCGCTTGCTTTAGCGAAAGCTACAATATAATTATATATTAAAATTTTCACCTTTTCAAGAGTTTGTTAAAGATTTGACTAAAAAAGAATGAGATTATTTTTTGGTTAATATAATCAAAAAAGCCCGTTCTTGAAACAACCCCTTTCGGAGTGCGCAAGAACAGGCTTTTATTCGAGAGAACAGCTCTCCTTTAATCAAACAAAACCGTGCTGAAATATCTTTCGCCGGTATCGGGAAGAACGGTCACAACCGTTTTGCCCTCGCCCAGCTCCTTTGCAAGGCGAAGCGCAGCCGTAACATTTGTTCCGCTTGAAATTCCGCAGAGAATTCCCTCCTCACGAATCAGGCGGCGTGAGGTTTCAATTGCCTCCTCATCCGTTACGATGTCAATATGCTCATAAATTTGTGTGTTCAAATTTTTCGGAATAAGTCCGTCGCCGATGCCCATCTGAAGATGAGTTCCGATGCTTCCGCCCGAAAGAATTGCGGCATTTTTCGGTTCTACCGCCCAGATGTGAATTTCGGGATATTTTTCCTTGAGCGTCTCGCCGATTCCGCTGAGAGTTCCGCCCGTGCCGACGCCGGAGCAAAAACCGTCGATCGGTTTGCCGACCTGCTCAATTATTTCCTGCGCAGTGTGGTTTTTATGAACCGTCGGGTTTGCGGGGTTCTCAAACTGCTGAGGAATCCAAACATTCTTATCCTCCTCAGCCATGCGAAGCGCCGTTTGCAGACACTCGTTGATGCACTTGCCGATGTCGCCGTCGTCGTGAACCAGCACAAGCTCGGCTCCGTAGGCCTTGACGAGCTTGCGGCGTTCCTCGCTGACCGAATCAGGCATAATTATGCGAACATGGTAGCCCCTGACCGCACCGATAAGCGCAAGACCTATGCCTTGATTTCCGCTCGTCGGCTCAACAATTATCGTATTTGGATTTATAATTCCTTTTTCCTCTGCGTCGCAGATCATATTATATGCTGTTCGTGTCTTGATCGAGCCGCCGATATTCACGCCCTCATATTTAACGAGCACCTCTGCGCTGCCCTCCGGCACAATTTTTGAAAGGCGAATCATAGGCGTATGTCCGATCGCTTCAAGAACATTTGAATAAAACAAAATAATTCCTCCGATGATAGAATATGCTAAGCCGCTTACAATATAAATATAAGCCCACAAGAAATTATTTTATCACAATATACAGAATATGGCAACTTGTTATTTACAAAATTTTTCAGTTGTATTTCCGTGAATAACGCAAAAGATATAATTGCAAACGCAAATGAATTGCGAAGGGGTGAAATACAGATGGCAAGCAGCAAGAAAAATGTTGTTCCTCAGGCAAGAGAGGCTCTCGATCGTTTCAAGATGGAGGCCGCTTCCGAGGTAGGCGTAAACCTTTCTAACGGTTACAACGGTGATCTCACATCTAAGCAGGCAGGCTCTGTCGGCGGTCAGATGGTCAAGAAGATGATCGAATCCTATGAGAAGAACATGAAATAACCTTTCATGAATTCACAACCACACGAATAATCAACAAAAGGGAGCGCTTTCAACCTCGGTTGAAGGTGCTCCCAAGCTCTGATAAATGAAAAACTCCCGGGATCTCTCCCGGGAGTCGATATTCGGATATCAGAATCAGAAATCAATGGAAGCAAATGTTGCATTGCTCTGATTGTAGATGCTCCAAGTCTTCTTGAGACCAACCTTGCCGATTACGCTGTAGTTACCAACGGAAACGTTAAGGATACCGTAGACATCAGCATGACCGCCGATGTCGATCTTACCGTCTGTGTTTGAACCTGCAGCAAGCTCCTTGAGGTAGTCAACAGGAATTGTAAGAGTTGACTGGATAACGGGGTTTCCGTCAGCGTCAACATACTTAACCTGTGCCTCAACATAAGCACCAACGCCGCCCTCAACGCATACATCTACAAGAGCGTAGCCGAAGAGACCGAGTGATACATCAAGACCAAGACGAAGCTCGAACTGGCCATAGATGTCAACCTGACGATCAACAACTGTTGATTCGTTAACTGTGCTTACCTTGTTGTTGATGATTTCAACACCGTGCATTTCCTGAGAAGTTACAACGATTTCCATTCTGCCGTTTACGCCGATGTTAAGAAGAACATCGAAAGTAACGGTAAGCGGAGTTGAACCGATAGGAAGTGTGAAGGTGAAGAGCTTGATAGATGTAGAATCAAGCTTGGAAAGAGCATACTTATTAACAGCCTTTGCCCAGAAGCTGTCGCCGGAAAGCTTTTCGCCAACGGTAGTAACTTCCTCGCCGAAGGTCTTAGCATAAGAACCGGAGATAGTTGTTGTATCCTTAAGGTCATAGTTGAACTTAAGATATACTTCGTTGAAGTTAAGCTTTGCAATGTTCATATCGGCCTTAGCGTCAACCGTGAGGTTTGTAAGCTCATAAGCCTTAGAAAGTGTAACACCGTCGCAAACACCCTTGGAAACTGAGAAGTTAAGACCGGTATCTGTGATCTTAGCCTTGATGCCGAATCCGCCTACAGAGAAGCTGACATTAGCAAGCTTCTTGAGGGTCTTCATAACATCTTCCTTGGAGATTGAGCTTGTGTCAAGGTAACCGTCGGAGAGGATCTCGCCGTTACCGTCGGTGATCATTGATGTTGCGAAATCAACATCAGTTGTACCTTCGTAGTCGATCTTCTCGATAGCGTCCTCGATAGCAACCTCAGAGTTTGTAACTACCTTCTCGCCGTCTACAACGTCGATAGCCTCAACCTTGTAAGCTGCGCCTGTGAAGATAGCGTCGGACTGCTCAACAACATAAACATCGCCTACTGCAAGGTCTGTGCTTGCAGGAACAACGATGCTGTCGCCCTCTACAGCGTAGTCGGAAACCGTCTTAACGCCGTCAGCGAGAACGAGCTTCTGAGTGTCCTCATCAATTGTGCCGCGAAGCTCAACAGCCTTTGTGATAGCTGCTGTAACATCGTCAGCGGACATTGCGCCGAGGCCGAGCTTGTTCTTAGCATCAAGCTTGATGATGCCTGCGTCAACAGCTGCGGAAACCTTGGCAACATTTTTGATGGATGTAGCATTCTCGATTACAACGGTAGTCTCGTCAACCTTAACGCCCGATGCATTAACAAGAATTGTTGCTACGAATTCCGGAGTAACGGCCTTTGTAACGTCGATTGTATCATAATCAACGAGAACGTCATTATTATCTGCTGTTGCAACAGCTGCATAATACTCGTTGTCCGGCTTAACGCCACGAATTTCTTCTGTGGACTCAACCGCCTGATAACCGAACGCTTCATCAACCTGCTCCAAGAATGCGCCTGTCTCAACCGTCTTTGTGCCCGGCCATACGAAGCCCGGGAAAATGCTGGTCATAACAAGCATAACAATGGAAACGATGATTGAAATGATCTTGGTCATGTTCAATTCCTCCTTTAAAATTTTGAGGTTTGAGCATCTTTTCCACGGCTTCAAAGTGGTATAACGTTAGTACCGCTTATAAAGTTGAGCTGCCCGAAGACAGCAACCCTGGCAAATACTCCCCTCATATGAATTATAATAGCTATCCCGTCATTTTGCAAGTATTTTTTTCATAAATTAGAAATTTTTTATTTATTTTTGAAAAAGTCACAAAATATTGTGGTTGAAATTGTGCAAAATACAATTCCGCTGTTCTTTTCAACAAAAAACTCACATTGTACAAATATCAATTCCCGCTTTTTCCTTTTCCCTCTATTACATTATATATATAACAAAACCAAAATGAAACAAAATATTCCTTG
>CAVFTC010000012.1:22585-35197 GCA_963625295.1 Bacteroides faecis
AAATTGGACATTGTATAAATATTGTTTTTCCTTTTCTTTGTGCCCTCTATTACATTATATATATAACAAAACCAAAATGAAACAAAATATTCCTTGACACAAAATAGGTTTTGTGATATCTTATAAGCGATATAATAAAGGCTGTGACAAAGACAGTAGCCGCTATGCGAAGCCAAAGCGAGCCGGAGAGGGTGCAAGTCCGGTGCGAAGTACATTGCGGTGAACATCACTTTTGAGCTGCGGACTGAATCGAGTAAGTCTTGACGGGCGTCCTCCGTTAAAGGGAACACATATGAAGTATGTTGAATAGGTGGTTGCGAGCATTCCTCGTCCTGTTTTACACGGGACGGGGATTTTTTTGAGCATTATCCTATAATTGTGAAAAGGAGCTATCATAAATGTACAAGAAGGTTTCTGCAAACCTGAACTTTGTTGACCGAGAGAAAGCGGTTGAGGAGTTCTGGAAGGAAAACAAAATTTTTGAAAAAACCTGCGAAAAGAAAGGTCCGTCCTATGTTTTCTACGACGGTCCGCCGACCGCTAACGGCAAGCCGCACATCGGTCATGTTTTGACCCGTGTTATCAAGGACTTGATCCCCCGTTACCGCACGATGAAAGGCTACCAAGTTCCCCGTAAGGCAGGTTGGGACACCCACGGTCTTCCGGTTGAGCTTGAGGTTGAAAAGCTTCTCGGCCTCGACGGCAAGGAGCAGATTGAGCAGTACGGTCTGGAGCCGTTCATCGAAAAATGCAAAGAAAGCGTTTGGAAATACAAGGGAATGTGGGAGGATTTTTCCTTCACCGTCGGCTTCTGGGCAGACATGGACAATCCCTATGTTACCTACCACAACAGCTACATTGAGTCCGAGTGGTGGGCACTCAAAAAGATTTACGAAAAAGACCTTATCTACAAGGGCTTCAAGATTGTTCCCTACTGTCCTCGCTGCGGAACTCCGCTTTCCTCGCATGAGGTTGCTCAGGGATACAAATCAGTTAAGGAGCGTTCGGCAATCGCACGCTTCAAGGTTAAAGGCGAGGACGCTTATTTTCTCGCATGGACGACAACCCCGTGGACTCTCCCCTCAAATGTTGCGCTTTGCGTAAACCCCGATGAGGAATACGCGAAGGTCAAGTGCGTTGACGGCAATGTTTACTACATCGCCGTTGCGCTTATGGATAAGGTTCTTTCACCTCTGGCGGAGGAAGAAAAGCCGGCTTACGAAATTCTTGAAAAATTCGTCGGCAAGGATCTTGAATATAAAGAATATGAGCCGCTCTTTGAGTGCGCAGGCAAAAAAGCCGAGCAGCAGCACAAGAAAGCGCATTTTGTTACCGTTGACAACTATGTCACAATGTCCGACGGTACAGGTATCGTTCACATTGCGCCGGCATTCGGTGAGGACGACTCCCGAATCGGTAGAAACTACGACCTTCCGTTCGTTCAGTTCGTTGACGGCAAGGGTAACATGACCGAGGAAACTCCGTTTGCCGGTCTGTTCGTCAAGGATGCAGATGTTCCCGTTCTTCAAAATCTTGAAGAGAGAGGACTTCTCTTCAGCGCACCGAAATTTGAGCATGACTATCCGTTCTGCTGGCGCTGCGACACTCCGCTCATCTACTATGCAAGAGAGTCATGGTTCATCAAGATGACTGCGGTCAAGGACGACCTTATCAAGAACAACAATACTATCAACTGGATCCCCGAAAGCATAGGCAAGGGTCGCTTCGGCGATTGGCTTGAAAATGTTCAGGACTGGGGCATCAGCCGTAACCGCTACTGGGGCACTCCGCTCAATATTTGGGAGTGCGAATGCGGTCACAGACACTCCGTCGGCAGCATTGAGGAGCTTAAGAGCATGTCCGACAACTGCCCGGATGACATTGAGCTTCACCGTCCGTACATCGACTCGGTTACCATCAAGTGTCCCGAGTGCGGCAAGCAGATGAAGCGTGTTCCCGAGGTTATCGACTGCTGGTTCGATTCAGGCTCAATGCCCTTCGCTCAGCACCACTATCCGTTTGAAAATCAGGAGCTTTTCGAGAGCCAGTTCCCGGCAGATTTCATCTCCGAGGCTGTTGACCAGACAAGAGGCTGGTTCTATTCGCTCCTTGCAATTTCGACGCTTATCTTCAACAAAGCTCCGTTCAAGAATGTTATCGTCCTCGGTCATGTTCAGGACGAAAACGGTCAAAAGATGAGCAAGTCCAAGGGCAACGCCGTTGACCCGTTTGACGCTCTCAAAACCTACGGCGCAGACGCCATCCGCTGGTATTTCTACACGAACTCCGCTCCGTGGCTTCCGAACCGTTTCCACGGCAAGGCGGTTATTGAGGGTCAGCGTAAATTCATGGGCACGCTTTGGAACACATATGCCTTCTATGTTCTTTACGCCGAAATTGACAAATTTGACCCGACAAAATACGAGCTTGAATACGACAAGCTTTCCATCATGGACAAGTGGCTGCTTTCAAAGCTCAACTCAATGGTAAAAACCGTTGACGACAACATGGAGAATTACAGAATTCCCGAGGCCTGCAAGGCTCTCCAGGAATTTGTCGACGACATGAGCAACTGGTATGTTCGCCGCTGCCGTGAGCGTTACTGGAAGCAGGGTCTTGAGCAGGATAAGATCAACGCTTATCTCACCCTCTACACTGCGCTTGTTACGGTCGCAAAGACCTCTGCTCCGATGATTCCGTTCATGGCCGAGGATATCTATCAGAATCTTGTTCGCTCGGTTGACGGCAACGCAGAGGAAAGCGTTCATCTCTGCTCATTCCCCGAGGTCAACGAAAATCACATTGACCTTGAGCTTGAGAAGAACATGGATGAGGTTCTCAACATCGTCGGTCTTGGCCGTGCGGCAAGAAACGGCGCAAACATCAAAAACCGCCAGCCGCTCGCAAAGATGTATGTCAATGCAGACATCAAGCTTGAGGGCTACTACAAGGATATTATCGAGGACGAGCTGAACATCAAGAGCGTCGTTTTCGTTGACGCAGCGGACGAGCTTTCCGACTACAACTTCAAGCCGCAGCTTAAAACGCTCGGACCGAAGTACGGCAAAAATCTCGGCGAGATCAGAACCGCACTTTCGGAGCTTGACGGCTCAAAGGCGAAGAAGGAGCTTGACGCAGACGGCCACATCACGCTGAACATCAGTATCGGCGCAATCGAGCTGACGGCGGACGATCTTCTTATCGAGGCTGTTCAAAAATCTGGTCTTTTCTCGGTTTCCGACTTCGGCGTAACGGTCGCTATCGACACAACTCTCACTCCCGAGCTTGTCGAGGAGGGCTTTGTCCGTGAGATCATCAGCAAGATTCAGACCATGCGTAAGGACGCAGACTTCAATGTGACGGATCACATAATCATCAGCATTGAGGGCAACGACAAGCTTGCCGATATCATCAACCGCAACAAGGAGGATATCTTCACCGCAGTTGTTGCCGACGAGCTTGTTACAGGCTCGGTTGACGGTCACACCGCCGAGTGGAACATCAACGGCGAAAAGGCAACCTTCGGCGTTAAGGTAAACAAATAAATCATAATACATTTAAGGCAATACCTTGCAATTAAGGTGCTGCCTTAAATTTTTGCTACAATTTAAAGCTATTTATATAATAATCCGAGGTTTCATTTGTAAAGTTTGAATTCTTTGACATTGACAAAAAAACGACAAAATATTAGAATATTACTATCATGAATAATTATACGCAATTTCGCACCTCAATTGTGCGCTGTTGTCTACTCGCTTGGATGATTTGTTAATGAAAAAGAAGAAAGTTATTTTTGACGCCTTTAAGGCAGCCTTTCCGCATACCGTGCCCATTCTTGCGGGCTTTTGGTTTCTCGGCTTTACTTACGGCGTTTATATGAATGTTTCCGGCTTCGGATTTTGGTATCCGCTCATCATGAGCTCGGTCATCTTCGGCGGTTCGCTTGAGTTTGTTGCGGTTTCAATGCTCCTCAGCCCGTTTGCTCCGCTGCAAGCCTTTGTCATGTCGCTTATGATTCAGGCAAGGCATCTTTTTTACGGCTTGGCGATGCTGGACAAATACAAAAATGTCGGCATAAAAAAATACTACCTGATATTCGGAATGTGCGACGAAACATTTTCGGTCAACTGCTCGGCAGAGATTCCGGAGAATATCGACAAGGGCTGGTTCATGACGGCGGTCACGATGCTCAACCGAAGCTACTGGATCACCGGGTCTACCCTCGGCGGAATTTTAGGCTCGCTCATTTCCTTTAACACAAAGGGTATTGAGTTTGTTATGACGGCGATGTTTGTCGTCATTTTTCTTGAGCAGCTTATGAAGGAAAAGAAGCACTACACAGCAATTATCGGGCTTTTTTCCTCGATAGTATGCCTCGTTGCTTTCGGTTCGGATTCTTTTATGATTCCGACAATGCTTTTGATTCTTTTCCTTCTTGCCGCACTTCGTAAGCCTATTGAAAAAGGAGGCGGATTGGAATGACAGTTCCGCAGCAGATAATAACCATCGCCGCCTGCGCAGGCGCAACGATGCTGACAAGATTTCTTCCGTTCGCCGTTTTTCAGTCAAAGAAAAGGCAAACGCCGAAATTCATCGAATATCTCGGCAAGGCTTTACCGGCGGCGGTGTTCGCAATGCTGGTCGTTTATTGCCTAAAGAGCGTGGACATTCTCGGCGGAAGCCACGGCTTGCCGGAGCTGATAGCGATAGCAGTCGTTGTTCTTCTCCACCTTTGGAAAAAGCAGATGCTTCTCTCGATTGCCGGCGGCACAGCTTGCTATATGCTCCTTGTTCAATTTGTTTTCAGATAGACGGAAGATGTTTGATGATGTATATCGTAATTTGCAGCATTTAAGGCAATACCGCACAAATTGAGGCGCGCGCCTTGCTTGAATATGTTTCCATCATGTTGCACAAAAATTCTTTGACTTGCGTCAGCAAGCCTGCAAAATTTTTGTACAACCTGACGAAAAATCTTACTGCGCAATCCGCACACCTAAATTGTGCGGTATCGCCCTAAAATCTAACATCTATCTTAGCATTGACTTTATCAGTTAAAAGTGATAAAGTATTCTATAATGTATTTTAAACAGAGGTGGAAAGAAATGGTTATTACCGAGCTTCTTGAAAGAAATGCTCGACTTTATCCCTCGGACACGGCTCTCGTTGAGGTCAATCCCTCCGTTGAGCGTGACAACGCCGTGACATGGCGTGAGGCAAGTCTTATCGAAAGCGCACGCCCCGGCGCACCCTATCGCCGTGAGCTTTCGTGGAAGGACTTTGACCGCAGAGCAAACCGATTTGCAAATCTTCTGCTCAGCAGAAATGTTAAAAGAGGCACAAAGGTTGCCATTCTGCTTATGAACTGCATCGAATGGCTGCCGATTTATTTTGGAATTCTCAAAGCAGGCTGCATTGCCGTTCCGATGAACTACCGCTATTCAAGCGAAGAGATAAAATACTGCCTTGACCTTGCGGATGTTGAGATTTTTGTTTTCGGCCCTGAATTTACAAGCCGAGTTGATCCGATACATAACGAGCTGAACAAAATCAAAATCACTCTTTTTGTCGGCAATGATGTACCGGAATACGCCGAAAGCTGCATGACGCTTATCCGCTATTGTTCGTCGTCGCTTCCGCCGATAGCCTTGGACGAAAACGACCATGCCGCAATTTATTTTTCTTCGGGCACGACGGGCTTCCCGAAGGCTATTTTACACCGCCACAAGGCTCTTTACTGCTCCTGCCTGACCGAGCAAAAGCATCACGGTCAGCAAAAGGACGATGTTTTCCTCTGCATTCCGCCGCTTTATCACACGGGCGCAAAAATGCACTGGTTCGGCAGTCTTCTTTCGGGCAGCAAGGCGGTTATCCTCAGAGGTATCAAGCCCGAATGGATACTCCGCACCATCACGGAGGAGAAATGCACCATCGTTTGGCTTCTCGTTCCGTGGGCGCAGGACATTCTGGATGCTGTTGATTCCGGCAGAATAAACCTCAGCCATTATCTGCTCGACCAGTGGAGGCTCATGCACATAGGCGCACAGCCTGTTCCGCCGAGCCTTATCCACAGATGGAAGAAGCTTTTTCCACATCATCAGTACGACACAAACTACGGACTCAGCGAATCTCTCGGGCCGGGCTGCGTTCACCTTGGGGTTGAAAACATTGACAAGGTCGGCGCAATCGGCAAGGCGGGTTATCTTTGGGAAGCAAAGATCATCGACGATAAGGGCGAACCCGTTAAGCAGGGCGAGGTCGGCGAGCTGGCAGTTAAAGGACCGGGCGTTATGCTCGAATACTACAACAACCCTAAGGCCACCGATGAAATTCTCAAGGGCGACTGGCTCTACACCGGCGATATGGCAAAGGAGGACGAGGACGGATTCATCTACCTCGTTGACCGCAAAAAGGATGTTGTTATCTCCGGCGGCGAGAATATTTATCCCGTTCAGATTGAGGATTTCCTGCGCCGCAACGATAAAATCAAGGATGTTGCCGTTATCGGTATTCCCGACCACAGGCTCGGCGAGATCACCGCGGCAATTATTGAGATCAAGGACGGCATGACCTGCACCGAGGAGGAAATAAACGCCTTCTGCGAGGAGCTTCCGAGGTACAAGCGTCCGAAGAAGATTATATTTGAAAAAGTTCCCCGTAACCCGACGGGAAAGATAGAAAAGCCTGTGCTCAGGGCAAAGTATTGCAAGGGCAGACTTGTCGAATCACAGATTACAGGCTAAACAGCAAACGGAGGTTATATAATGAAGCAGTTGATGCTTGGCAACGAAGCGGTTGCCAGAGGACTTTACGAAGCCGGCTGTTCCTTTGTTTCAAGCTACCCGGGTACTCCGAGTACGGAAATTACGGAATACGCCGCAAAGTATAAGGAGATTTATGCCGAGTGGGCACCCAACGAAAAGGTAGCCGTTGAAGCGGCTTTCGGCGCATGTGTTGCAGGCAAGAGAAGCTTCTGTTCAATGAAGCATGTCGGACTCAATGTTGCAGCCGACCCGGTTTTCACCATCGCATACACCGGCGTTAACGCAGGTATGATTATCGGCGTTGCCGACGACGCAGGTATGCACAGCTCGCAGAACGAGCAGGATTCACGCCACTATGCGATTGCCGCAAAGCTCCCGATGCTTGAGCCGGCAGACGCAGGCGAATCGCTCAGCTTTGCAAAGCTCGCATACGAGATTTCCGAAAAATACGACACACCCGTTTTCATAAAAATGTGTACAAGAGTTGCCCACTCTCAGAGCGTTGTTGAAACCTCGGACAGAGTGGAAACCTCAAAAACATACGAAAAAGACGGCGCAAAATATATCATGATGCCCGGCAACGCAAAGCGCCGCCACCCGATTGTTGAGGAAAGAACCATCGCTCTCACCGAGTACGCCGAAACAGCCCCGTTCAACCGCATTGAGGACGGAAACGACCATTCGATCGGTATTATCACCTCAAGCACAAGCTATCAATATGCAAAAGAGGTTTGCGGCAACAGATACCCCGTGCTCAAGCTCGGCATGATAAATCCCCTGCCCATCAAGAAAATTCAGGATTTTGCAAAGACAGTCAACAAGGTAATCGTCATTGAGGAGCTTGACGGCATAATCGAAACTCACTGCCGCAACATCGGCGTTGAAGTAACGGGCAAATCACTTTTCAGCTGCATTGACGAGCTGAGCCAGAACATTGTTGCCGAAAAGCTCGGCTACGATCCCGACTGCGGAAAGAAGCTTGACGAAAGCATTCCGGCAAGACCGCCGGTCATGTGCGCAGGTTGTCCGCACAGAGGTCTTTTCTACACACTCAAAAAGAATAAGCTTACCGTTTTCGGCGATATCGGCTGCTACACGCTCGGCGCAGTTCCGCCGCTCGCCGCAATTGACACGACGATTTGCATGGGCGCTTCCGTTTCGGGAATCCACGGCTTCAACAAGGCCAACGAGGGCGCAAGCGAGGGCAAAACGGTCGCTGTCATCGGTGACTCAACCTTCATGCATTCCGGCGTGACGGGACTTATCAATATTGCGTACAACGAATCGAATTCGACCGTTATCATTCTTGATAACTCGATAACGGGTATGACCGGTCACCAGCAGAACCCGACAACTGGCTTCAACCTCAAGGGCGACCCGTGCACAAAAATCAACCTTGAGGAACTCTGCCGCTCGGTAGGTATAAAGAGAGTCAGAGTTGTTGACCCGTATAACCTCAAGGAGTGCGACGATGCGGTCAAGGAGGAGCTTGCGGCGAACGAGCCGTCGGTCATCATTTCAAGAAGACCGTGCGCACTTCTCAAATATGTTAAGCACAACGGACCTATCACGGCAAATGCGGACAAGTGCGTCGGCTGCAAGGCCTGCATGAAAATAGGCTGCCCCGCCATCAGCATTGTTGGCGGCAAGGTTAAAATAGACGCAACACTTTGTACCGGATGCGGCGTTTGCAGTCAGCTCTGCAAGTTCGGCGCACTTCCGAACGGAAAGGAGTCCTGATTATGCAGACAAAAAATATTATGATCGTCGGAGTCGGCGGTCAGGGAACGCTGCTTGCAAGCAAGCTTCTCGGCAGACTTCTTCTTGAAAAAGGCTATGATGTCAAGGTCAGCGAGGTTCACGGAATGAGCCAGCGCGGCGGCAGCGTCGTAACATATGTCCGCTACGGCGACAGAGTTTATTCGCCGATTATCGACAAGGGCGAGGCGGACGCAATTATTTCCTTTGAGCTTCTTGAAGCGGCTCGCTGGACGGAGTATCTCAAGCCGGACGGAACGATAATCACAAACACACAGGAAATCAATCCGATGCCCGTTATCACCGGTGCGGCGGAATATCCGACCGGACTTGTTGAAAAAATTAAGGCTCTCGGCGTTAAGCTTGATGCGATTGACGCCCTCTCCCTTGCCGAGGAAGCAGGAACCTCAAAGGCGGTCAACCTTGTTCTTATGGGCAGACTTTCAAAGTATTTTGACTTCACGACAGAGGAATGGATGGCAGCGATTGAAAAAAGCGTTCCTCCAAAATTCCTTGAGATAAACAAAAAAGCATTTTTACTCGGTAAAGAAGCATAAACGGGAGAGCTTGTTATGGAAAGATATTATCAGCAGGAAATTGAATGCGCTTCACGGGAAAAAATCCGTGAGCTTCAGGACGAAAGACTTGTTAAGCAGGTCAAGCATGTTTGGGACAATGTTCCTTATTACAGAAAGAAAATGCTGGAAAAAGGCGTTACTCCCGACGATATAAAGGGTGTTGACGACCTTCACAAGCTCCCGTTTCTTTCAAAAGCGGATCTTCGTGACGCTTATCCCTACGGACTTCTCGCAACGCCGTTGAAAAATTGCGTCAGAATTCAATCTACCTCCGGCACAACCGGCAGACGAGTTGTTGCGTTCTACACTCAGCATGATATCGACCTTTGGGAGGATTGCTGCGCCCGTGCTATCGTGGCGGCAGGCGGAACGGACGAGGATGTTGTTCAGGTTGCATACGGCTACGGACTTTTCACCGGCGGCGCAGGACTTCACGGCGGCAGCCACAAGGTCGGCAGTCTTACCCTCCCGATGTCCTCCGGCAATACGGACAGACAGCTCCAGTTCATGACCGACCTCGGTTCGACCATTCTCTGCTGCACTCCGTCCTATGCGGCTTATCTTGCGGAGAGCATACACGAGCGTGGACTTAGAGATAAGATTAAGCTCAAAGCAGGCATTTTCGGCGCAGAAGCGTGGAGCGAAAAAATGCGTCAGGAAATTCAAAATCAGCTCGGCATCAAGGCCTACGATATCTACGGTCTTACCGAAATAAGCGGCCCCGGCGTTTCTTTTGAATGCTCGGAGCAGACCGGTATGCACATCAACGAGGATCACTTCATCGCCGAGATAATCGACCCCGACACGGGCGAGGTTCTCCCCGACGGAACTCAGGGTGAGCTTGTTTTCACATCAATATCTAAAGAAGCTTTTCCGCTTCTCAGATACAGAACTCGTGACATCTGCGTTCTCACAAGAGAAAAATGCTCCTGCGGCAGAACGCTTGTTAAGATGTGCAAGCCGATGGGCAGAAGCGACGATATGCTTATCGTCAAGGGCGTCAATGTATTCCCGTCGCAGATTGAAACGGTTCTCATTGAGCAGGGCTATCAGGCCAACTATCAGATCATAGTTGACCGTGTAAATAACAGCGATACGCTTGAGGTCATGGTTGAAATGACTCAGGATAACTTCTCCGACAACCTCGGCAAGATCACCGAGATGGAGAAATCACTCGTTGCCGCTTTGAAGGCTATGCTCGGAATCTACACCAAGGTTCGCCTTGTTGCCCCGAAGTCCATCACCAGAAGCGAGGGCAAGGCAGTCCGTGTAATTGACAAGAGAAAAATTTAAGGAGGCAGGAAAATGGCTATTACTCAGATTTCGGTTTTTTTGGAAAACAGAGCGGGACAGCTTTCGGAGATTACGAAAATCCTGTCCGATAATAACATCGACCTCAAGGCGTTGAATATCGCCGAAACCGCCGACTACGGAATTCTCCGTCTTATCTCCGACGATTCCGACGAGGCTGCAAAGCTTCTGCGCAATAACGGCTTCATCGTCACGGAAACTCCCGTTGTTGCGGCAGCCGTTCCGAACAAAGCGGGCGGACTCAACGAGCTTCTCAACATCATTTCAAACGAGGACATCGACATTGAATATATGTATTCGGTATTCGGTCAGAAGGACGGACTTGCATACATGATTTTCAAGGTTAAGGATACCGATTCTTTCACCTCCGTGCTCAAAAGATACTTCGTCGTTGTCGCAACGGGCGACGACCTCGGAATCAAATAATCTATTGATTTTTTCCGATTGACGGAGTATTATTTATATTGATTGTTTAACTTTTTTATACAAATAATATTATTTACTTTTAAAAAAATATTCAGCACACAAAAGCATTGAGAAGAAACTCATGTGGGTTTTGTAGGGGCGTGCATTGCACGTCCGCCAATGTCAGCTGAAAAATTCGGACGACCAATGGTCGCCCCTACAAAAATAATTGAATTTTTTAAACCATTTTTAATTTTGGTTAATAAAGAAAACATATTATTTGATAAAGAAAATTCAAAAAATAAAATAAATCGACATTCCTTTCGGTCGGTTTGTTAAGAAAGGAACTTATAACAATGCAGGAATTAAGCAGAAAAAACGCACTTTTCACCGATTCCGTTATCAGAAGAATGACCCGTGTTGCCCTTGACTGCGGCGCAATCAACCTTGCACAGGGCTTTCCGGATTTTGATCCTCCGAAGGAGATGACGGATCGTCTCGCTGAGGTCGCTCACACAGGCCCTCACCAGTACCCGATCACAATGGGCGCTCCGAACTTCCGTGAAGCTCTCGCAAGAAAATGCGGCCGTTTCATGGGTCGTGAGCTTGACCCCAACACCGAAATGGTTGTTACCATCGGTTCAACCGAAGCACTGGTGGACACAATCTTCGCCCTCACAAATCCGGGCGACAGAATCGTTATGTTCTCACCCTACTTTGAAAATTACAGAGCGCAGGCAATCATGGTGGACTGCGAACCCGTTTTCATTCCGCTTGTACCGCCCGAGTTCAATTTTGACGCAGATGTTATCGAAGCCGAGTTCAAAAAGGGTGCAAAGGCAATTCTTATCTGCAACCCCTCAAATCCGAGCGGTAAGGTTTTCACCTATGACGAGCTGAGAACCATTGCAGACCTTTGCATTAAATACGATGTTTACGCTATCATGGACGAGGTTTACGAGCACATCATCTATGAGGGACACAAGCATGTTTACATGAACAGTCTTGACGGAATGTGGGAGAGAACAGTCAGCTGCTCCTCTCTTTCAAAGACTTATTCTGTAACGGGCTGGCGTCTCGGCTATGCCATAGCTCCGAAGCCGCTCATGGACAGAATCAAGCAGTACCATGACTTCAACGCAGTCGGCGCAGCTTCTCCGCTCATGGAGGCAGCCTGCGTAGGTCTTAATATGCCCGACAGCTACTATGACGAGTTCGGCGCACACTATGCCCACATGAAGAAGCTCTTTACAGAGGGACTTGACCGCATCGGAATTCCTTACACCGATCCGCAGGGCGCATACTTTGTTCTCGCAGATATTGCTCCTTTCCTCAAGCCGGGTCAGTCTGATGTTGACTTCTGCCTTGAAATGGCTCAGAAGGTCGGCGTTGCTTGCGTTCCGGGCACATCGTTCTTCAACGAAAAGGGTATCAACAATATTGTTCGTGTCCACTTTGCAAAGAGGGACGAAACCCTCAACGAGGCTCTTGAAAGACTTTCTCACATCAAGGAAAAGATGGGCTGAAAATAAAGGCAATACCGCACACCCCAATTGTGCGATAATGCAGCGAAGGTCGGAAATTTTTCGGCTTTCGCTTTATTTTTTCTTTCTTTGTGATATACTATTAAGGTAATACCGCACAAATTGATGCGCACGCCTTGCTTGAATCTGTTTCCGTCATGTTGCACAAAAATTCTTTGACTTGCGTCAGCAAGCCTGCAAAATTTTTGTACAACCTGACGAAAAATCTTACTGCGCAATCCGCACACCTCAATTGTGCGGTATTGCCTTAAG
>CAVFTC010000013.1:0-3923 GCA_963625295.1 Bacteroides faecis
AAATATAACAGTTGGTCGCCGTGCTTGTCATTGAAAGAGCATTGTTTGCATAATCTGCCGTAATATCCTTCAATCCGTTTCCGTTGGTGTAAGTAACACTGTCAAAATCAAACTCATTCTCATACATGAGCTTGTAGGTGTTGGAAATCCATTTTGAATATACCTTAAGCGTGTCGGTGACCTTAACGGTGTCGGTATAGTTCAGCTCCGTGCCTGCGGTGCAGTTCGGGGTCTTGTACCAACCAGCGAAGGTGTAGCCCTCACGGCGCGGAAGATAGAAATCCTTGCTGAACGAGCCGTCATAGGTGATAACATTGTTGTGCGTTTTGAGGTCGGTTGTTTCCTCGATTGCCATTCCGTCGCCATAAATTCGGTCGAGCTTTTCGTATCTTTCGTTCTGCGGACAGTTATCCCATTTCAGCGTGATATTGTTGCCGGATTCATAATGATGGGTCGAGTTCGATGTGTCGATACCGCCGAGGGCGATCTCGTCGTCAAAGCCATTGTCGGCATAGATATATTTACGCTGGAGAACGATGTTGGAATATGTGACCTCCTTGCCGACCTGATCCGCTCCGACAATCGTGAAGCGGAAGCTGACATAGGTGTAGGAGTCGGGTACAGTAAAGTCGCAGGCTATCGTGCCGTTGCCCGTACCTGAAGTTGCGAAGCCGCCGTAAGGAGAATATCCGCTCGTTTGAGACGAATGGAAGAAAACATACGGAACTACGGAAGCCGTTCCGCCGTCCTTGACAGAATAGTCAAAATAGAGGGTGTAGGTCACACCTGCCTCAAGCTGCATCTTGTATGAGCTGAAGGTTGTGTATTTATCTACCGTGACCGTTCCGTAGGAGGTTGTGCCGGTCGCAGTCGGCTTCAGCGTGATAGTTTTCGCCTTGAGGTCGATATCGGTAGTGCCTGCGCCCGTACCCTCAAGCACGCTTGTAGCCTTATACTCCGTCTCGGTATTAACCGTTTCGGCGTATTGATATTGAGACTTTGCCCATTTGTCAAAGTCGAATTCATTATCATAGAGCAGGGTGTAAGTGTTCGGCTCAAAGTTGGCAACATATGACCTGTCGCCGATAGAGCCGACGGGAACGGTTACGCTCATCGACATTCCGTCAATATCCGTGCCGCTCCAGCCGACGAAGGTGTAGCCCGTTTTCGTCGGATTGATTAGGGTAAAGGAATCCTCAATTGTGTAGGTTGACGGATTTGTTCCGCTGACAGTTCCGCCGTTCAGGTTGTAGTTTATATTATATTCAATCGGCTTATACCAGAAATTCCATGTGTAGGCGGAGCTTGAAGCGCTGGTAATTGTAAGCTTAGTCGGGTCGCAATGATCCCTTTCGTAGCCGACATAGTCGTTATAGTCTGCAAAAACGCCGTCGCCGTACTTGTAGGACTTTGTTTCGGTAACAACCTGCTGGGTCGGTGTTCCGCTCGGGTTGTAGATAACAAGCTCGTTGCCGGTGTTTTTCGTTGACTTGTGGTAAGCCGTTGCCGTGCCGCTCTTGCGGATGGAAGGCTCGGTTATCGTTGCGGTTGTTTTTGCGCTTGCAGGGTTAGCCATTTCAACATAGGCGTTGCAAAGCTGATTCATGTAGGTATTGAACTCGGCCGTGTTTGAATAGAAATCCTGCTGATACATGTTGTTTGTCAAGTCATGCACCTTTTTTCGCAGGGAGGATTTGTTGACGACGGTGACATTTAACGGAACAATACACGAGTTCCAAGCGTTTCTTAATTCCGCACCCCAGCCCTTATCTTTTACATGAAACATTACAGCACCTTTAAAATAGATAGTTTTTGTGCTGCTGATACTGACATTCCATTCTTTATTATTCCAAACCATTCTCGGTCTGCAAGTGTCTGCGCCGGCTTTTTCTGTTGATGTGTTATCAAAAGAGGTTAAAACAGTACCCTTATCGTTAAATCTACTTGCCGCATCTCCGCCGCTACCATCGTCATTTGTATAACTTCCGCTGCCAGTCCAACTTGGTGTTGACGATGTAAACTCAGATGCATACAGCGAAATATTTCTTTGGTTTAATGATTCCGAACCTTCTTTGATTGCGGAGATAAGATAACCGGTTTTCAGATTCGGTACATATTGCAAATTACTGAATCTTGTTGAATCAAGTACAAGCTGTCCAGTGGGTGCTTGTGCATATGCCATTGCATGCCGATCACTTGTTTGGCTATTTGAATATGTACCCGTATCGTTTGATGAAGAAGCAGAATGATATGTAGCACTATCCTGCCAAACAACACCATTGCCACTATTATCGGAAGTGGTCGTAGTCGGAGTCGTAATAACACCTCGGATAGGATCAAAGCCACTGACATTGTTACTTCTTCCCCCTCCGGTATTACACGAAGTCATACCTACAATCCAAGCGATACTATGGGCTTCAACTTCACAATGCGATGTTGCTTTTGCTCTTGTTGATGCAAAAGCCGGCTTATCATAAGGAGCATAGCAGGAGGTAAAGGCGTAGGCTTTATAGGTTACTCCGTCAATCTTATATTCCGCAGTCCAAAGCAGAAAACGCACCTGTCCTGCGGTCACGGAATATGATGAGCCGAAGCTGCCGGCGGTCAGTTTAACATTGTCGCCGGTTGTTCCGCCTGAGAACGACCAGCCCGTTGAACCGATGGCAGTGCCCGAGCTTTGGGTCGTTCCGTTGATTGTCATGCTCGAAAGAACATATGTTCCTGTAGACTGCCAATTGTGCGAGGTTGTACCTGCGCTGTAGGTGGAGGTGCTTGCACTGACGGTTATTTTCAGGTCGGTCGGCGAGCAGTTCTCACCGCTGAAATAGACCATTGCTCCGGCGGAAGCCGTCGAAAGGCTTGTGTTCTGAGTTACATTGCCGTTTTTGTCCGTTCCGTAAAAATACTGGAATGTTCTGTTGTCACTCGGGTTGAGATAAATTGTTTCGGGAACATAGAAATTGACCTTGTAGCCCGTGTAGGTTTCCTCCATCGTGACAAGCGTCGGCTTGTTGGCGGCTGTGTTCAGTCCGGAGAGTGCGCTTGTGATTTCGGCTGCCGTTGCGTCCGGCTTACCGAGCACTCTGCCCGCCTCTTTAAAAGCGGTTGCGAAGCCGCTCGGAACGCTGTCGCCCTTATCGGTCGAGATTGCATAATCGCTGTATTCACGGTACTTGGTTCGCAGTGCGGATTTATCGACAACAGTAACCTTGATATCCGCAAAGACATTCAATTTAATATCCCATGTGTCCCAGAAGCCGGTGTATCTATAGAAGAAATATTCCATTATACCGATGTTATAGCTTGAGTAATTTGTCGGAATATCGGAGCTGATTCTTGTGCTGTAATAGAAGTTACGCTCCGTTTCGTCGTCGTTATTATAATCGGCCGATGTTGAAAACTGGGTATAATCGTTTAGCATATTGCTCTTATGTGAAGTTCCGGTAAATCTTGCCACATAGAGTGTTCTTGAGGTTTTTCCGCCCCATTCTATATACGGCGCATAGCTTATTGCCTGAAGATTGGGGATCTGATTCGTGTTTGTATATCGTGATTTATCAACGGTCAAGCTCATCGCCGGAATTGTACTCTCGGCGGAATTAAGCTGATTGTAATCAACTCTCTCCGTCAAGTCGTCTCTGTTTGCGGAGTAGGTATAGTTAACGCCGCCGTTGGTCTGAGTGTTGAGCCTTTCCATGTAGCCTCGAGCAATAGGATAATTGGAAAGCATGCCGGTGTTTGTTCCGATACCGATGAGGAGCGGATGCGTCCAGCCGCCGGAAGCAGTTGAGGTCGTGTTACCCTTGAAGGAATACGAACCGTTCTGCGCTCCGGTAACGGTCGTTGTCGGCAGAGAATGTCCGCCGGTCAAAAGAGCCATGGCATAGGAATAACCACGGTGAGATGTACCCTTGATCATACCG
>CAVFTC010000013.1:3933-35022 GCA_963625295.1 Bacteroides faecis
CCGTTCGGCGGATACACATATGTATATGCGTATGACTTGAATGTTACGCCGCCGCAAACATATGTAACCGTCCAGCTGATCATATCGACAGCGCTTGCGCTGATTGCCGAGCCTCCCCTGATTTCGGGAGTAAAGGACTGCGTATTTGTTGCGCTTGACGCACTGAGCGTAACAGAGCCTGCATACGAATAGCTGATAGTAATGCTTGAGCAGGATATCGACGAGCTGAACGAAATCTGTCCCGTCGTTTTGGCTGCGTCGGTATTCAGCGTTGTGCCGTCCGTCTTGGAATCGACATAGTACTGAAAATCCTTCGCTCCGTATTTAAGGTAGATTGTCTCGGGGACACGGAAGTGCACCGTCGGTCTTGCCGGCGTTTTCATATCCGTGACATTGAGATAAGCCTTCGACTCGGGCAGTAATATACTCGGGTCAAAGATGAAAAAGGTTGTTGCCAAAAGCACGAAGACCAGCAAAAGGCTCAGTGCTTTTCTTGTGAATTTCTTTAACATTTTCATTACCTCCTGTTCGATTAAACAACCGAAAAAATATAATATGTAAAAATGCCCAAGAAGCATTATTGACGGACTTTGGCTGAAAAGCAAGCTGTAAATTATACAAACTATACAAAGTCAACCAAATTCTTACTTGCTATGGTAATACTTTGCTACTATTAGCATAATTATATCGCATTATTATTCATTTTTCAAGTATTATTTTCGCATTTCTCACTTAATTATGACATTTTGTTGATTTTATCCAAAATTCGTTTGTTAAAAAATCTGTTTTCTTTGTCTTAAGGCAAAGAATATCAAGCTGTCCCTTATCCCCTCCGGCTCTTCAAGCCACCTCCCCTTACAATAATGGGAGGCTGATAATAGACTTTAGATTGTAGATTTTAGATTGTAGACCTACGATAGATTAAATGCTGCCTTATGCCGTAACATCATCTAATATCTTCCGTCTACCGTCTAACATCTATCATCTGCCTCCTCTTGAAGCAAGGGGAGGGGGACCGCATGCGGTGGTGGGGATTTAAAACAGTTGTGCATAGAGCCTTAGATTAAGGATAAAGCTGTGTATGTTGCCTTAAATAAAAGAACGGAAAGCTGTCCCTTATCCCCTCCGGCTCTTCAAGCCACCTCCCCTTACAATAAGAGGAGGCTGACAAGGTCTATGCTAGCCAAAGAGAAACCGACAAACCAAGCATAAACGCCCGATTTGTCGGTTTGGTTAAGGCAACATCGCACATGCCTTAGTTTGTAATTTTGGCTATTATCTGACTTTCGTATTCGCTGTCGTGAAGCTCGCCGATATTTTTGCTGTATGCCTCGTGAACCAATTTGTTCTTGACGGGCACTTTCTTCTTCGCCCTCATGCGATACCACTCATATTCAACATCGACATGGCCGATATCGACCGCCTGATATCCCAGCTTGTGCAAATCATAGGCAAGACAGGTTGCCGCTGGGCCGAGCGCCAAAAGAATCAGCACATTCTTGTCAAGCTTTTTCGCCTCGTCGAGAATTTCGTCATACTTTGAAAACGCCTCTCTCGACGGGCCGAGTATGCGCCTGATGGAGCTTGCGTTGTCAAGCAAATCGTTGCCAACGCCGAGACGGCTCAGCTCGCCCTCGATGATAACAACATCTCTGCTGTCCCAAATCCTTTTGATGTGAGCAAAAATGTCGGCGCTCTCCTCCTTGTGCCGCAGACCCATATACTGCCGCGTCATGGAGGCGTTGTAATACTTTTTGCCCTTGATGAGATACCGATACCATACGCTCCTGAACTGCGCAAGGTGCTTCTTCCAGTGAAGATTGGTCGCATCGTCGTACCTTTCCTTGTTTTCAAAGATATCGGCAACGCCTATCATCAGCCCGTCAACATCGCTCGAGAGAACCTCACGCATTTTGTCACGGATTTTCGGGGAATTGACCTGAAAAGTGATATTCTTACCGGCGGCAAGTTTTATCTCACCGTCGCCGAAACGAGCGATCGAGCTTCGCTTGTTAACGATCTCGTCAATCGTTTCGTCCACCGAGGCAATGTGAGGCGCTTTGGTAATTTTACGATAGAAAAAATCCTTGACACGCCAAAATATGTCCTTTATCCTCAGCCATATTTTTACGAATATATCAATAATTTTTATGGCAAGCTGTTTCAAGCCGTTCACTCTCCGTAATTACTTTTCTTCCTCGTCGTGAGTCGTTGCGTCGGTATCGATCATTCCGTTATCCTCCGGAATGATGAACGCAAGGATAAAGTAAACGATAACACCCGGAAAGCTGCCGGAGAAAAAGGTCACAAGGGCGTATATTGCCCTGACAAGCGTCGGATCAATGCCGAAAAAATTGGCAACGCCGGCACATACGCCGCAGATTTTTTTATCAGTCGTGCTTCTGTAAAGCTTCTTGCTTTTCATGGGAATCATCCTTTCTGAATTTTCGCCGCAGTGACGGTGTTCTGCATAAGCGTTGCAATCGTCATCGGGCCAACTCCGCCGGGAACGGGTGTGATGTAGCTTGCCTTTTCCTTGCAAGCGTCAAAATCAACATCGCCGCAGAGCTTTCCGTCCTCGTTACGGTTGATGCCGACATCAATCACTATCGCACCGTCCTTAATCATGTCAGCAGTGACAAATTTCGCCCTGCCGACGGCGGCGACGACAACATCCGCCTGTGAGACGATATTCTGTAAGTTTTTTGTATGCGAATGGCAAACAGTCACGGTTGCGTTTTCCTTGAGCATGAGCATCGCCATCGGCTTGCCGACAATATTGCTCCTGCCGATTATTACGCAGTGCTTACCGTCAAGGCTGATGTTTTCGTACCTGAGCATTTCCATAACTCCCGCCGGTGTGCATGGGAGGAAGCTGTAATCGCCGATCATGATATGACCGACATTCTCCGGATGGAAAGCGTCAACATCCTTCTCCGGCTTAATGAGGTTGAGCACCTCTTTTTCATTGAGCTGCTTAGGCAACGGAAGCTGGCAGAGAATGCCGTTCACGCTGTCGTCGTCATTGAGCCTTTCAACAAGAGAATTCAGCTCCTCCTGCGTCGCATCGGCAGGAAGAAGATACTCGAACGAGCGGATACCGCAGAATTCGCAGGCTTTTTTCTTGTTGTTGACATAGACCCTTGATGCAGGATCGTCGCCGACGAGTATTACCGCTAAGCCCGGCTCAATTCCGTTTTTCTTCATTTCCTTCACTTCTTCGGCAACTCTTTGTTTGACCGCAAGTGAGATTTCTTTACCGCAGATCAGCTTGTACATCGTTAACCTCCGTTTCCTTATCTTTGTCATTGTTATCTTTCTCCTCGGCCTGCTTTTTCAGCTCGTCCTCGAGGAAATAATCTATGCCGTCAATCGGCTTCGGATGCTTTTTAAATTTTATAAGCAGGCAGATAAGAACAACGAGACATACTGCCGCAAGAACAGCCGAAAGAACCTGAGAAACTCTTATCGTAGTTCCGGCAATATAAAGGCTGTCGGTTCTGAAACCCTCAACAACCGCCCTTTCCGCACCGTACCAAACTCCGTAGGTCAGGAAGATCTGACCGCTGAATTTTCTCGCCTTGCGTGTGATTATATAAAGCACGACAAATCCGAGCAAGCACCAAATCGACTCATAGAGAAAGGTCGGATGAACCGCCTTTTCCGGATCCATGGAAATACCGTTTGCGCTGAGCTTGTAGGAATACTCGGTTATGTAGCGAGCGATTTTTTCGCTCCACATACCCCACGGCATATCGGTGTTCGTTCCGAATGCCTCCTGATTGGCAAAGTTGCCCCAACGGCCTATACCCTGCCCTATCAAAAGGCTCATGGAAGCGATATCCATAAGATTCCAGAAATTCATTTTGCGCACTCGGCAGACAACAAAGGCAGCGATAATTCCGCCGATTATTCCGCCGTATATCGCCAATCCGCCGTTCCAGATATAAAGGATCTCAATTGGATTGTCCTTATATCTGTCAAGCTCAAAAAGGCAATAATAAAGTCTTGCGCCGATAATGCCGAAAATTGTCGAATAGATGAGCACATCAAGCATTTTATCAATGCTCATTTTCCATTTATAGGCCATTCTGCCGCCAAAAAGAACGGCAAGCAGAAAACCGAATGCGATTATCGCACCGTACCACCGAATTGTTATATCGTGGCCGAAAACGGAGAATTGGGCAAGGATTGAAGAAACCTCAAATCCATGCTGCAATCCGTTAAAATACACCGTTACAGTGTCCATTAAATCAACTCCGATCAGTTGGGTTTTATTACGGAAAGAACACTGTAATCTTCGTCAAGCGTCTTGCCGAAAAGCTCGGTTACATCGTCAAGTGTAATCGTTTTGTAAATCTCAAAATCAGCAAAAATATCCTCGCCGGCAAAGTATGACACAGCCATATTGTTAGCAATGCCGTCAACATCGTTCATGCCCATTATCATCCTGCCGTAAAGCTTTTTCTTCGTGCGTTCAAATGTGACCTCATCAAAGCCTGTTTCTCTGAAACGCTTGATCTCTTTAACTATCTCCTCGGCGACCTTTTTCGGGTCGCTGCTTTCTCCGGCAAAGAGAACGCACGAATAGCCGAAACCGGTGAAATATTCAAAGCCGAAGCTGTTATTGATGAGCTTGCCGTCAAAAAGCCTTTTGTAAAGCTCCGAGGACTGACCAGAGAGCATGTCGAGAAGGATCTCCATTGAAATTTCTTCCCTTGTCGTGCGTTCCGGTGCGTCCCAGCTTTCCTTGAAGCCGAACATGAACTGCGGCGTTGCAACGGAAAGCTTTTCCTCAACATAATTTTCAACGACCTCCTTCGGCTCGTCGATAATTTTACGCTGAGCCATCTTACCCTCAACGGGCTTGAGCACCTTGTCCGCAGCCTCAATAACCTCGTCAACGCTGACATTTCCGGCAACGGCAAGAACCATGTTGTGAAGATTATAGAAATTATCGTAACAGCCGTAAAGCGTTTCGGCGGTTATTTGCGCTATTGACTCCTGTGTTCCGGCAATATCAATTCTGACCGGAAGATTGTGATACATCGTCCTCAGGCAGTTGAACATGACCTCCCAGTCGGGAACATCCTTGTACATATCAATTTCCTGACCGATAATGCCCTGCTCCTTTTCTACTGTCGCTTGAGTAAAATAGGGATTCTGAACAAAATCAAGAAGAATTTCAAGATTCTTTTTGAAATTTGCGGAGCACGAAAAAAGATATCCGGTTCTGTCAAAGCTTGTGTAGGCGTTTGCCGAGGCTCCGGTTTTGGCAAAACGCTCAAAAGCGTCCAGATCCTCGCTTTCAAAAAGCTTGTGCTCAAGAAAATGTGCCGTTCCCTCCGGTATCTCCTTAAAGCTGCCGTCCTGCATCTGTATCATGGTATCGATCGAGCCGTATTTTGTGGCAAAAATTGCATAGCTGCTTGCGTAGTTCTCCTTAGGCATAACGAGAATCTTTAATCCCGAGGGGTGATCGATGTCATAATATTTTTCGTTGAGAAGCTCATTTTTGATTTCTTTAATATTCATCATTCCGCCTCCCCGCTTGATTTAAGCATAAACACAGTGTCAAGCATGATCGTTTTCGCCGCTCTTATAACCTCTGCCCTGTCAACATTTCTTATCTCCTCAGCAAAAGCTTCGGGAGCTTTAAGCTCCTTGCGAAGTATCTGCGAAGCATACCATGCGGTTATTTCCTCCGGTGTATCGGAATTGCCGAGTATCGAATCGGTCAAGCTCTTGATTGAAGACGAAAAATCTTCGTCCGAAAACTCGCCATCGGCAGTCAGTCTGAGCTGATTTATAATTTCATTCTTTGCCTTTTCTTCATTTGCGTCCTCTATTCCGCTCTGAACCATTACAATTCCCTTTGAGTTAAAAAGAGCAGCCGAGCAATAATAGCAAAGACTCATTTTTTCACGAACGACGGAAAAAAGCTTTGAATATGTTCCGCCGCCAAAAATATCAACGGCAACCTTCATCGCAGGCATCATGTCGTCCTCGCTTCTCATACCCGTCCTGAAGCCCATAACAAGCTTGCCCTGCTTAAGCGGCATAGATTCTGAAACATATTCGGGCTTCGGGAGTCCGGAAATGAACTCCGTTTTTATCTCGACGGGATTTCTGGCTATCCTTGAGAATTTTTCTTTAACAAGATCGATGACAGGCTGAGCGTCCATGCTCGAAACCATGGTTATCTGCACCGTCGCCTTTTCGAGCACATCACGCCATGCGGCATAGACCGCATCGGGTGTAAGCGCCTTTACATCGTCAGCTGTTCCGAAGCGGTTGATTCCGTACGCCTCATCGGAGAACATCGCCTCCTCACATTTGAGCATGGCATAGCGGCGTTTGTCGTTCTGCTCGTTTTCAATGATTTCAACAAGCAATCGTTTCTCCTGCTCAACTATATCCTCCGGGAAGCTTTCGCCGTCCGTAAGAGGTTCAAATATCATCTCTGTCAGCAGCTTTGTGCATTCAAGCGCAACTTTGTCGCCGTCAAGAGCAAAGCGGTCGTCGATCGCAGTCAGGCTGAATGAAAGCTCCTGAGCCTCGCCTCTTTTCAATACGCCTGCGGAAATCGAAGCGCCGTAAAGCTCATCGAGCACACGGTTAAGAGAAGTAAAGTCGGGATATTTTGCGCATCTGCGTGAAAACATAAACGGCAGGATCGCTCTTGAAGAAGCGTCCTTATCAAGGGGCATTGCCATATTGATGTTCACACGACAGGTCTTGAATTTATCGGTTTTGACCGAGCAAAAGCGGATTCCCTCCGCAATATTTTGCGTTGTCATATGTTCACTACCCTTTACAAATTTAAAATCATTATTTAGTATAACACATTATGCTCGAAAATAAAAGTGTTTTTTAAGGCAATCCTGCACAATTGATGAGTGATGAGTGCGGTATCGCCTTAAAATCCAAGCGGCGCAATGCTTCTGTCAAGTATTCCGTTCATCTGAGCGATTGCTACGCCGTAGTTGACTATTTTAACGCCCTCTCGAACGGCATGTCCGATTCTGTATTTCATCTCGGTTTCGTTGAGCATGCAGCCGCCGCAATGGACGACGAGAGCGTATTTACTCAAATCATCGGGAAATTCCGTGCCCGAGGTAAATTCAAAATTGAGATTTTTACCCGAATATTTTCGTATCCAGCCGGGAAGCTTTACAGTACCGATATCGTTGCACTGTCTATGGTGAGTGCAGCCCTCGGAAATAAGAACAGTGTCGCCGTCTTCAAGCTTTTCGAGCTGTCTTGCTCCGTCAACAAGCTGCTTCAAATCGCCCTTGTAGCGTGCAAAAAGAATCGAAAAAGAGGTAAGTCCGATATCCTCCGGCACGATTGCCGAAACCTGTTCAAACGCCTGGGAATCCGTGATAACAAGCTTGGGCTTTTTGACAAGATTTTTAATCGTTGCTTCAAGCTCCGTCACCTGACAGCAAACCGCCGTGCAGTTGTTGTCAAGCAGCTCTCTGAGTACCTGCTGCTGTGGAAGAATAACCCTGCCCTTGGGTGCGGATTCATCAATCGGGATAACAAGAATAACGGTGTCGCCCTTTTCGAGAATGTCGGCAACAATAGTTTTTCCTGTCTGCTTAGCCTTGCAAAAGGAAGCAAGCTTTTCCTTCAGCTCATAGATATTTCCGCTGTCCTTTGCGCTTACATAGATTTCGTTTTCTTTCGCTTCCGGAATATTTTCAAGAAGGTCGGATTTATTATAAGCGATAATGAAGTGAATATTCTTTTCCTTGAAAAAATCGATCAGCATATTGTCGAATTTGCCAAGCCCTTTTGTTGAATCAACGACCAAAACGGCAATGTCCGTCTTGGTAAGCACCTGCTTTGCCTTTTGAACCCGCTTTTCGCCCAGTTCGCCCTCATCGTCAATGCCGGGGGTGTCGATTATAACAACAGGGCCGAGCGGAAGAATTTCCATCGCCTTGCGAACGGGGTCGGTCGTTGTGCCCTTTACATCGGAAACAACGGCAAGCTCCTGTCCCGTGACCGCATTGACAAGGCTTGATTTGCCCGCATTTCTCATGCCGAAGAAGCTGATATGCACCCTCTCCGCCGAAACAGTATCATTAAGTCCCATAATATTTCACCTCATAGAAAGCTGCCGCATAAGGACGCTGCCTTTCCTTATATCGGAAAGACCTCGTTGCCTTACACGACAGCAAAAATTATTTTACATAAGTTGTCGGCACTTCGAGCACCAGATCAGAAAGAGCAAAGCTTGAACAGGGATGGATGTATCCGTTCTCTTTATCCGACCAACGGCGTCCCTCGTCGTTCTCCTCGGGGACATAAACCTCACCGAAAACCAGCTTCGAGCGGCACCAGCCGCATTCGCCGCTTCTGCACCTTGACGGAGCGGCAATACCTGCACGCTCAATCGCAACGAGAACAGGCTCGTCAGCCGAAGCCGAAATAACCTTTTCATCCTCGCCCATGCGAACGGTTACGCTGAAGGTTTTGCCCTTTGCGTCGGCAGGATATCCGTCCTTTTCCCAAACCTTTTTGGTAACGCCGAGAAGCTCACGGCGAATATGCTTTCTGTCAAGTCCGAGCTTTTGAAGCTCGCCCTCTGCGAAGCGATACATAGCCTCCGGACCGCACATGAATACGGAATAATCCTTGTCCTTCGGCGCATACTTTGAAATTATATCGGCATTGATAAAGCCGTGCTCATAGCCCTTCTTTTTCTCCTCTGAGAGAACATGAACGACCTTGACCTTGTCGCATTCTTTAGCAATTGCGTCAAGCTCATCCTTAAAGAGAATGCTCTCCTCGTTTCTGCTGCCGAAAAGAATTGTAAGGTTGAAGCTCTCCGCCTTATCTCTAATAGCGCAAGCCATTGAAAGAAACGGAGTTATTCCGCTTCCGCCTGCAAGAGCAATTACATCCTCGCTGTCACGAAGCTCCTCATAGAAGAAGCTGCCGAGAGGCTCGGAAAGCATAACCTCATCGCCGACCTTCCAATTGTCAAGAATCCAATCCGAAGCGAAGCCGTTCGGTGTACGCCTTACGGTAATCGAATACTTGCCATCCTTCGCCTGCTTCGGCGAGGAGCTGATGGAATACGGACGGGTCAAAACGCTGCCATCTATTTCAAGAGCAACGCTCAGATATTGACCTGCTCTGAAATAAGCAGCCTTATCCGCCTTAAAAACATAGGTCTTTGCGCCTGCGCCTGCATGGTCAATGACCTCGGAAATTGTCATTTTCTGATAATCCGGGTGAAGCTTCTTAGCGTTTTCGTTTATCGGAAATACCGCTGAGATTTCCTTTGCCGGAGTTGCCTTTATAACACGGTTCTTTTCGGTGAGATGCTTCACCAGATTTTTTATATCAACAATGCCTGATTTGCCGACAGTTACCTTAAAAGCCATAGTCTCAAGCTCCCTTCTCGTTCAATTCTTTGATTGCAGTTTTTGCAATGATGCTTCCGCACATGTATGTGGAGCTATAACCGTCGCCTCTGATTCCGGAGGTTCCGATGGGCTTAAGACCCTTAATCGGGAAATCCGCCGCCTGTGTAACGGTTCTTGAAAGCATACTGTCCCAACCGGTTGTCAGATAGCCGTAAACGCTGCCCTCCGGAACGCCGAGATAGCGTGCAAACGTCCAGGGCGAAGCGATCGAAATTTCTTCGATGTACGGAGTGAGCTTAATACCTGTTTTCTCCTCAAAATTGTCGATTATCTTCTTTGCAAGCTTGTTCTTAACAGCCGCATAATCCTCATCGGAAATATTGTTCCAGTCATCGGCAGCCGTAAACATTGTCGTAAAACTGCACATTGCCGTTCCGTCGGGTGAAGCGTGCGGATTGGCTACATTATAGCAGAGGAAAATCGAATAATTATCGGTATCAATCTTCTTGAGACTGTTATATTCCTTAACGGAATCCGCCGTATCGGCAAGGAAAATGCTGTAATCCTTGATTCCAAGCTCCTCGGCAGTCTTATTGAGTCCGAGATAAACAGTGAACATTCTTGCGCCGAAGTTACGGTTTCTTGCTGCTGAAAGCTTCTTCTCGCGCTCGGGAACAAGCGATTTCGGCATCATTTTGCCGTAAATTATATCGGGATTGATGTTGGCAAGAACCATGTCAGCCTTAATTGTGCCCATATTTGTTTTAACGCCGCAGCAACGCTCACCGTCAAAGAGGAATTCCTCCGCACGGCAGTTGAACCAAACCTCGCCGCCGAGAGCACGGAAGCGCTCGATCATGGCGTTACTTATTTCATGCGATGTATGAGCAGGGATATAAGCTCCTCTTGCAACATAGTTGTATACCATTGCTCCGTAATGGAAGAAGGAAAGGTTCTTCATATCCACGCCGAGATATGACCAGTAAACGGCCAAAATATCTCTGCATTTCTGCGGCAGCTCAAGTGCTTCAAAAACCTCCTCGGTGGAGTAGCAAGCGGTCTTGAAAACATTTGAAAAGTTCTTTATCATGTAAGCCAGTGACATTTCCTTCGGCGGCTTGTCCAGATAGTCGATAAGATCTCTGAGCTGCTCAAGAAGCCTGAAAAATTTCTTCATCTTCTCTCTGCTGCCGGGAACATATTCCTCGGTCTTATCGATGAAGCCCTTTACTCCCGTCGGAAGCGTAACATCCATCGGAGAACCGTCGCTGTAGGTTGAAATACATCTGAAGCAATCGTCAACACACTGCCAGTCAACCTTAACGCCGAATCTGTCCATAAGCAATCTGATCTCGCCGGGATTATTCTCCGGTCCGATTCCGCAAAGCTCATGCAATGACGGCTCAAACTCAAATCTGCCCCTGCAAAAGCTCGTTGCGCATCCGCCGGGAAGATTGTGCTTTTCAATAATCAATGTTTTTTTACCTGCCGTTATCAGTTCAAGAGCGGCCGCAAGACCGGCACAGCCCGAACCGACGACAACTGCGTCATATTTTTTCATATAGCACCTCTTAAAATTCAAAATCGACCACCGCTCTGTCGGTGATAACAGAATGGACAAATTCCTTGACCTTTAAATGCTCAGGGTGATTCTGATAATTCTCAAGGGAAGCCTTATCCTTAAAAATCGTGTAAAGAGCAAGGTCGTAGCCCTTTTCATTAAAATTAAAGCCGACCTCTGCGCTGATAAGACCGTCAATCTTACCGACAAGCGAAGTCAGTCTTTTTTTGATTTCTTCCATATTGTGTTTCTTTTGATCGTCGTTTCTGACATTCCAAAAGACAATGTGCTTAACCAAAGCCAAAACCTCCCATGATTTATTGATACAATTATAACAGAAAATTTAATTAAGTCAATATTTTCGGTAACATTTTTGAATAAAGCCGACCATTTGCGTTAAAGATTATAAGGACAATACCGTTCGGTTTACAAGGAGGACATATCAATGAAAAAAATTATTGCCTGTTTAACCGCCGTCGTTCTTATTTTTACTGTTTCGGCGTGCGGCAAAAAGGACACAACGGACAAGAGCAGCGCAAAGGCGGACAACACTGTTTACTTTCTCAATTTCAAGCCCGAAATTGCGGATATTTACAAGGAAATAGCAACAAAATACGAGGAAGAAAAAGGCGTTAAGGTCAAGGTCGTTACAGCCGCCAGCAACACCTACGAAACAACTCTTAAATCGGAGATTGCAAAGTCCGACGCACCGACGATTTTTCAAATAAACGGCCCCGTCGGCTATCAGTCGTGGTCAAAATACTGCAAAGACCTAAAGGATACGAAGCTTTATGACTATCTGTCGGACAAAGATCTTGCAATTAAAAACGGCGACGGAGTTTTCGGTATACCGTATGTCGTCGAGGGCTACGGAATAATCTACAACAATGCGATCATGGAAAAATATTTTGCATTAAAAGATAAGGCTGTGAGCATTTCAAACGCCGAGGAAATAACAAGTTTTAAGCTGCTCAAGGAGGTTGCCGAGGATATGACAAAGCATAAGCAGGAGCTTGGTATCGACGGCGTTTTTGCCTCAACCTCAATGTCCGGCGGTGAGCAATGGCGGTGGACTACTCACCTTTTGAATGTCCCGTTATACTATGAGATGAAGGACAAAAGCGACGATTCGTCAATATCAACCGCCTATAACGCAGAAACAATCGACTTTAAATACGCCGATAACTTCAAGAATATTTTCGATCTCTATACCGATAATTCAACGACCGAAAAGGGTTTGCTCTCGGGTAAATCGGTTGAAAATTCAATGTCCGAGTTTGCGCTCGGCAAGGCAGCAATGGTTCAAAACGGCAACTGGGCATGGGATCAGATCTCAAAGGTCAGCGGCAATACGGTCAAGGCGGAAGACATCAAATATCTTCCGATCTATATTGGCATTGACGGCGAGGAAAAGCAGGGGCTGTGTATCGGAACGGAAAACTATCTTGCGATAAACAAGAATGTTTCCGAAGAAAAGCAAAAGGCTTCCGTGGAATTTCTTGAATGGCTTTTTTCAAGCGACACCGGCAAGGACTATGTTGTGAATAAGCTCAATTTTATTTCCCCATTCAACACATTCAATGATAACGAAAAGCCCGACGATCCTCTTGCAAAGGAAATCATCAAATGGATGGAAAATGATAAAACGACGGTCGAATGGACATTCAATTCCTTTCCGAGCCTTGATTTCAAGGACGATGTCGGCAATGCGCTGCTTGAATATGTACAGGGTTCAAAAACATGGAATGATGTAAAAGAAACTACGATTGAAAGCTGGAAAAACGCAAAATCATAATCAAGGAGAGGTCAGCATGGCACTGAAAAAATGGTTTCCCATATTTGTTTTACCGACTCTTGCGGCGTTCACGATCGTTTTTGCAGTGCCGTTTGTCCTTGGACTCGGACTGTCGTTCACTGAATTTACAACCGTGCTTGACGCAAAATGGGTGGCTTTTGAAAACTATGCAAAGGCATTTTCCAACAGAGATTTTCTCAACGCACTGTGGTTTACGGTCAAATTTACCGTTGTTTCGGTCATTACGATAAACATCATCTCCTTTGCGCTTGCGGTACTGTTAACAAAGGGCTTCAAGGGTACAAATATTTTCAGAACTGTTTTCTTTATGCCCAATCTCATCGGCGGAATCGTGCTCGGCTATATCTGGCAGCTTATTATCAACGGAATCCTGCAAAGCATCGGCGTAACGATAACCTACGACGCAAAATACGGCTTCTGGGGACTTGTTGTGATGATGAACTGGCAGCTGATAGGCTACATGATGATAATCTATATCGCCGGAATTCAGAACATCCCCTCCGACCTGCAGGACGCTTCAAGGGTTGACGGAGCGAACAGGCGTCAAACTCTCAAACACGTTACACTGCCGCTTGTAATGCCGTCAATCACAATTTGTCTTTTTTTGACGATCACGAATTCGTTCAAGCTTTTCGATCAGAACTTAGCACTTACGGCAGGTGCGCCCTCAAAAAAGACGGCGATGCTCGCTTTGGATATCTACAATACCTTCTACGGAAAAATCGGCTGGGAGGGAGTAGGACAAGCCAAGGCGATAATTTTCTTCATCATTGTTGCGGCGATTTCCTTTGCCCAGCTTATTTATACAAGAAAAAAAGAGGTGGAGCAATGAACGGGATAACGGCAAAAAAAGCCGGTAGAGCGGCACTCTGCGTTCTTCTTGTCGCAACGGGCGCAGCGTTTCTCGCTCCGATAATTATCGTTCTCTACAATTCGTTTAAGGGCAAGCTTTTTATCAGCGACGATCCGTTTGCGCTTCCCAATGCGGAAACATTTTCAGGAATCGAAAACTACATCAACGGAATCGAAAAGACGGACTTTCCGGCTGCTTTCGGGCGTTCATTATTCATAACGGTATTCTCGGTCGCAGCAATAGTCCTTTTCACATCAATGACAGCGTGGTACATCGTCAGAGTGAAAAATAAGCTTACAAAAGCACTCTACTACACCTTTGTTTTCTCGATGATAGTTCCTTTTCAGATGGTAATGTTCACTATGACGAAAACGGTTGCCGACCTCGGTCTTGATAAGCCGTGGGGCTTGATAATCGTCTATCTCGGCTTCGGCGCAGGACTGGCGGTATTCATGTTCTGCGGCTTTGTGAAATCCGTTCCGTTTGAAATTGAGGAAGCTGCGATGATCGACGGTTGCAGTCCTCTGCAAACCTTCTTTTATGTTGTGTTTCCGATCATGAAGCCGACAGCGATAACCGTTGCGATTCTTGACGCTATGTGGATATGGAACGACTATCTGCTCCCCTATCTGCTCATCGGCAGCGAATACAAGACAATACCGATTGCCGTTCAATATCTCAGGGGCGGCTTCGGCTCGGTCGATATGGGCGCAATGATGGCGATGCTTGTGCTTTCAATCATACCTATCGTCGTTTTCTATCTCTCGTGTCAAAAATATATTATCAAGGGCATTGTTGCCGGAGCAGTGAAAGGATAAGCCATGGCAAGTATCAGTTTGAAAAATGTTTATAAAATTTTTGACGACGGCACAACTGCGGTCAATGATTTCAGTCTTGAAATAAACGATAAGGAATTTATAATTCTTGTCGGTCCTTCCGGCTGCGGAAAATCAACTACGCTGCGAATGATAGCCGGACTTGAGGACATCACAAAGGGCGAATTGAAGATCGGCGACCGAGTGGTGAACGGCATTGCGCCGAAGGACAGGGATATTGCAATGGTGTTTCAAAGCTACGCACTCTATCCGCACATGACGGTATACAAGAACATGGCGTTCGGTCTTGAATTGAGAAAGATTCCGAAAGATGAAATAAACGAACGGGTTCTTGAAGCGGCAAAAGTGCTTGACATCGAGCATCTTCTCAAAAGAAAGCCGAAGGCGCTTTCCGGCGGTCAGCGGCAGCGTGTCGCTCTCGGCAGAGCCATGGTGCGTTCACCGTCGGTCTTTCTGCTCGATGAGCCGCTATCTAATTTGGACGCCAAGCTGAGAACGAACATGAGAACGGAGATTAAGAAGCTTCACCGGCGTTTGGGAACGACATTTATTTATGTCACCCACGACCAGACCGAGGCAATGACGATGGGTGACCGAATCGTTGTCATGAAGGACGGAATTATTCAGCAGGTCGATTCGCCGCAAAATCTTTACAAACATCCACAAAATATGTTCGTTGCAGGCTTTATCGGTTCGCCGCAAATGAATTTTCTCGACGCTGAATTAAAATACGCTGGTGGAAGAATCATTTTGGCTCTTGCCAAAAATGAAATTGATATAACCGAAGCAATCGCTGACAGTACGGAAATAAGCGGCTATTTTGATAAATCCGTAAAGGTCGGAATCCGTCCCGAGGATATAACCGTTGATAAAAATTTTATTGCCAAAAATCCGGATAAAGTGTTGACGGCAAATTCGGAGGTCAGTGAGCTTATGGGCAGCGAGGCTTTTCTTTATCTTGATTATTCGGGTCAGAAGCTCACCGCCAGAGTAGCCGCTGACTCAACGATAAACGAAACCGTCGAGGTGGGAATACTTACGGATAAAATTCATCTTTTCGATCCGAATTCCACAGAAAATATAAGGCAACACCGTACAAATTGAGGCGTGCGATGTTGCCTTAAGGCAATATCGCACAAATTGGTGCGCACGCCTTGCTTGAAGCTGTTTCCGTCATGCTGCACAAAAATTTCTTGACTTGCGTCAGCAAGCCGGCGGAATTTTTGTACAACCTGACGAAAAATCTTACTGCGCAATCCGCACACCCCAATTGTGCGGTATTGCCTTAACATAATTTTTGTCTCATTTGTTTTAGAATCTGTTTTTCCTTCCTGCTGACCTGAACCTGCGTCATTCCGAGCGATTGCGCAGTCTGCATTTGCGTCTTTCCCGAGAAATATCTTTGTCTTATCAGCTCTCTGTCCGCTTCCTCCAGCCTGTCCATCACCTGATGCACTGCAAGCCTTGACGAAATGCTGTCCTCGTGGTCGGGAACAGGAATATCAAGCTGCGAGTCGGTTTCATCATCATTTACCGTCAGGCTTATAACAGGCATTGACGCAGCAATTGCCTGAGCCGTTTCAAACTCATTGTAACCGAGGATTTCGGCAAGCTCACTCACCGTCGGTTCACGGTCGAATTTTTTAATGAACATATCCCTTTCATAGGCTATTTTTCGACCCTTTTCTTTTAGAGAACGGCTGACGCTGACTGTTCCGCCGTCACGAAAAAGCCGCTTTATCTCGCCGAGAATCACGGGAACAGCGTAGGTTGAAAACGAAAAGCCAAGATCTTCCTTAAAATTATCGACAGCTTTAATAAGCCCGATACATCCCGCCTGAAAAAGGTCGTCATACTCAACACCCTTGCCGACAAACCTATGTGCGCAGGAATGAACCAGACCCATGTTGCGCTCAATCATCTCGTCCCTTTTTGTTTTTGAAAGGATCATCTGTCCTCACGCCCGCTTATTTTTTTGAGCATTGTAACCGTTGTACCTCTGCCCTCCTTTGATCTGACCGTGACCTTGTCCGTAAAGCTTTCCATCACGGCGAAACCAAGTCCTGCCCTTTCGCCGCCGAGTGTGGTAAAGAGCGGCTCCATCGCCTTTTTAATGTCGGGAATTCCGACTCCCCTGTCCCGTATCGAAATTTTAACGGTGTTGTCATCACACACGGCGGCATATATGTAAATCTTTCCCACCCTGTCCGGGTAAGCGTGGACGATGCAGTTTGTCACCGCCTCGCTGACTGCTGTTTTGATATCCGTAATTTCGTCAACCGTCGGGTCAAGCTGAGCGGCAAACGCCGCAACGGTCGAACGGGAAAACGCTTCGTTTACCGACCTTGAATCTATTGTCATTCTGAAATCATTTTTTGCTTTCATCGCAAACATCCTCCCTTTTGCTTATTTTTGCAATTTTTTCAAGCCCGGCAAGCTTCATAACTCTGTAGTTCTGCGGCGATAAGCTTGAAACTATAATCCTTCCCCCGAACGGTGACATTGTTCTGACACGCCCCATGACTAACCCGACACCCGACGAGTCCATAAAGGTTACATCGCCATAGTCAAGCTTCAATACCTTCGGCTTATAGGTCTGTATTGCGTCGTCAATTTCCATTCTGAGCGTCGAGGCGGTGTGATGGTCAATTTCGCCCTCAAGAAACGCCGTTACCCTCTGCTCTGTCGCTATAATTTTCACAGGCATAAAAAATCCCCCTAAAAAAACAATCCCTTACCCAATAGGATAAAGGATTGTCCGAAAATATTTTGTTGAAGTATGGTTAAAAAAATAATTTCTTTTTGTAAACCGATGTCATTTAATGATGTTTTTGATATCGGAGGCAAGATACAGTGAACCGCAAACAAGAATAACATCATCGTCCTTTGCCTTTTTCAAAGCCCTGTTATATGCCTTTTCGGGATCAGGCTCGGGGCGAACCTTTTTGCAATACTGCTTCGCTTCCTTTGCAAGTGATTTTGCGTCAATAGCTCTCGGGTTCGACGCTTCGGTTGTGTATATCCTCTCACAAAGCGGCGCAAGCTTTTTCACGGCGTAGGCATAGTCCTTATCCTTCATCATTCCGAAAACGGCAATGATTTTTTTGTCCGCACAGAATTTTACAAGCGTATTGCAAAGAGCGTCCACGCCTTCGGCGTTGTGCCCTCCGTCGACTATCGTCAGCGGCGAACGGGAAACGATCTCCAGCCTTGCGGGAATCCTAAGCTTTGAAATGCCGTCGATCAGACTCTTGTAGGTAATGTTCCAGCCGTTCTGCTTGAGAACATTTATCGCCGCTATGGCAGTCGCAAAGTTATAAAGCTGATGCTTACCGGTCAGCGGAATTTTGAATGTGCAGCCGGCATAGATAACCGTCGAGCCGTCAATCTCCTCACGCACAAGGCGAACCTTGCTCAACTCATGCGGATAATACTTGCAGTTCTTTTCCTTTGCCTTATCCTTGATGAAGCGTTCAACGGCAAAATCAGGCTGAGGATAGCCGACAACATTACCTCCCTCTTTGAAAATGCCGCATTTCTGCTCGGCAATTTTGAGAAGAGTGTCACCGAGTATGTTGGTATGATCGAGCGAAATCGAGGTTATAACGCTAACCTCGGAGCTTTTTATGATATTCGTTGAATCAAGCAGTCCGCCGAGTCCAACCTCAAGCACAACAATATCGCAGCTCTGCCTGAGGAAATACAAAAAAGCAGTAATCGTGATAATTTCAAACTCGGTCGGTTCGATTCCCTGCTTCGAGAGCCTTTCGACGACCGGCTTGATTTCGGAAATAATCCCGGCAAGCTCGGTCTGCATTATCATCTCGCCGTTGATTTGAATTCTTTCACGGAAATCCACGACGAACGGAGAAGTGAAAAGCCCTACCTTGTAGCCGCTCTCGGACAAAACGGAGGCGATCATATGGCAGGTTGAGCCCTTGCCGTTCGTACCGGCAACATGAACATATTTCAGCTTGTCCTGCGGATTGTCAAAGGCATCGCATAACGCTTTGATGCGCTCCATGCCCGGACGGCTTCCGAATCTGTCCCTCGAATGTATAAATTTCAATGCTTCGCTGTAATTCATAATATCACTCTTTTTTGTTTTTGCTTCTCCTAAAGAGAAGCTGTAAAATTGAGGCAATACCGTGCAATTGAGGTATTGCCTTAAAATAACTAACCACTAACCACTAAAAGGTTTACTTCCGGAACTTCTCGATGCTCTCGTCGATCATTGCGATCTTATCTCTGAGCTTCTGAGCGGCCTCACGCTGACCGTCAACGACAGCCTGCGGAGCTTTCGCAACAAAGTTTTCGTTATTGAGCTTCTTGTCAATGAACTCAAGCTCCTTGTGCACCTTTTCCTTCTCCTTGTTGAGTCTTGCGATTTCCTTTTCAAAATCAACAAGCTCACCGAGCGGAATATAAATCTTGGCGTCCGTCGTAACAATACAGACCGCATCGTCAATTTCAAAGCTGTCGCCTATCTCTGCTTCCGAGCACGACGCAAGTCTCTGCATGAAGATGCCTGCTTTTTCAAATGTATCCTTGTACGATGTGGCAATATAATACTTTGCCTTCTTTGACGGCGGAACATTCATCTCGGCTCTGCGGTTACGGATAGCACGGACAGCCTCCATGATTCTGTCCATCTCCTGCTCCTCAACATTGAAATTGTACTCGTCCTTATAAACAGGCCACTCGGAAATCATTATAGACTCGCCGTCATGAGGCAGGGTCTGCCAAATTTCCTCAGTGATGAAAGGCATAAACGGGTGAAGCAGCTTGAGCGTATTCGACATAATGTAAACGAGCATATCTCTTGCCGTCTGAGCCGCATTTTCGTCTCCCGAATTAAGCCTGATTTTTGAAATCTCGATATACCAGTCACAGAAAACATCCCAGATGAAATCATAAAGCTTCTGAACAGCAATACCAAGTTCAAATTTATCGAGGTTATCGGTAACCTCCTTTGTAAGCCTGTTGAACAGGCTGAGAATCCACTTGTCCTCAAGAGCAAGCTCGTCCGGAATATGCGGAGCTTTTTCGTCCTCGCCGAGATTCATCAAAATAAATCTTGCGGCATTCCAAAGCTTATTTGCAAAGTTGCGGCTTGCGCCGACCTTTTCGTCTGAGAAACGCATATCGTTTCCGGGGCTGTTACCCGTTGCAAGGGTGAATCTGAGCGCATCCGCACCGTACTGATCGATAACTATCAACGGATCAATGCCGTTGCCGAGTGACTTGGACATCTTTCTGCCCTGCGAATCACGGACAATACCGTGAATAAATACGGTATCGAACGGTCTTGAATGCATATTCTCAACGGACGAGAATATCATTCTTGCAACCCAGAAGAAGATGATATCATAGCCCGTAACGAGCGTATTTGTCGGGAAATAGTGCGCAAGCTCAGGCGTTTTGTCAGGCCAGCCGAGCGTTGAAAACGGCCAGAGAGCGGACGAGAACCATGTGTCGAGCGTGTCCGGATCTTGAGTGAGGTGCGTACAACCGCACTTCGGACAAGCCGTCGGTGTTTCCTTGGAAACAACAACCTCGCCGCAATCGTCGCAGTACCATGCAGGTATTCTGTGACCCCACCAGAGCTGACGGGAAATGCACCAATCCTTGATATTCTCCATCCAATGATAATATGTCTTGTCGAAGCGTTCGGGAACAAACTTGACCTCGCCGTTCTTTACACAGTCGATGGCAGGCTTTGCAAGCGGCTCCATCTTAACAAACCACTGCTTTGAAACCTTCGGCTCGATCGAGCTGTGACAGCGGTAGCAAACGCCGACATTGTGCGAATAGTCCTCAATTTTAACGATTGCGCCCTCTTTTTCAAGATCCTCAACAATCGCCTTACGGGCTTCCATTCTGTCCATTCCGGCATACTTGCCCCATTCGGGCTTGATGTGTGCGTCGTCGGTGAAGGTATCAATAACCTCAAGATTGTGTCTGAGTCCGACCTCAAAGTCGTTCGGATCGTGAGCCGGCGTGATTTTAACGCAGCCCGTTCCGAAATCCATTTCAACATAATCGTCAGCGATAACGGGAATCTCTCTGTGAACTATGGGGAGAATAAGCGTTTTGCCAACAATATCCTTGTATCTTTCGTCGTTCGGATTAACTGCAACGGCGGTATCGCCGAGCATTGTTTCGGGTCTTGTTGTTGCAAGCTCCAGATAGCCGCTGCCGTCCTTGAACGGATAGCGGAGATGCCAGAAATGGCCTGCCTGATCCTCATACTCAACCTCTGCGTCCGAGATTGAAGTGAGGCAATGCGGACACCAGTTGACTATGCGCTCACCTCGGTAGATAAGCCCCTTGTTGTAAAGATTGACAAAAACCTCTTTAACGGCCTTGCTGCAGCCCTCGTCCATTGTGAAGCGCTCTCTGTCCCAGTCGCAGGAAGAACCCATTTTCTTAAGCTGCTCAATGATTCTGCCGCCAAACTTATCCTTCCACTCCCATGCTCTTTTGAGGAAGCCCTCACGGCCGATATCCTCCTTTGAGATACCCTCCTTGCGCATGGCTTCAACAATTTTAGCCTCGGTAGCAATGGAAGCGTGATCCGTTCCGGGAAGCCACAGAGCGTCATAGCCCTGCATTCTTCTGTAACGGATAAGAATGTCCTGAAGCGTGTTGTCAAGCGCATGACCCATGTGAAGCTGGCCGGTGATGTTCGGCGGCGGTATAACTATCGTATACGGCTTCTTATCCGGGTCGCATTTAGCGTGAAAATATTTTCCGTCGAGCCAGAATTTGTATATCCTGTCCTCAACATCCTTGGGATCGTACTGCTTAGCAAGATCTTTTGCCATTGAATTTTCCTCCTTATGTCAATGCAGTTGATTTACATATAAATAAAAACTCGCCTCAAGGAAAACCTTGAGACGAGATAAAACCCGCGGTACCACTCAATTTGTATTCAAAGAATACCACTCAAAACCTTAACGCAGAATTACGGGAGGGGTCTACAGCCAATGCTTTCTTCCCTCCGGCTCGGGAGCTACAATCCGAATAACGGTCAGCGTCTTTCACCTGCCGACGCCTCTCTGAAAACCGAACAACTCGAAAACTCTCCGTCATTGCCTTTCAATATTGCTATTATTTTATCATCACGGAAGTTTTTTGTCAATACAAAACGCTTTATTTTTCCGTCACAGGCTCGATCGGAACAACCTCCTGCATTGTGACATTCTCCTTTTTGTACTGAGAAGTGTATTTATCCTGATAATAGCTTTCCTGTCGGCAATCAAAGCTGCCGTCCGGCGAAAGCTCAATAACCGTGCAGCCTCTCTGCGAGCCTAATTTATAAATACCCGGATATGCAAGATAGTCAATGCTCAAGCCGTATGTAAGCCTTATGCCCTTATAATCAACCGAGAAATTATTCTTGTGGTCATGTCCGCAGAAAACCGCTTTTGTCGAGCCAAGCTCCTGGATCGTTTCAAAAAGATTATCCTCGCCTATTCCGGGATAAACAACCTTTTTGCCCTCGCCCGCCGTACCGTAAACGAGCTTGACATTTTCCGTATCCTTGAAGCCGTTATCGGCGTATTCATACCATGCGTCCTTGTACTCAACCAGCGGAATATGGAAATACATGGTCGATTTTACCGTCGTATCGTCTGCGCTCAAACCAAGCTTTTTATAGGTTTCGGCATTGACTGAATTATAGTATTCAACGCTTTGCTTGTACCAGTCAACCTGATCCTGATGAATGTTATCATATTTCCACATAACGCCGAACCAGTCGCCATCGGTATAGGAATGGCTGTCAAGAACATAAATCGACTGAGTGAGAATACCGTTCGATTTCTTGACATTTATCACCTGATTGCCGTAGCCGGAAATATCCTCCGGACCGCTTTGGAATAGGCAGTATTTGTAATCATCGGATGAATAGAATTCCGATATGTCAGCTCTCGAATAGTAGCTGTAAGCCTCGGTGTCGTGGTTGCCGAAGCCGAGAGTCCAATAAACCCCGAGCTTTTCCATAAGCTCGGCAAATATTTTCGCCGAGAGCTTGTTGTTGAATGTACCCGACTGGAACGGCACAGGATAGCCGATATCGCCCGTTACAACAACAAGGTCGGGCTTTTCCGCCGTAACCATGGCAGCAACGGCATTCAACGCCATTGCGTCCTTTCGCAGACTCATCCAGCCGGCGCCGATGTGCACATCGGTAATTTGAACGACCTTGAAATCTCTGTCGGCCGTAAATGTCCAGTTGCCCTGCGAATCCTTTTCGGGAACAAGCTGATTTTCGTAAACGACGGTGTCAAACGATTGTGCCTTCTTTGTGTTCGCCTTATCGCCAATAACCGTTATCAATGTTGTTATTCCGACAAACAAAGCAAGCACAATAAAAAATATGCCGATAATTTTCAGAGCAAGCTTGCCCTTGCTTTTCTTTTTTTCTGCCAATTTCAACAATCCTCTCTCTTAAGACATATAAATTTAACGCAAACATCAGCCTTTTCAAGGCAGCTCTCTTTTATTTTTTCGAGCAGAGCCATGTCAACGCAATGCGCAGACGCATAGCAAATCACGGAGTCGCCGTCGTTATGATAGTCAAGCTCCTTTATGGAGATTTCATCGGAATATTCCGCAAAAACGGCGTCAACCTTTTCTCTGGTCGCCGACGGAACAAAATTGATAAGCTTCTTCGCATTTGACACAAGCATTTTGGCAGCTGAAATCAATATCACCGTGCTTATAACCAATCCGCAAACTGCGTCGATGGCGTAGTCGCTGTATTGCGAAACAAGCAGCGTTATGACGGAAACGATCGTTATAAACATATCAAGAATACAGTCGAACCTCATGACACGCACGACCGGCGAACCGCATTTTTTCTCAAAGCCGAAATAAATAAAATACATCGCAGCCTTTGCGACCGCCGTTCCGGCAACAACCGCAGCGTAGAGCGTCGAGAACCACACCGGAGTTGGATAAATCAGCCTTTCAAGTGATGTGTAGGCAAAATAGAAGCCCGCCGCAACAACCGTGATTGAAATAACGAACGAAAAAAGCTGTTCACTCTTTTTGAGCATACCGCCCGTGCTTTCGTTTGATTTTTTTAAAATGTAGTACAAGAATGCGAATGTGACCGCACCGGACAAAGCGTCAAACATATTGTTGACGGCGTCGGAATAAATGCTTATCGAATTTGTCCTAAGCCCGATGTACAGCTTAACAAGAAATAAAATTAAATTGGCGACAAACGAAAAAACGCACGCTTCAAGAACGACTTTTCCGTTTTTCATAGCATAGCCTCCAAATTATGTCAATGCCGCAAAATTGCGGTGCTACCTTATTTTTTCTCACTTGTCGAGCGGAGCAAAGCTGCTTCGATATTGCCCGCAACCGTAATCTTGAGCATATGTATAAGCTCCTGGCTCGACATTCTTGCCGTGCCGCTGGTTTCAAGCCAGCTTTGAACCATTCCGCCGAGAGCAATCGCATAGAAGTTGGAGATAAAGTTCTTGTAGAATTCGTCTACAACAATGTTTTCCGATTTGACATCGACAACCCTTCTGATGCTTGATTTCAGCGCTTCGTAAACAAAGTTTGAGAAATAAACCATTGCCCGTGAATTGATAACGCTGAGTATTTCGTTACGGTGCTCCTCAATATAAGCGAAAAGAGCGTTGATAACGCTGTCCCAGTTATCCTCCGTCCCGATTTCGCCCTTCAGGAAGGCCTCGTTGTTCTGCTCGATGATTTTAACTGCGTCGTACTGATACATCCACTCGACAAGAGCATAAATATCCTGAAAATGATAATAGAATGTCTGTCTGTTGACCCCGCAGGCGTCAACGATCTCATGGATCTTGATTTTGTCAAGAGGTTTTTTGCGCATAAGATTTCTTAAGGATTCCGCCAGCATCAGTTTGGTTCTGTCACCCGAACGCTGATTTGCCATTTTATCACTTCCTAAAAATATTTTTTGCATTATTGCGTTAAAATTTTATCATATATTTTTACAATTATCAAGACATTTATGCATACAACTGTCTACACAGTTTTCTGCTTTTGTAAAGTTTTTGTCTGAAAATCCGCAATTACCTGTAATTTAGATTGACAAAAGGAGTTTTTGTGATATAATGTCAATGTTGTTTTTACGAGGCGTAACTCAGTTTGGTAGAGTGCTTGGTTTGGGACCAAGATGCCGCAGGTTCAAGTCCTGTCGCCTCGACCATCAAAAAACCGTTGACAAAAGCTCTCTGCTCCTGTCAACGGTTTTTTGATTTTAGATGTTAAGGCAACACCGCACAAATTGAGGTGTTGCCTTAAGCCTATCGTCAGCCAAACCTAACATGATATTTTCTCAGCCAATAATCAACCTGGATAAAATATGCTATTGTTTGGGGCGTTGTCATCAACTGACCGTACCACGGCTGACTTTTATTTTCTGTCAACAGCTCCTTTAGCTTATCTTTTTTGATGAAATCAAACAGCGGCGATGTTTTATCGTCAATTATCGCCTGCAAGCGTGATGAAACGGCGGCAAGATAATTCGGGTTGTGGGTTTTCGGGTAAGGACTTTTCCTGCGCCAAAGCACCTCGTCGGGCAAATATCCGCGCATTGCTTCACGAAGCAGTCCCTTTTCGCAGCCGTTATGATCCTTCATCTCCCACGGCACGTTATAAAGATATTCGACGATTCTGTGGTCGCAGAATGGCACTCTGACCTCCAGAGAAGAATACATGCTCATTCTGTCCTTGCGGTCGAGCAGCGTTTGCATGAACCAATCAAGGTTAAGCTTCATCATCTGCGCTGTTTTCCGGTCGTCAACATTCATATTTTCACAAAGCGGCGCACTGTCTGCCGTCAGCCTGTATCGGGCATAAACATATTCCGATCCGTTGATTTTTTCGGCGAATTCATCCTTGAGAAACGACATTCTGTAATCCGTAGACTGCGCCCAAGGGAAGCCCTCGGAGGAGCGAATCGTTTTGTCCCTGTACCACGGATAGCCGCCGAATATTTCATCAGCACATTCTCCGGAGAGAGCAACTGTGCCCTGTTCCTTTATCGCCTTGCACAGCAGGAGCATTGAGGCGTCAACATCAGCCATTCCCGGCAGGTCACGGGCATCGACCGCCGAGTACAGGGCATTAACAAGCTCCTCGGTGTCGATAACTATCCAATGATGCTCTCCTCCGAGATATTTTTCCATGATACGAATAAATTCGGGATCTGAATTCGGCTGAAATTTTGACTTTTTAAAATATTTATCGTTGTCCTTGTAATCAACGGAAAATGTGTGCAGAACCTCTCCCCTTTTCCTGAACTCCTCGCTCGTTACCGAGGATATCAGGCTTGAATCCAGTCCGCCCGAAAGAAAGGTGCAGAGTGGAACATCACAAACAAGCTGCCGCTTTATTGAATCCGTGACAAGATAGCGCACCTTTTCGACCGTTTGCTCAAATGTGTCCGTATGCTCACGGGCTTCGACATTCCAATAGCGATGAATCGTCAGACCCGTTTCATCATAAACCGCATAATGTGCAGGCCTGATTTCACTTATATCCCTGAAAACGCCGCAGCCCGGAGTTTTGCCCGGTCCGATAAGCATTATTTCCGACAGGGAGCGTGAATCTATAATCGGCTCAATCTCCGGGTGCTCAAGCAAGGCTTTTATCTCCGAAGCGAAAACAAAACCGCTCTTGCAAATTGAATAAAAAAGCGGCTTAACGCCCATTCTGTCCCTTGCGACAAAAAGCCGTTTTGACCCATGCTCCCAAACCGCAAAGGCAAAAATGCCGTTAAAAAGCTCAACGCACCCTTCCCGGAACTCCGCATAAGCCTTCAGCACGACCTCCGTGTCCGAATGTCCGAAAAAATTGTATCCCCTGCTTTCAAGCATACCTCTTATCTCGTCTGTATTGTACAGCTCGCCGTTGTAGCAAAGCGTAAAAACCGCACCGTCAATGGCGTAGGTCATCGGCTGTTTCCCTTTTTCGATATCAACGACCGCCAAACGCCGATGCATCAGCACAGCTTCGATTGAAAAAAATTCGCCGTGCTGGTCCGGACCTCGGGAATAAAGCTTGTTCTGCATGTTATAAAAACAACTTTCGTATTTTGAAAGATCGCTTGTAAAAGAAACCTGTCCGCAAATTCCGCACATATACTCACCTCGTCTTGCAGCTCTTGTATTTTTCTCTTGTGGCAATTCCGCCTCTTATATGTCTTTGCGCCTTGTTTATATCAAGTATTTCCCTGACCTCACGGCTTAAGCACGGATCAACCTCTTCCAATTTCTGTGTAACATCGGTATGTACGGTCGATTTGGAAATTCCGAACACCTTTGCCGCCGCTCTGACCGTCGATTTGTTTTTGACGATATATTCGCCGAGCTCAACCGAACGAATTCGTGCTGTTTCATTCAAAAGAAAAACCTCCCGGATTTACATATCAATAAAAGATATGTCCGAGAGGTTAATTTTATTCATTCGATGGTTTCTATGTCGTACGGAGTTGTCTGATATACGAAATAATTCAGCCAGTTTGAAAAAAGAAGGTTTGCGTGCGCCCTCCATGAAACGATCGGCTCCTTTGTCGGGTCATCGTTCGGGAAATAATTCTTCGGAACGGCAATATCAAGCCCTTTTTCCTTATCTCTGAGGTATTCGTTTTTCAGCGTGTCACGGTCATATTCGGAATGACCGGTGATGAAAATCTGCTTGCCATTATTCGTAGAGATCGCATAAACTCCCGTTTCCGGCGAGGACGCAAGGATTTTCAGCTCCTTACATTTTTTGATATCCTCGGTCAGAACCGTTGTGTGCCTTGACTGCGGAACCATAAAGGTTTCGTCGAAGCCACGGAAAAGTATAGATCGCTTGTAATTGACCTTATGCGGAAAAACTCCGAAATATTTCTCCGGTAAACGGATTTTCGGAATGCCGAAATGGTAGTAAAGTCCCGCCTGCGCACCCCAGCAAATATGAAAGGTGCTTGTGACATGAGTTTTGCTCCATTCCATGATCATGCAAAGCTCATCCCAGTATTCGACTTCTTCAAACTCCATGTTTTCAACGGGTGCTCCCGTAATTATCATTCCGTCGTATTTGTTATCCTTGATCTCGTCAAAGGTTTTGTAAAAAGCGAGAAGATGACCCTCCGAGGTGTTTTTTGATTTGTGAGATGTTGTATACATCATTTCCATCTCGACCTGCAGCGGAGTATTTCCGAGCAGTCTCGCAAACTGGGTTTCCGTTTCGATTTTTTTGGGCATAAGGTTAAGCAGCAGAATCTTCAACGGTCGAATATCCTGCTTTACCGCCCTCTTTTCCGTCATTACAAATATATTTTCGCTGTGGAGCACCTTGACGGCAGGCAGTCCATTCGGTATTTTAATCGGCATTAGATATCACTCTTCAATCAGATTTTCTCAAGAGCCTGCGCAATATCCTCAATGAGATCCTGTGCATTTTCAAGTCCGCATGAGAAACGAACAAGATTTGCGGGAACTCCTGCGGCTGCAAGCTCAGCGTCATTCATCTGACGGTGAGTTGCACTCGCCGGGTGCAGGCAGCAGGTTCTTGCGTCGGCAACATGAGTTTCAATCGCCGCAACCTTAAGATTTTTCATGAACTTTTCGGCCGCCGCTCTGCCGCCCTTTATGCCGAAGCTGACAACGCCGCATGAGCCGTTCGGAAGATATTTTTGAGCAAGCTCATAATATTTGTTGCCCTCAAGCGACGGATAGTTGACCCACTCGATCTTGTCGTGAGAGTCAAGATACTTTGCGACCGCAAGTCCGTTTTCACAATGTCTTGCCATTCTGACATGAAGGCTTTCAAGTCCGAGATTAAGAATAAACGCATTCTGCGGCGACTGAATAGAGCCAAAGTCACGCATCAGCTGAGCGGTCGCCTTTGTGATAAACGCTCCTCCCATTCCGAAACGCTCGGCGTAAACAATGCCGTGATAGCTGTCGTCAGGAGTGCAAAGTCCGGGGAATTTATCAGCATGAGCCATCCAGTCAAATCTGCCTGAATCAACGATACAGCCGCCGACTCCTGCGCCGTGACCGTCCATGTATTTTGTCGTTGAATGAGTGACGATATCTGCGCCCCACTCAAACGGGCGGCAGTTGACCGGTGTTGCGAAGGTATTGTCAACGATAAGCGGAACGCCGTGTGCATGAGCCGCTTTCGCAAATCTTTCAATATCAAAAACAGTCAGTGCAGGGTTTGCGATAGTTTCACCGAAAACCAGCTTTGTGTTGGGCTTAAACGCAGCTTCAAGCTCCTCGTCAGTGCAATCGGGCTCTACAAAAGTGAAGTCAATACCCATTTTCTTCATCGTAACGGCAAAAAGATTGTATGTGCCGCCGTAAATCATCGAGGAAGCGACAACATGATCGCCGCAATTTGCAATGTTGAATACGGAATAAAACGAAGCAGCCTGACCCGAAGAAGTAAGCATTGCGGCAGAACCGCCCTCAAGCTCGCAAATCTTCTTGGCAACCATGTCATTGGTCGGATTTTGAAGTCTTGTGTAGAAATAGCCCTCGGCTTCAAGGTCAAAGAGCTTGCCCATATCCTCGCTGGTGTTGTATTTAAAAGTCGTGCTCTGAATTATGGGAATCTGTCTCGGCTCGCCGTTACCCGGAGTGTAGCCGCCCTGCACGCATTTTGTTTCAATTCTTTTTTCGCTCATTCAAATCAAGTCCTTTTGTTAATGTTATATTATTGCCTTAAGATATTCCAAACCCTTCGGAACGGCGGTAAGCGGTGTTTCCTGTCCCTCATATTCAAGGGTTACCCAGCCGTCATAGCCCGAATTTTTAATAAGCTCAACACATTCCTTAACGGGAACAATCCCATCGCCGAGAATCGAGCCGCAAAGATGGTTGCCGTCTCTCGTGTCAAAATATCCGTCGGGAGCGGGAACGCTGCTGTCAACCAAGTAAAAATCCTTGACATGTGCATAAACAATATGCTTCACTCCGACCATAACGGCTTCAAGAGGCGTCTCATCGGCACAAAGGAAGTTGCCGATATCAACAAGCCAGCCGAAATTATCGTCGTTAACCGCATTGACAAGAGACTCTACCCTGTCGCTTTGCTGACAGTAAAAGCCATGGTTTTCGACGCAGGTCTTTATATCCTTGGTCTTTGCGTACTCGGTAACAGCCTTACAGCCCTTTGCAAGAACGGGGAGGTATTTTTCAAATCCCGTTTTCGAGAATCTTTCAGCCTCGGGGCCGATCGTTGCGTCATGGCGCATCGTCTTTACGCCGAGAATTTCGGCTATGTCAACCTCTTTTTTAAGTCGTTCGATTTCATCGTCAACATTTTTGTTGATGAAATCCGCACCGATTGCATAATTGGAAATCTCCACGCCCATTTTATCCGCATAGGCACGAAGCTCCTTTGCATATTCGATTTTATCCTTATCGCCGGGATTTATCTCTGCAAATTCAATGCCTTCAAATCCCATTTTTTTAGCAAGATCAATTCTTTCAAAATCGCTGTTGCCAAGCTGAGAATAGCTATAGCTACTGACAGAAATTTTCATATTAAACACCCATTTTTTCGTTGAGGAATTCAACGGCTTTTCTGATATCCTTTTCGGGATTATCCCCGACCTCTCTCTCGATTGTGAGGAAGCCCTTGTATCCGATATCCTCAAGAGCCTTGAGATACTCGTCCCAGTTAACGCTGCCCTCGCCGAGCGGAACCTCAATAAAGCTGTCAGCCGTTACAATGTGAGATTCAACCATGCCATAGATTATATCCGGATCAACATAGAAGTTCTGCCTGCCGTCCTTGGCATGTGTGTGCACGATATAATCCTTGAGGTTATGCACAGCTACTGCCGGATCGTCGCCGGTAACCATAACGAGGTTTGCCGGGTCAAGATTGACGCCTACACCCGTTGAACCGAGCGAATCAAGGAACTTCTTAAGAGTTGCCGACTTTTCCGGTCCTGTTTCAATTGCAAAATGTGCTCCGATATTGTCTGCATAACGGCTAAGCTCAAAGCAGGCCTCCTGCATTATTTTGAATCTATCCGCATTCTCATCCTCGGGAACAACGCCGATGTGAGTTGTGACAACATCAGTTCCAAGCTCCTTTGCAAGGTCAAGAATTCTCTTTGATTTTTCAACCTTCCAAACATTGTTTTCAGGATTGGTGAATCCGCCTCCGCCGAGATCGCCGCAAAGTGCGGAAATCACAAGACCGTTATCGGCAACAAGGTTGCGGAAGTCCGCTCTCTTCTGTCCGACAAGATTTTCTGGAGCCATGTCGCCGCTCGTCGAATAAACCTGAATACCGTCTGCTCCGACTTCGGCAGCCTTTTTCACCGCCGACTTTATATCAACCCTGAAGCTGTCAATAATAACTCCGATAGGAAATCTGTACATAAAAAACACCTCTTAAATTTTTTCCATTAAATTATACATATATTTAACAAATAAATCAATACGAAATTAAAATAAATTAAGGCAATACCGTACAATTTGGGTGTGCAGATTGTACGGTATGCCGGAAGCTTATTCAATTAGGGCGTGCACCTCGATATGTGCGGTGCTGAATTGATTTATTCCGCCGTATATGTCAGGGTTGTTGCATAAATCCAGCCGTCGGACGGGGTTTTGATATAT
>CAVFTC010000014.1:0-34163 GCA_963625295.1 Bacteroides faecis
GACGGAAACATATTCAAGCAAGGCGTGCGCCTCGATTTGTGCGGTGTTGCCTTAATGTTATTTTTCGTTTTGTCCGTTCAAGGCGGCCTCAATGAAGCCCTTGAAAAGCGGGTGAGCCTTGTTGGGACGGGACTTGAACTCGGGGTGATACTGAACGCCGACAAAGAACGGGCGGTCGGTAAGCTCAACGGTTTCAATCAGTCTGCCGTCGGGAGATTTGCCGGAAAGAACAAGTCCGTTCTCGGTGAGAATGTCACGGTAGTCATTGTTGAATTCATAGCGGTGACGATGTCTTTCGGAAATCTCGTTTGCGCCGTAGCAGCGTTCCATGGTCGTTCCCTCTGCAATTATGCAGGGGTATGCGCCGAGACGGAGTGTGCCGCCCTTGTCGATATTTTCGCTCTGACCGGGCATAAAGTCGATGACCTTGTTCTTGCAAATTTCGTCGAATTCGCCCGAATGTGCGTCTGCGATACCGCAAACATTTCTTGCGTATTCAATAACGGCAATCTGCATTCCGAGACAGATTCCGAAATATGGCAGGCGGGTTTCTCTTGCATACTTGGCAGCAAGAATCATGCCCTCTATTCCTCTGCCGCCGAAGCCGCCGGGGACGATTATTCCGTCAAGACCCTTGAGCATATCCTCATAGGTTTCCTTTGTGAGCTGCTCGGAGTCGATCCAGTTGATATCAACATCGGTTTCAAGCGTGTAACCGGCGTGGCGCATCGCTTCCGCAACGGAGAGATAAGCGTCATGCAGCTGAACATATTTTCCGACAAGACCGATATGTACAACATGCTTGCGGTTCTTGATTCGCTCGACAAGACCCGTCCACTCCGTGAGGTCGGGGGCGGGAGCGTCAATATTAAGCTCACGGCAAACAACGGAGGAGAAGTTTGCTTTTTCGAGCATGAGCGGAGCTTCGTAAAGATAGGGAATCGTTATGTTTTCGATTACGCAGTCCGGCTTAACATTGCAGAACATGGAAATTTTCTTGAAAATAGAATCCTCAAGCGGCTCGTCGCAGCGCAGAACAATGATGTCGGGACGGATTCCCATTCCCTGCAGCTCCTTGACGGAGTGCTGAGTCGGCTTTGATTTATGCTCGTCCGAGCCTCGGAGGAAGGGGACAAGCGTAACATGAATAAAGAGGCTGTTCTCCTTGCCCACCTCGAGCGAAATCTGTCTTACCGCTTCAAGGAAGGGCTGGCTTTCAATGTCGCCGATCGTTCCGCCGATCTCGGTGATAACAACATCGGCGTCGGTTTTCTTGCCTACTCGGTAAACAAAATCCTTTATTTCGTTTGTAATGTGCGGAATGACCTGAACCGTTGAACCGAGGTATTCGCCCCTGCGCTCCTTGTTGAGAACATTCCAGTAAACCTTACCTGTTGTGAGGTTTGAATATTTGTTAAGATTTTCGTCAATAAATCTTTCGTAGTGGCCGAGGTCGAGGTCGGTTTCCGCACCGTCCTCCGTAACATAAACCTCGCCGTGCTGGTACGGACTCATTGTGCCCGGGTCAACATTTATATAAGGGTCAAGCTTTTGTGCGGCAACCTTGAGTCCCCTTGCTTTGAGAAGTCGTCCGAGCGAAGCAGCCGTGATTCCCTTGCCGAGGCCGGAAACAACGCCGCCCGTTACAAAGATATATTTTGTCATTAGTGTCCCTCCGTTTATTTGTAAGTCAAAATTATATTTTCCGCTATTGACCGTCTGGTAACGCATCTGTCCATCGCTTGCTTTTCAATGTATCGGTGCGCTTCGGATTCGGTCATTTTAAGCTGTTCTATCAAAAGGCATTTCGCCCTGTTTACAATTCTTATTTCTTCGATTTTTTCTTCAATCGAAGCGTTTTTCTTTTCCATTATTCGCAGCCGCTCTCTTGTTGTGCAGAGCATCTGGACGGATTGCATTATCATTGACGGCGAGGTTGGCTTGGATATTGTCAGAACGCCGTAGGACATGACCTTTGAGGTTATGTCGGAATAATGCTCCGCCTTTATGAAAAGCAGAACGCCTGCGCTGCTTTTTTGGCAGATGTCAAGCGCAAGCTTTGTTCCGAACTCGTCACGAAGCGGTGAATTTATGATAACGATGTCAAACTCTCGCTCAAGCAGCTTTCTTCTTGCCTGAGCAACATCGGACGCCGTTTCGATCGGATTAAACATCTTTTCGGGGAGCATGTCGAGCATGGGTCGAACGAATTTATCCGATGAAGAAACTATCAGTACCTTGTATGCGTGCTGTGCAAAATCCATTCGGCAACTCCCCTCCTTCTATGCGTTGTTTTATATCGGATTATCTGCAATAATTATCTATAATCGACTGCGGCAAATGACTGTTCACAAATTCGCTCTCTCTTGCTGCCTTGCCTGCGCTGAAAATATCGCTCGGCAGGGTTTTGAACTTTTTGGTGACCTCCTCCGGCGCATTGAAAAGATTTATGTCCGCCATATCGGGAAGCTCCGTCTTGTTCCTTATGCCGTCGAGTCCGGCATAAATCAGCAGAGAAAAGGCGAGGTACGGATTGCACATCGGATCGGGCGAGCGCAGCTCCGCTCTTTTGTATTCTCCGTCCGCCGCAGGAATACGAACAAGCTGCGAACGGTTTTCGCTTGACCAAGAAACATATCTCGGAGCCTTGTTGCTTCCGAATCGCTTGTAGGAATCCGAGGTCGTGTTAAGGAACGCCGTTATCTCGCAAATATGCTTGAGAATTCCCGCAATAACGAAAGGCATAATGTCGTTTCCGCTCTCCGATTTCGCAGAAAGGTTTATGTGCATACCGTTGCCGGGCATGGATTCGAGCGGCTTCGGTGAAAAATCCGCCTTGAGCCCGTTCCTTGCGGCGATGGTGTTGACAACCGCCTTAAAGGTGATCGAATTGTCGGCAGCCGTGAGCGGTTCGGAATATCTGAAATCTATTTCGTTCTGGCCGGGGCCCTCCTCGTGGTGGGAGCTTTCGGGTCTGATACCCATTCTCTCAAGGGTAAGGCAAACCTCACGGCGAACATTTTCGCCCTTGTCGTCGGGGGCAATGTCCATATAGCCGGCATTGTCGTACGGAATCTTTGTCGGCTTTCCGTCCTCGTCGCAGGTGAAAAGATAGAATTCCATTTCAGGACCGAAGGCGAAGCTTATGCCTTCTTTTTTAGCGTCTGCAATCGCTTTTTTCAGAATTGCCCTTGTGTCCGAGCCGAATGGTGTGCCGTCAAGACGGGTGATCGAGCAGAACATTCTGACAACCCTGCCGTGATCCGGCCGCCAAGGGAGAACGGCGATCGTTGACGGATCGGGGTGAAGAAGCAGATCGGAATGAACATCGCAGCCGAAGCCCGAAATTGCCGAAGCGTCGATCGCAATTCCGTAGCGAAACGCTCTTTCAAGCTCGTCGGGCATGACGGAGATGTTCTTCTGCTTGCCGTAGATATCCGTGAATGCAAGACGAATGAACTTAACATCCTCTTCTTCAATATATTGCATTATTTCATCGGGTGAATATTTCATAACAGTTACCTACCTTTTCAGTTTGCAACATACATCTGTTTATATGGCTTTTTGCTGTCCGGAGTTATTACGGTGAAGCTTTCGTCCGTCAGTTGGTTTATATCCAAATTAAAATACTCGCAGTAGCTTTTCAGAAACGGCATGATTTCGTTCATGTCCTCATCTGTTGCGGCTCTGAGCGTTACCTGATTCGGGAATTTTATTCCGTCAACCGAGCCTCGCAGAACCATTTTGCCGCCGTGCATTCCCGTGCAGGGGAAGTTGCCCACCGTGGGCTTGCCGTCGGTGTTCCTGCCGAGCACAATTATCAGACCGCCGGCCTGATATTCGCCGAGGAAGCTTCCTGTTCTGCCGCCGATAACGATGATCGGCTTTTTGTCACGGTACTCCTTCATGTGAATTCCGGCACGGTAGCCGGCATTGCCTTTAACATAGATCTCGCCGCCTCGCATGGCGTAGCCTGCCGTGTCGCCGATGCTGCCGTGAACAATTATTTTTCCGTCGTTCATCGTGTCGCCGACTGCGTCCTGAGCGTTGCCGTTGACGGTGATTTGCGCTCCGTTGAGGTACGCCCCGAGCGCATTGCCCGGTATGCCGTCAATAGTGACCTTACCCTTGCCGAGGCCGTCGGCAATAAATCTTTGCCCCAGGCAGTTTTCGATTTTACAATCGCCGTCCGAGCTTTTGATAAGCTCGTTGAGGGTCGTATAATCAAGACCCTTTGCATTTATAATCATATTATATCACACCTTTTATTTCAATTTAAAGTATTTATAAAAATTTTTTGCTTTCTCAGAGAGTTATTCTCCGGCGTGTGATATTCCGAGAATTTCAAGCTCCTTCTCGGTCAAGCCTATTCCTCGAAGCATAAGGCGATTGCCCTTGAGGGCTTCGATTGAGTTGATGCCCATGCCGCCCATGATCTCTTTGATCTCACGCTGCCATGCCGTCATCAAATTCACAAGGTTTCCGCAAGCGATCTGCGGGTCAAGTCTTTCGACAAGCGCAGGCACTTGAGTTGCGATACCCCAGTTGCATTTGCCTGACTGGCAGTTGCGGCAAAGGTGACAGCCCATTGCGATAAGAGCGGCGGTCGCAATGTAGCAGGCGTCCGCTCCGAGTGCAATCGCTTTTACAACATCTGCGGCATTCCTGATGCTGCCGCCTGCAATCAGCGAAACGCTGTTTCTTATGCCCTCGTCTCTCAGCCTTTGATCAACTGCGGCGAGAGCAAGCTCAATCGGAATTCCGACATTGTCTCTGATCCTCGTCGGCGCAGCTCCCGTGCCTCCTCTGAAGCCGTCAATGGCTATCATGTCCGCACCGCTTCGTGCGATTCCGCTTGCAATGGCGGCAATATTGTGAACTGCGGCAACCTTGACAATGATCGGCTTTTGATAATTTGTCGCTTCCTTGAGAGAATAAACAAGCTGGCGAAGATCCTCGATTGAATATATATCATGGTGCGGAGCGGGGGAGATAGCGTCCGAGCCTTCGGGAATCATTCGGGTACAGGCAATGTCGCCGACGGTTTTTGTTCCGGGCAGATGACCGCCTATGCCCGGCTTCGCACCCTGACCCATCTTGATTTCTATTGCCGAGCCTGCGTTGAGATATCCTTCGTGCACGCCGAAACGACCCGACGCAACCTGAACGACGGTGTTTTCACCGTAGCAGTAAAAATCCTCGTGCAGTCCGCCCTCGCCCGTGTTGTAGCAAATTCCGAGAAGTTCGGCGGCCTTGGCAAGGCTTTTGTGAGCATTATAGCTGATTGAGCCGTAGCTCATTGCGGAAAACATTATCGGCATTGACAGCTCAAGCTGCGGTGGAAGCGTTGTGTTCAGCGAACCGTCAGCCTTGCGGGTGATCTCGGACGGTTTTTTGCCCAAAAAGACCTTCGTTTCCATCGGCTCACGCAGCGGATCGATTGGAGGATTGGTGACCTGCGAAGCGTTGATGAGAATTCTGTCCCAATAAACGGGCAGGCTCTTGGGGTTGCCCATTGATGAGAGAAGAACTCCGCCGCTGTCGATTTGCTTATAAATTTCCTTTATCGTGTCGCTTTGCCAGTTTTTGTTTTCCCTGAAGCAACAGTCGTTCTTTACGATTTTTAAGGCTCTTGTCGGGCAATAGGTGACGCATCTCAGACAGTCAACGCACTTAGTCTCATCGCTGACCATCGTTTTAAGGTCGGCGTTATAAGAATGAACGCCGTTTGCACATTGCTTTTCGCAAATGCGACAGTTTGTGCAGCGTGCCGGATTCCTTACAACCTCAAAGTCCGAGGTAAGATATGACGGAAACATCAGTAAGCACCCTCCTTTACCCTGATTATTATCGGCTCTCCGCCCGACGGGGAGTATATCTCGCCCGCATCGGGAGCCATTGCACGGATAGCCGCTTCCTCGCTGGCGATATAAACCCTGTCGTCCTTTTCGGCGGTTACCATTGAACGAAGCTTCAAGCGGTCGTTGAGAGCCATAAGTCCGCCCTCAAAGCCCAAAATGATAGAAAACGGTCCCGTTATCAAAAGACTTGAATACATTTTTCTGAGGTAGGCGTGCTCCTCAGCTTCCTTTTCGTCCATTCCGTCAATCGTGCTCCAAAACGGAGCGGCAATTACGGAGGCCGTTTCTTTAAGCGATAGACCCTGACGGCGAAGAAGATAGTCGGCAATGTAGGTTATGACCTCTGTGTCTGTTTGAAGAGTGCATTTGTAGCCGAACATTTCAATGTATCGGCGGTTAGCGTCGTATGATGAAATTTCACCGTTATGAACAACCGAAAAATCAAGGAGCGAAAACGGGTGAGCACCTCCCCACCAGCCGGGAGTGTTGGTCGGATATCTTCCGTGAGCCGTCCACGAATATCCTGCATATTCCTCAAGACGGTAAAATCTGCCGACATCCTCCGGAAAGCCGACCGCCTTGAAGCAGCCCATATTTTTACCGCTCGAAAAAACATATGCGCCCTTGATTCGGGTATTGATATCCATAACGGTTCTTGCAACATAGGTTTTTTCGTCAAGCTGAAGCCGGGAAAGAACCGAGGCGAACGGCGCAACGAAGTAACGCCAGATGTATGGCACATCGGTTATTTCCGGGATTTTCCTTATCGGTACGGATTCGGCCTTGACAATCTCAAAATTTTCCTTGAGAAAGCGTTCGCATTCGACTCTTGAATCATTACTGTCAAAAAAGATGTGAAAAGCATAAAAATCACGGTATTCCGGATAAATTCCGTAGCCGGCGAAGCCTCCGCCCAGTCCGTTGGAACGGTCATGCATCGGCAGCATACTTTTGATTATGTCCTCGCCGGTCATGGCGTTGCCATCCCTTGAAATAACGGCGGAAACGGCACAGCCGGACGGAATTCGTATTTCTCCCTCTTTTTTCATGGCAGGCCTTCCTTTCTGAAAATAAAATAATAAAGGCGTCCATTCCGGCAGGGGTCAAAAAGACCCGAGCCCGAATGAACGCCTTTGCTCACTGATACGGCATTTTAACATATTATGCGGAATTTGTCAATGTTTTAGATTGGTAAATCGCACCGAGCGCAGAGCGCGGAGAGCACAAAGAGAATTCGTTGAAAATACTTTATTGTTATTTTTCGCTTTTCCTTGAAATACGGCTTATTATAGTTTATACTGTATATTAGGGTAACGCTGCACAGCAGAGATGCACGATTGTGCAGTATTGCCTTAAGGGAAATGAAAGGAGACATAATGTATTACATTATAATGGACCTTGAGTGGAACAATGTCTTTGTCAGCCGAACAAAAAGCTTTATGAACGAGATTATTGAGGTCGGCGCAGTTATGCTCAACGAAAATCTGGAAGAGGTCAGCGAGTTTTCATGCTTTGTGAAATCAAAAGTCGGCAAAAAAATACGAAGCAATATCAAAAAGCTGACGCATATCACAAACGACGATATGCGAAGCGGCGAACCCTTTGAAACGGTTATGAAAAGCTTTGAGGACTGGATAGGCGGCAGGGAGAATGTTATTCTTACCTGGGGCAACAGCGATATTCGTGTAATTATTGAAAATTTCCGTTTTCTTACAGGCCGCAAAACCGTTCCTTTCTTGTCGAATTACACCGATGCTCAGCGATATTTTCAGCTTAAAAGAAACATTCCCGTTGACAGGCAGCTCGGACTTTTTAACGCTGCCGAGGATGTGGGACTTGACCCGAACAGCTTCTCTCATCATAGAGCGCTGGACGACAGTCTGCTGACCGCCGAATGCTTCAGACAGGTGTACGCCGATGATTTTGATGGATATATTCAGCCCTGCGACGATATGTTTTATGAAAAGCTCTTTTTCAAGCCGTATGCAATCAGCAATATGAACAGTCCGCTTGTAGATAAAAGACTTTTCAACTATACCTGCGAGGAATGCGGCGTTAAGGGCAAGCTTGTAAAAAAATGGAGATATTCCAATCAATATTTTCGTGCAAACTATGTTTGTCCGCAGTGCGGCAAGCGGGTTCGTGTTGCGGTTCGCTTCAAGAAATATTTCGATCGTCTTGACACAAGAAAGACAGTCACGCTCATTACCGATGAACAACCGACTGCACTTATACAAAATGGCCTTGAATAATTTGTTCAGGGTCTTATTTTTTGTATAAACCGTAAAATGTGAACAAATTTTAAATAAACGATTGACAAACGCAAGGATCTGGTATAGAATAAATCGAACTCTTTAAGAGCGGTACAGTGATGCCGACAAGATTTTACATGAAGCGGAGCAAGGTCTGCATATATCCTTATGTAATTCTGTGTCTTGTCGCACTGTGCGACAGGGCATTTTCTTTTTTTCGGAGGCTCACATGAACAAGAAGATCATGGACGAAGCGGCTCTCGGAAGAGCCGTAATGAGAATCTCACACGAAATAATTGAAAAAAACAAGGGAACGGAAAATATTATGCTTGTCGGAATCAAGCGCAGAGGAATTCACCTCGGTCGAATGATTCACGATAACATCATGAAAATTGAGGGCGTTGATGTTCCGTTCCAAACCTTGGACATACATTTTTACCGTGACGACTTGACGAAGGAGAGCGACGCACCGGTATATAATGCCAAAAGCGAACGGTTTGAGGTTACGGACAAAAAAATAGTTCTCGTGGACGACGTTATATACACGGGCAGAACCGTCAGAGCGGCGATCGAGGCGATCTTCACAATGGGCAGACCGTCGCAGATACAGCTTGCCGTGCTGATAGACAGGGGACACCGTGAGCTGCCGTTCAAGGCGGACTACATCGGAAAGAGTATACCGACCTCAAGAAACGAAACGGTGTCGGTAAAAATTGAGTGCATCGACGGCGAAACGGGCGTTGATTTGCTCACGGATTAAGGCTTTGAACACGAATGTGTTTGATTATAAGCAACCACTAATCAGCGGTTACTAAAAAAACGGAGGTATATTAAATGCAACTCATCTACAATGTCAAAGACAAACCGAAGTTCGGTCAGCTTATCGTTTTCGGTTTCCAGCAGGTTCTTGCCATTCTTGCGGCAACGATCGCCGTTCCGACGATCATCGGCAACGGAATGTCACAGTCGGCAGCTCTTTTCGGAGCAGGCGTTGGCACGATTGTTTATCTTCTCTTTACCCAGTTCAAAAGCCCTGTTTTCCTCGGCTCGTCATTCGCTTTCATTGGCTCGATGTTCGCAGCATTTGCCGGTGCAATCTCTGAAGCAGCCGGACATTTCGGCCTTATAATCGGTGCTCTTTTCGCAGGATTTGTTTATGTTATCATCGCAATTGCGGTTAAATTCGCAGGTGTTAAATGGGTCAACAAGCTCATGCCAGCCGTTGTTATCGGACCCACGGTTTCAATCATCGGCTTGTCGCTTGCAGGTAACGCAGTCAGCGACCTTACGCTCGGCAAGGTCATGAAAGAGGTTGTTACCCAGACGATTGAGGACGGCAAAATTGTTGATGTAGTTTCCTCCGAGTCTGCCGCAAGCCCCTATGTTGCACTTATCTGCGGTCTTGTAACGCTCTTTACGGTTATCATCTGCTCGGTTTACGGCAAGAAGATGACGAAGCTCATTCCGTTTATCATCGGAATTCTTGCAGGCTATGTTGTCGCCGCAATCTTCACCGTAATCGGCATTCAGACCGATAATATTGCTCTTGAGGTTATCGACTTCACTGTTTTCCACGATCTCAAGCTGTTCTCCGTTCCCGACTTCACATTCATGGAAGCTGCAAAGGGTCTTAAGGAGATCGACGGTCAGTATATTGCAACCGTTGCTGTCGCTTATGTTCCTGTTGCATTCGTTGTTTTCGCAGAGCACATCGCAGACCACAAGAACCTTTCTTCAATCATCGAAAAGGATCTTCTTGAGGAGCCGGGTCTTCACAGGACTCTCCTCGGTGACGGCGTAGGCTCAATGTTCGGCGCATTCTTCGGCGGCTGCCCGAACACAACATACGGCGAGTCGGTAGGCTGCGTAGCTATCACCGGAAACGCTTCAGTTGTTACGATCCTTGCCACCGCAATCATGTGTATGGTAATCTCGTTCTTCGGTCCGTTCGTAACCTTCCTCGCAAGTATTCCCAACTGCGTAATGGGCGGCGTTTGCATCACGCTCTACGGCTTCATCGCAGTTAGCGGACTTAAGATGATTCAGGTGGTTGACCTTGACGACAACAAGAACCTCTTTGTTGTAGCGGTTATCCTCATCTGCGGCATCGGCGGACTTACCATAAACTTTGGCAAGGTAACGCTTACCTCCATCGCTTGTGCTCTTATCCTCGGCATTCTCGTTAATGTGTGCCTTTCAAGAAAAAAAGACGAAGCATAAGCTGAATCTTTGAATAGATTTACTCCCACTCGTTTGACGGGTGGGAGGTTTGTTATTATCGCATAAATTTGTTGCATATACACACATTGCATGATATAATTAAAATCAGCAAAGATAAGCGGTGCGCCGCAGCAGGGGGCTTGAAAATGGATAAAATAAAGAAGAATTTTGGCTTCGGCATGATGAGGCTGCCGATGAACGGCGAAGATGTTGATATAGAAGAAACCAAAAAGCTGGTTGATGCATTTTTGGAGGCGGGGTTTAACTATTTTGACACCGCCCACGGTTATATCCAAGGCAAGAGCGAGGCGGCGGTTAAGGAGTGCTTGACCGATCGTTATCCCCGTGAAAGCTATGTCTTGACCGATAAGCTGACGGTATCATATTTCAAGAAGGAAGAGGATATTCGTCCGCTTTTCGAGAGCCAGCTTGCCGCTTGCGGCGTCGATTACTTCGATTTTTACCTCATGCACGCACAGAATTCCGATATATATAAAAGCTTTAAGGCTTGTCGTGCCTATGAAACCGCCTTTGAGCTTAAGGCGGAGGGCAAGGTGCGCCATGTCGGAATTTCATTCCACGACAGTGCGCAAATGCTTGAAAAAATATTGACGGAGTATCCGCAGATCGAGGTGGTTCAGCTCCAGTTCAATTATGTTGACTATAACGATCCCGGGGTACAGAGCCGAGCCTGCTATGAGGTTTGCCGAAAATTCAACAAGCCGGTGCTTGTCATGGAGCCGGTTAAGGGCGGCAATCTTGTCAATCTGCCCGAGGAGGCGAAGGCGGTATTTGATGAACTGAACGGCGGAAGCTATGCGAGCTATGCTCTGCGCTTTGCTGCAGGCTTTCCGGGTATAATGATGGTTCTTTCCGGCATGAGCAATATGGAGCAGGTGAAGGACAATGTAGGCTTTATGAGGGACTTCAAGCCGCTCGACGAAAAGGAGCTTGCGGCGGTCAAAAAGGTTCAGATGATATTCAAAAGCAAGAACCTGATACCGTGCACCGCTTGTCGCTACTGTACCGACGGCTGCCCTAAGCATATTTCCATTCCCGATTTGTTCGCTGATATGAATGCGAAGCAGATCTATCATGATTGGAACGCCGGATATTATTATACGAATGTTCACACCTCGGAGGGGCGCAAGGCTTCTGACTGCATTAAATGCGGCAAATGCGAAAAAATTTGTCCGCAGCATCTCCAGATTCGCAAGCTTTTAGTTGATGTTGCGGCGGAGTTTGAAAAGGAATCGGAGGAGTAAAGCCGCCTTACCCGTTGCGACAGTCAAGATAATCAAGAAACCGTTTCACAGCAAGTGAGGCGGTTCTTTTGCTTTTTATTGCGATTCCAATGTTTCTGTAGGTCGGAATATCAAGCTCTTTGGCGACAATACGGTATGGATTTCGCCTGAGAATCAATTTCGGCAGAATAGCGATGCCGAGTCCGCTTTCAACCATCGACATGATCGCATAATCGTCCCATGTTGTGAATTTTACATTCGGAGTCAGTCCGCAGCGGTCAAAAATCTCCGTAAATTCCTTGTTTTTCCCACGCTTGAGCATTATGAACGGTTCGTTGCACAATGCGGTCACTGGAAATTTATCGCAGTCTGCCAGCGGATGATCTTCGGGAATAACAGCCATCAGCTCGTCCTGTTCAAGAAATATCGTTTCAAAATCATGGCGTGTCGGTAGCCGCAGAAATCCGCAATCCACCCTGCCCTCGGCGATCCAATCCTCAATTTCCGTATAGTCGCCGAGCAAAAGCTCATAGTCGATACTCGGATAGTCCTTTTGAAATTCCTTTATAATATTCGGCAGCCAATGCGTCGCAACGGACGAAAAAACACCTATTCTTACAATTCCCGATTGTAATCCGTTGAGGTCGTCAACCTGTATTTGAAGCTTTTCATAGCTTTTGCAAAGCTCCTGCGCAAGGGGAAGGATTTTTAACCCGTCGGAAGTCAGTCTCAGACCGCCTCGGTTTCGCTCAAGCAGCGTTATGCCCCATTCCTTTTCAATGTCGTTAATCATTCGGCTGATTCCCGACTGGGAGTAGTTGAGAATCTCTGCAGCCTTGGTGAAGCTGCCGTACTCGACGGTCTTGATAAGTGCCATGTATTTTAAAATATTTGCGTCCATTTTGCACCTCTGTATCTGATTTTGTAATGCATAGTATAATAAACATTCGCTTCTCAAATGCTAAAATCCATGATATACTTTATTTCAATACAAGTCAAGAGAGGATCGATAAAATGTTTTATGTAAGCGATATCAAAACAACTCCGCCGGCGGAGTTTAAAACCGAGCTTCAGGAGAAGGTGTACAAGACGCTCGAAAGTCTTGAAATATTATATGAACGGGTTGATACCGACGAGGCGATAACCATGGAGGACTGCGTTCTGATTGACGAAAAGCTTCAGATGAAAATGGTTAAAACGCTTTTTCTCTGCAACCGGCAACAGACCTTGTTCTATCTTTTCGTTACCCTCGGCGGCAAACCGTTTCGTTCAAAGGATTTCAGCACCGCCCTCGAAATTTCGAGAGTTTCCTTTGCTCCTGCCGAGATGATGGACAAAATGCTCGGCACGAAGATTGGTGCAGCAACTGTTTTCAGTGCGCTTTTGCCTTCGGCAGAGAATGTGCAGATCGTTTTCGACCGTGATGTGCTTAAAGAGGAATTCTACGGCTGCAGCGACGGCACAACCACGGGATATATGAAAATTAAAACGGACGACATTATAAATAAGTTTCTCCGCTTTGCAGAGAGAAAACACAGTGTTATTGAGGTGTGAATATGGGTCTTTATCAAAACAGAATTGTAGTCAAGGTCGGCACATCGACGCTGACAAACGACCTCGGCAAAAGTGATTTGCGTTCCTTTGACAGGCTGGCCTGTGTGCTTTCCGACATTCAAAATATGGGCTATGAGGTTATCCTCGTTTCGTCGGGAGCGATTGCCGTCGGCTCTCATAAATTGAAAATGGCAAGCCGTCCCACAAGCATGAAAATGAAGCAGGCTGCCGCTGCAGTCGGACAGTGCAGAATCATGTTTCTCTACGACAAATTTTTTGGCGACTACGACAAAACAACGGCGCAGATTTTGCTCAATGCCGAGGACATCGAGCAGGAGGAGAAAAAGGAAAATCTGATAAATACCTTTGATGCGCTGCTTGAAATGGGAGTTATACCGATAGTCAACGAAAACGATTCGGTCAGCTACACCGAGATTGAATCGACCGAACGGCTTTTCGGCGACAACGATATGCTCTCGGCTGTTGTAGCCGTGCTATGCAAGGCGAAACGGCTTATTATTCTTTCCGACATTGACGGACTTTACGAAAGCGATCCCCGGCTACACCCGGAGGCTAAGCTGATTGAAAAAATCGAGCAAATTGACGAGGGAGTGTATGCCGCTGCCGGTGGCGCAGGCTCACGCAGAGGAACGGGCGGAATGAGAACCAAGCTTCAAGCGGCGAAGCTTGCGACCTCCAACGGGGCGGATACGGTGATAACGAACGGAAAACGCCCTGAAGCGATATATGATATTGTGAACGGCAAAAAAGCCGGCACACTTTTTGTCGGCAAGAAATAAGAAAAGGCTATAAATCACATTCGGAAGCGTGATTTATAGCCTTAATTCGTTTTAGTTTATGAAATTAACTCGGGTGAGATTATATCTCGGGGATAACGACCTCAACCTCTTTGCCAAGCTCGGCAGACTTAACGATATGGTCGATAATAGCCTGATTGTAGAGAATCTGGCTTGACGGAATCGGAGCCGGTTCGCCGTTTGCGATAGCGTCGAGGAATGAACGGCACTTCTTGTAGAAAAGACCCTTGCCCTTGTTCTCAAGCAGAGGAATAACTGTCTGAACCTGCTCGCCTGCAACATCGTGGTAAACGGTCATCGGACCTGACATCTCTCCGTTCCAGCAGTCTGTTGACGGAATTCTGAGAGCGCCCTCTGTACCGAAGATGATTGTGTCGCCCGGTGTGTCGGGGTGCATAGCCCATGCGATACGGAAATCGAGAACAATTCCGCCATCAAGACGAACAAATGCTGCTGCGAAGTCTTCAACATTGAATCTTGCGGCATCGGCAGGGTTGTTGTACTTCGGGTTTGTTCCGAAGAAGTTAGATGTGTAGCCCGTAACGGTAAGGGGCTTCGGATAACCGATAGCGTTGAGAACAACATCAAGAGAGTAGCAGCCGATATCGCCCATTGCGCCGATACCTGCGGTCTTTTTCTCAATGAAGGTGCTGTTCGGAATACCGCGACGGCGTCCGCCACCTGTCTGAATGTAATAGATCTTGCCAAGCTCGCCGGACTGAACGATCTTCTTGACCATCTTCATGTTCTCGTCGCCACGGGGCTGGAAGCCGATTGAAAGGAGCTTTCCGCTCTCCTTCTCTGCCTTGCAGATTTCAATTGCTTCCTCTGTTGTAACGCACATCGGCTTCTCAAGAAGAACATTAACGCCGTGCTTGAGAGAATAAATAGTACACTCGGCATGGGTCATGTTATATGTGCAAACGCTTACGGCGTCAAGCTCAGGCTCGTTGTCGATAAGCTCTTCGTGATTCTTGTAGAAATGCACATTGTCAAGGCGGCCGTCCTTGTTGTACCTTGCGGCGAACTTCTCTGCCTTGCCCGGAATGAGGTCAGCCATTGCAACGATATCAACATCGTCCATTTCGAGATAGCTCTCAACATGAGCCTCTGCGATCCAGCCTGTACCGATGATGCCTACCTTGAATCTTCTGCCGGTTGAGACTTTTTCCTCCTCAACGGCCTGGGTGAATTGGTTCAATACTGCGTCAGACATGATAAATCTCCTTTATTTGTTAATTTCTTTAATATAGTCAATGCTCATTTTTGCACACTCAAGCGGAGTCTTGTCCAGAGCGGGCTGATCCTGCTCAACAACAACCCAAGATGTGCCGGCCTTCTTGCAGGCTTCGAGAATCTCGGGGAAATTCTGAACGCCGTAGCCGCAGGGACGGAATCCGAATGCTTCCTCCTCCTCGGCGTCCTGTGCGCCGTCGTCAATGCCGATAAGCTGATAAAGCTTTGCCGGCTTGCCCTTGCCGCTCATGTGGAAATCCTTGAGGTGAACAACGGGTGCTCTGCCCGAATATTTTTCAACATACTTTGCCGGGTCTTCGCCGCCGACATTGACCCAACAGGTGTCAAGCTCGGTCTGAAGCTCGTCCGGAGTAAGCGTTGAATAGAGAAGATCAAGGCCATAAACATCGCCGACCTTCTTGAATTCAAAGTCATGGTTATGGTAAAGGAATGTGATGCCGTATTTCTTTCCGATAGCGGCAAAACGCTTGATTCCCTCAACTGTGTCGTCGAAAAGCTCTGCGCCGGGGCGTCTTTCCTCAACGGCATACGGAAGCGCAATGTACTTGCAGCCGATTTCGGCGTAGGTTGCAATTGTCTTTTCGGGGTCTGCGTCAAGCTCGTCATACGGAACATGAGCGGAAATCGGATCAACACCGACCTCGGCGCAAATCTTTTTGACTTCTTCTGCCGAATGGTCAAAAAGTCCTGCGAACTCAACTCCGTCGTAGCCCATATCCTTAACCCGTTTTATTGTACCTGCAAAATCATCCGCCATAGCGTCACGGACGGAGTAAAGCTGCAAAGCAACAGGAAAACTCATAGTAAAACCTCCTAAGCTGTGTTTTTGTTTATTCTATCACATTAAATTGCTTATTGCAATGATTTTTTGGGTAATACTATTACTTTTCCTCTTTTTTCTTATGGAAAAGAATTTTATCAACCGGGAAATAGATAAAGAACTGTATCGCCGAGCAGGCCATTGTTGAGATGTTTGCCGCAAGCTGCGCCGAAAGCTTGAACGAGCCGATGAGCCAGCCCTGAATCGTCGGAGCGAGCCATGCCGAGAAGCAGATGAGCGCAACGGTGAAAACAATATAAATCGGAAGCGTGATTGCAATATTGCTCGATGAACCGAAGGTCTTTTCACGGTTGACGAAAAACGCAACGATCTGCGCAAGAATATTTGCAATATTGAATGCAATGAAGTAGCCGAAGCCCTTGCCCTCGCCGACATAGTCGAAAACAAACCATGTGAAATCCTGATTCATTACCGCCTTGATCTGCGGCAAAAGCATGATAAGATTAAGCGAAGCAAACTGAACGATGCACGCCAAAAGGCTGACGATGATGAACTTGACGAACTGCCAAAGTGTGACGATTCCCGAGCCTTTCTGCTCTGCGGACTTATCAAGATTTTTTAATCCCATAATGCAACTTCCTTTCATGTAGCGAAAAAAATTACCGCCGACAGTCGGTTCCGCCGTATGCGTACCTTTTCTGTCAGCGGTAAGCTTAGTATACCATCTGTTGTAAATTATTTCAATAGTGAAGCGTTATTTTACAGGTATCACAAGCATCATTTTTTCGCCGATTTCGTCCGAGGTCAGCTCGTTTTCACTCATGATGTCCTCAACAGTCGTGTTGTATTTTCTCGCAATGTCCCAGACTTTTTCTCCGCCGCTGCAAAATCGGATAACAAGCGACGAATGCTTCTTCTTCGGCTCGGTGTTTTCCGAGGCCTTGAGTTCAACGAGCGTTCGGCATTCGCAGGTTTCTTTTATCTGCGCAGCGATGCTTAGCTCCGCCTTGAATTCTGCCCTTCCGTCGCCGGACAGCGTGCAGGTGTAGCCGGTCGGGAAAAGCTCCGGCTCACAGCTGAGCTTGCCGCCGTTAGAGTCGACGGAGCGTGAATATTCAAACGCCGCTTCTCTTTCGCAGAAGGTCGGTGTTCCCTCGCCGTCGATGAGGATAAATTTCAACGGAATTTTTCCCTTGAGGGTCATTTTGCCCGATTCGAAGCGGCATTGACCCTCGGGCGACTGAGCAATGGCGGCATAGATCCTTTGCGGATTCATCGAGGAAAGGTCGATGCTTTCACGGCATATGACGGCGTCGTTCAGGCTCTGCAAAACCTGCGTAAAGGAGGAGGTTTTGTATTTTGCGTCCGTTTCCTTTTGCGTTGAATAGGAGTCGGTTATGACGCAAATATCCTCCGCTCTGTATGCCGTCACAACGGCGCAGATGTCGCAGCCGAGATTGAGATATTTATATTCGCCGTCATTGTCGGCTTTTGGCTCTGCCTGAACCTGATCTATGTGAAAATTCACGCTCACCTTGCAGCTGTCGTCAACGCTTTCAATATCGACTATCTCGCTGAACGGCAGGCTGTAATTCACGCAAACGCTTTCGCTTTCGCCGCCCGGAGAGCAGCAAATGACCTTGAGAACCGACTCGCCCTTAAGAAGGACTTTCCCTTTGATAATTTTCGTTTCGGTCAGAACAGGGGAGGCGCAGGCGTAAAAGACTTTGCCTATCTCGCCGCCATCTGTTTCCTCGGTTTGGGAAAGCTGAAATTTTTTCATGACGACGGCAAGGGTGTTATCAGTGCCGATTTTTTTCTTTTTAAGCTGAATTCCGTCCCCCTCGGCGTCGGTTATCACGGAATCCTTTTTTATGCCGATGATTTTGAACCTTATGCTCACAACGCCGTGAATATCAATCCGTTTTTTGCTGACCGCACGGCAGTTTGCGTATTCGGTTTTCACCGAGGTGCAAAGCACGGCGCCGTCATAGGCTTGAGAAAGCTCGGCGAATTTTGAGAAAGGATAATCCTGCTCGTAGCAATAGATACCGTTCTTGTCATCGGCATAAAGTATGCGGATTTTGGCGTTTCCGTCAACGGTGGCACGGTCGCCGGATATCTTTGAATTCGTGATGCTGTTTGTTACGCTGCACCTGAGAATCCGCATTATATCCGGACAGTAATCGGGCAGGGAAATGTCGCAGTCAATGCCCTGCTCGGCAAAATTATCATAAAGTACCTCCGCCGTACCTATCTCGGTTTTTGTCAGCTCAATGCTCATATAATCAACCTCTCTTTTTTATTTCACTTGATTATATGACGGTGAACGGACAAATATGAATTTTAAGCGAGAACCAGTGACCAGCCTTTTTGAGTTATCTTGCTTTGAGCTGCGGCTTTTTCCTCCGCAGTCGGGTAGTTATTATCAAAGGCATATTTGGACACGGTAACGGTTTTTCCCTCCACAGAGGCAAGCCCGTCAAAGAGGCTTTCCATGCTCTCCTTTGTCAGCGATTGACACGATGCGAGCGACAAATTGTTGGAAACCGTCTCCTTGACGAAGCGAAGCTTTTGCAGGCTGGTGCAGCCCTCGAATATTTCCGTCAACGAATTCGCCAAGGTCATGTTCAGCTCACAGTCTATTTCCTTCAGGGCAATGCAACCGTAAAATGTTTGAGTCCAGTCCTGAACCCTTTCGCATGTGCCGATCGTGATTTTCTCCAGCGAGGTGTCGCCGTAAAAAGACTGTTTGGCGTTGATACAGCTTGTCAAATTGCCGAGCGTGACCTCTCTGAGCGAGAGCGAATTTGAAAAGCAATTTATGATCGTCGTTATTTTATCCGTATTGCGCAGCTCGATTTTGCGCAGTGATTTTTTCTGCGAAAACATCGACGAAAGAGAGGTTGCCGAGGTCAGGTCAAGACCTATCTCACTGACATTGCCGTCAAAATTTCCCGTTGACAAAACCGACATGCTTTTTGTGTTGAAAAAAGGAAGCTTATATTCCTTTGTGCCGCCCGTCCACGGAGCAAAATTGCTTCTTGCCTTGTCCGACATAGCGGCATCGACAAGATCCCAGTTGTCTGCCTTGATTTTTGCGGCGGCGAGGTCTTTGTCGGTTTCGGCGAGTGCGGCGTTGAGGCGATTGATTTCCTCGGCGTGCGCCTGCTTGATTTTTGCGATTTCGTCGTTCTTGCTTTTTTCGACATTTTTCGTGTTCTCGTTTGCGTCGGTTATCTTTGTGCCCATTTCAACAAGCTTCTTTTCGCAGTCACGCTTGATCGAGTTAATCTCGTCCTCGTATTTTTTATAAGCCTCGGAAAGGCTCTCCTGCTTGAATTTGTCAAAAAGGGTTTCGCTTGCCGAAAAGGTTTTGCAGTCGTCGGGCAAAAGCGACGAAGCGACACGGATATCGACCTTGCCCGCCGTGAGCACGGTCGAGCCGTCGTATCCGATGACCGAAAGCTCAAAATCGCTGTCAACCGTCAGCACCTCCCACGGTACGGTTGCCGATGAGCTTTTTATCTCGATGATATAATATTTGTTTTGCGCCGTTCTGAAAATTGCCGCCTTGGCGTCAAAAATTCTCCAGCTTGCGTCAAAATAAAAACGGAACGAAACCGTCTCGTTTGCATTTGCGGCAACGGCAATCTTGTCTGCGCCGAAAATTTGCTGTTTTTCGACCCTTAAATCGTAATTGACCATTTCATATCTCCTCTGCCTCCCCATAGCATCATATCTATTATAGCGAACATTTGTTCGATTTGTCAACAGTAAATTTTTACTTTACAATATAAATATGATAATGTATAATATTTACATATATATCGAAAAGAAGGGTTATTATGGAAATGGTTAAATTATCCCCCTTTGTTGCCGACAACATCTGGGGCGGAACAAGACTTATCACGGAATACGGTATCAAAACCGACAAGGATCCTGCTGCCGAGGCGTGGGTGCTTTCATGCCACCCTGCCGGACCGTCAACGGTTCTCAACGGCAAATACGAGGGCAAGACCTTGCAGGAGGTTTACCTTGCAGATAAGAGCATTTGCGGCACAAAGGGCGAAAAATATGAATTTTTTCCGTTGCTTATAAAGTTTATCGACGCCAAAAGAGATCTTTCGATTCAGGTTCATCCCGACGACGAATATGCAATGAGGGTTGAGGGCGAATTCGGAAAGACCGAGGCGTGGTACATTCTTGACTGTGAGCCGGATGCAGAGCTTATTCTCGGCTTTAACCGAAATGTTACCGTTGAGGAGTTCAAAAAAGCCGCTCAAAGCGACGCAATGATGGATATCTGCAATAGGGTCAAGGTCAAGAAGGGCGATGTTTTCTTCATCGAATCGGGCACAATGCACGCAATTTGCAAGGGTATACTTCTTGCCGAGGTTCAGCAGAATTCCAACACGACCTACAGAATTTACGATTACGGCCGTCTCGGAAAGGACGGCAAGCCCCGTGAGCTTCATGTTGACAAGGCTGCCGATGTTACAAAGCTTTGCCCTCCGTCAATTCCGGATTCGTCAAAGCGTGAGGTTGAAAAGTTTGACAACGCAAGCAGAAGCAAGCTCACCTCATGCGACCTTTTCACCATGTATGAGCTGAGCGTTGACGGCGAGTATTCATCGGTTTGCGATGAGCAGTCGTTTGTATCTCTCCTTTGCCTTGAGGGCAACGCCGAGATCGAGTGCGGCGGCGAAAAGCTTACGATGAAAAAGGGCGAAAGCGTTTTCATTCCGGCAAACAAAGGCAAGTTCACAATTAACGGAAATGTAAAAATCCTTGAAACAAGGCTGTAACGACGAACAAACCTTTACGAAGGAAACCAATGCTATGAAAGAGTATCCTAAACCGTATGCACAAAAAACCCTGAAAAGCAAATACAAGCTACTCGGACTTCCGGACGAAACAATAGACCTTTTACACAGATATTTTGCTGCATTCTCAAATTTTTATCATCTTTTGTCATTGAGAGACGCCTACAAGATTATCTCCGAACAAAACCCGAATTTGCTCTCTTTTGAAGATTTTATATTCTTTTCAGAAATAGTTCGTCGTGAACAGCATCATTACTTTATTGACAGTGAAAGCGACTGGGAAGGAAATGATGTTGATCCCCAAAAGCGTTATATAATCATAGAGTATTTACTTGTTATTGACATAAACGACTATTATGAGCTGAAACATCTTCGAAAAGGAAAACCATTATATATTCCGCCGAAAGATGAGCTGCTTAAATACGAAGACGACTACTATTATGAAAAAACACCTCAAGCTCTGGCAATGCAGGATTTCTTTAAAAAGAACTGCCGTTTAAACGACTGTGAAATTGAAGACATAATGATTGAAATACGCTCCGAATTGACCTTTTTTGATTCAAGCATAGATCATATTTTCGATATTAACGAAAGGTATGGAATTGTATTCACAAAATCCATGGCAGAGGAATTTATTGAAAAATACTATCTTTGGAACAACAATATTCGTATGCCCGCCAACAAAGGACATACCCCCGTTGAGCTTTGCAAGTTGTACAATATTGACTCTGAGCCGATTTCGATTTCACCTTCCGATTATCTTGCAAAACAAGACGAAAAGAAATCTTTACAGGATAAGCGAATAAGCGAGATCATAGTTTCCGACTTATCGCCTGAAAATAAATTTATTCTTCTGAATATGCTTTCAAAAAAGACTAGGAAAGATATTCCGAAGAATGCACCGTGTCCATGCGGTTCGGGAAAAAAATACAAACGCTGCTGTGGGAAATGCATTAACTGAATAAAAACAATAAAAATATTCAGTCACAAAAAACGACTACAAGAAATCCGTAACTTGCCGGCTTTCTTATAGTCGTTTTTGTATTGATTGGTATTGGCTTAATCTTTTGTTTCTTTGAGCTTCGGGGTGATGCCGCATTTGAGTGCATTCGGGAGCTGCGCTTCGGCTTCCTCCCTTGTGATCTCGCCAGCGTTGTATCTTGCCATGACCTGAACATCCTTGTCCCTGAGCTTGTAGAAAAGATAGATAACAGAAGTGATTGCAAGTCCGACGGTCGGAACAAGTATGTATGTTATCCAAAGTCCGTTGAGAGCCGTTGAGCTTTGCACAATGTGCAGCCTTTCGATATCGGCGAAGCTTTCGGCCTCGATATTTGTCCAGTCGAAGAACGCAAGAATTGCAAGTCCGAGCGACGAGGCAACGGCAGCGGCAATTTTGGTTGTGAATGTCTGAATCGAGAAGGTGATTCCCTTGGCGTCAACACCGGTCTTATACTGACCGTATTCCGCACAGTCGGGGGTGAACATAAAGCCGAGTGTGCCCGTAACGCTGGTGAAAATTCCTCTGACGACCGTCAGCACAATGAAAAGCGGTTTGTTCTGCCAGCCGATGAAATACATTGCCAGTCCGAGAACCGCCGCAACGGTATTGCAAATGAAAAACAGCTTGAATTTGTCGAATTTTTTTGTAATAACGGGGATAAGCAACGCAGCAATAACGGACGGCACAACGCCGAGAATTCCGAGAATGATGTTGAAGTTTGCGCTGCCGAAAAGATAGTATGAAACGAACAGCGCAAGAGCATTGTTTGTCATAAGTCCGTTGGCAAAAAGATAGCCGAGGTAATAGATCAGCAGATATTTGTTGTGCGCAAGGTAGGTCAACATTCTCTTGATTGAGAAAGCTTCCTCCTCAAGCTCGCCATGGTAATTTCTTTCCTTTCCCGCAAAGCAAAGCGGAATCATGAAAAGAAGTCCGAGGACGGAAAGAAGAATAACGGTAGGGCTGAAGCTCATTCCGACCTTTTCGCTGACAAGCAGCGTGCAAAGCAAGCCCGAAATGCCCATTCCGGCACTGCTGAACAGTCTGCCGATGGACATAAGCGTGTTGCGCTCGTTGATGTTGTCGGTCATTGTTGTTACCATGCTGTAAATCGGCACATCGCAGACCGTGTAGCTCGAATCCCAAAGCAGATAAGCAAGCATAAACCAGATGAGCTTGCCCATTTGCGCCATTCCGCTCGGAATGATGAACAGCAGAACTGTTGTAATCGGCACAAGCCCTACGGATATGCGAATCCAAGGCATACATTTTTGATTGTTTTTGAATTTTATCTTGTCAAAAATTATGCCGAACATCGGGTCGTTCACGGCGTCCCAAATCTTGACTATCAGTGTAACGAACGCAATCTTCCCCAGGTCGATGCCGTTCATCATCAGGTAGGTTGCCATGAATGTTGTTACAACATTGTAGAAAATGTTCTGCCCGATGAAGTAAGTCCAATAGCTCACACGCTCGCCGAGCTTTGTAGTGTAATCGGCAGGTGCGATTATTTCTTTAAGCTTCATATTGTACCCCCCAACTGAATTGACGAAAAAGCACCGGCAGACGCTCCGCCGATGCTTTCTTGAGTTTGATCAGAAGCCTCTTACGGCTCTAACAACCTTTTCGCAGTCCTTTGCGTCCATAATCTTCGGAACGGGATAGAGCGGATTGCCTTCTTTGAGCGCACGCTCAACAATCGTCGGGATATCCTCGTCCTTGATGAAATCAAAGTGCTCCGGAATGTTCATATTCTTGTTCATCTGCTTGATTGCGTCGATGAAGTTCATTGCCTTGTCAGCCTGCGAATATCCTTCAATGCCTACAAGCTCTGCAAGCTTCGCAAGCTTTGCGTAAGCCGTGTCGCCGTAGTATTCAAGAACATGTGGAAGGATAACTGCGTTTGCAAGACCGTGCGGCGTGCCATAGATACCGCCGAGGTTGTGAGCGATTGCGTGAACATAGCCAACATATGCTCTTGTGAACGCCATTCCGGCATAATATGAAGCAACGAGCATGTTTTCACGAGCCTTGATATTCTTTCCGTCGTTGTATGCCGTTTCAAGGTTTTCAAAAATGAGCTTTGTCGCTTTCTCGGCAAAATCGTCGGTGGACTTAACTCCGCTCAGACCGATATAAGCCTCAACGGCATGAGTGAGGGCGTCCATACCTGTTGTCGAAGTGATCTTCTGCGGCAGACCCGTTGTAAGCTCTGGGTCAAGAACCGCATACTTCGGGCGAAGCTTCGGGTCGTTGATGGCGTATTTTTCGTGAGTTTGCATATTTGTAACAACAGCGGCAAGGGTCGTTTCGGAGCCTGTGCCTGCGGTTGTCGGAACTGCAAAAAACGGAGGGAGCTTATGTCTGATCTTCAATTCGCCTCTCATCTGAGAAACGGTTTGATTCGGATTCATAACTCTTGCGCCTGCCGCCTTTGCGCAGTCCATCGGAGAACCGCCGCCGAATGCGATGATGCCTTCGCAGCCGTTCTTGAGATAAAGCCTGCGGGCTTCCTCAATATTTTCGATTGAGGGGTTCGGCTGAACACCGTCATAAACCGTGTACTTGATTCCCTGAGCGTCGAGCTGTTCAAAAAGTCCTGCAAGCAGGTTAAGTCCCATGAGTCCCTTATCCGTAACAACAAGGACGCTTGAAATGCCCTTGGACTTTACGAGTGCAGGAAGCTCCTTAACAGAGCCGGGTCCCTTGAGAAGCACAGGCTCCGACCAGTCGAAGAAGCACTCCGCAACCATAAAGGTTTTCTGATATGCTCTGTAAAAAGCTTTTTTTGCCATATCTGCCATAAAAAAGACCTCTTTTCAATTTAATAAATTTATTTTACCAAATATAACCGTACTTTTACAAGGGGTTAGAGAAATATTTTTAAAAAATATTTGATTTTTTAACCGCTTTTTCCCATTCCTCGGCAATGAGCATGTGCCCGGCGATTGAAGGGTGAGTTCCGTCCCATATAAAATATTCGGTTTTTGAGTTTGCAATTTTCTCCGAGAATTTATCATAAAGCGGAACAAAAATATCTGCCGAGCTTTCGGCAACTCGCTTTGCCGCCGCCCTTGTGAGATGAATTGCGGCGGATTTATAATCCATCTCCTCCTGCGTTTCGCCGCTGTCGGGTCTGCCGGAATCAACCTCGCACTCAACATGCGGCGTGTAACGATAGGATAAATCGTCCTTTGAGAGAGGAAAATAAAACGGCTCGCACACAATGATTTTTGTCTGCGGCAGAGCGGTTTTCGTCAGCTCAATCATTTTGGTGAGGTTCTTTTCGTAAGCTTCCTCGACCTCCTTTAGCGAAAGCCCGTTGAGAAAACCGAAAAGTCCGTCGTTTGTTCCCACAAGAATGCTGAGCACCGTCGGAGCGTTGTCGATAATATCCTCCTGCCATGTTTCAAGCAGTCTTGCCGTTGTTGCGCCCGAATAGCCCTTGTTGATAAACCTCGGTCTGCGCTCCGAATTTTCATAAGCTGCTTTTGCCGCAAGGATAAACTGATATCCGTGTCCCATGATGTGGTTGCAGTCCATTTTCCTGCCACGGTTGCCGTCGGTTATCGAATCGCCCGAAAAAAGAACGATGTCATTATTGTTAAGATACATTATTTTTTCAGCCTCGTTTCAAAGCAGAGCCAGCCGCAGCTTTCGTGCCTGCCGACTACCTCAAAGCCGTACCTTTCAAATGCGTCAAGAACATCCTGCTCCCTTGTGTCGATGATTCCGGAGGTTATATAAACTCCGTCGTCCTTGAGGAATTTGCCGACATCCTTTGTGAACATCACGATAATGTCCGCAACGATATTTGCAACGACAACATCGTATTTGCCGCTGACCTTGTCTGTCAGATTGCCCTGAAGCACGGTAAATTTCGGCTCTGTAAAGCCGTTCATCTCGCCGTTTTCTCTTGCCGTCTTGACCGCAAGCTCGTCGATATCAACGCCCGTTGCGCTCTTTGCGCCGAGAAGAAGCCCGGCAATGCCGAGGATTCCGCTGCCGCAGCCGATATCAAGCAGCTCGGTGTCGGGTGTGATATGATTTTCCAAGGTTTCAAGGCAAAGTCGGGTTGTGTCGTGTCCGCCGCTGCCGAAGGCCAGACCCGGTTCGATATCGAGCACCTTTCTGCCCTGAGGGTCGTAATCGTCATCCCAAACGGGATGAATCAGCAGCTTTTTGCCGACGGGCATCGGCTTGAAATATTCCTTCCAGTTGTTTTCCCAATCCTGATTGCGGCAGACGCTGAGGTCTATCTCATGCCTTATACCCTCTGCGTTGTAACGCTCCGAAAGAAAAGCTACCGCCTCGGCTGGGCTTTCCTCCGGCGAGATATAAACATGGATCGCCGCCTTGCTCCTGTCTTTTTTCAGCAGATCCTCGTCAATCAGGTCGATATGGGCGATCTCCCACGCCGCCTGTTCAAGGTCGCTGTAATCCTCAATATAGATGCCGTAGGGAACGACCATCTGAGCGATGTTGCCTGCCGTTTCCACATCCTTTGAGTCAATGTGAATTTTAACTTCTGTCCAGTCCATAAAATCTCCTTATTTGATCCAGCCGATGCCGTTTTTGATAAGCTCGGGAATGTTTACGAGCGCCTTAAAAAGCACGCTTGAAATTGTTTTGACCGCCGTCATGATATATTCGCCGAGGTTAAAGGCTTCAGTCTGCTTGCTTTCGAGCGGCTTGACTTCGTTGAGGTCAACCGTGTAGGCGAGCTTGGTCTTGACCGCCGCATGGTCGGAAAGATGTCCGTTCCATGAGATTTCGTCGCAGTCAAAGCCGTCGTAAACCGCTTCAAGCAATTCAAATGAAACGCCTGCGCCGTCACGGAAATAAACATGGTCGAGCGTGTCCCAAGTTCTCGGATAATCGCAGCCGTAACGGCCGTACATCTCGCCGTAGCTGAAATCGTAATTGCCGCCGTTATTGTATTCAACCCATGCGTCCTTGAAGCCGTGACCGATGAAATTGTCAAGCAGCTTTTGGCAAAGGTCAATTTTGTACTGACCGTTTTTGTAGCCCTCACGGAAAACGGAATAGTTGGTGTTGAAATCGCCGGTCAATATAACGGCTCTGTCCGTGCCGGAATGCTCCTCGACAAGTTCAATGAGCTGATCGAACTGGTCGGCCTTGGCAAGCATTGAATTTTCGTCCTCCCATGCGTCGGCGTGGATGTTGTAAACATCAATGAAAGCTCCGTCGGCAATTTCGACCGTGCAATAAAGTATACCCTTCGGCGTCAGCTCGTCCGAGCCGCAGTCATAAATGCCGTAAGCCGTTCTCCATGGAACTCTGCCGACATTGTAGATCGGATATTTTGAGAAAAAGTTAAGTCCGTCGCCGACGGCTACTCCGCCGCTCGTAAGCGTTGCGTAGCCCATGTTAAGATTTTTTTCAAGAATCGTGTGGAGATTGAAATCCTCCTGTACGCTGAGAAAATCGCAGTCCGAAGCGTTGATCTGCTGCGCAATAAGCTTTGTCGCCTTGACCGGGTCACGCTTGGTCGAGGAAAGAGCAGCAGGAATCGGAAGCCCGTCAACATTGAACGAAACAAGGCTGAGCGTGCCCGTCACCGTGTCGCCGTCCTCGGCAAAGGCAAGCGGGGCGCAGCCGACAAATAGAACGATCGCCAATAAAACGCTGATAATTTTTTTCATAAAAATTCCTCCCGTAAAGGCAATTTGTGCGGTGACGCCTTAAAGCAGATCCGCCTTCGGTTTAATTTCCTTAAGTCCGTGGTTATAGAGCTTTCTGTTTTCGAGCGCCCACTGTCTTGGGGTGAAGTCGCCCGACTCAACCTCGGACACAGCCTGTGAGATTTCATATATCCTTGCGTCAAGCAGGTCGAGCTGCGAAAGAATTTCCGCTTCAAGGAACATTGGTCTGACCGCTGCCCCGAATTCAGGCTCGCCGTGGTGAGAAATGATCATGTGCTCAACGAGCGTCAGCAGCTCTCTGTCCGTACCAAGCTCCTCACCGATTTTTTCAATATTCATTGCGCCCTTGACAAGATGGCCGATGAGCGTGCCTTCAACGGTATATCCCGAAGCGATTCCCGTTTCGGAAACCTCAAATTCGCCTATTTTCGCAACATCATGCAATATAACGCCGGAGAAAAGCAGATCCTTTTCAACCGAGGGATATATTTCGGCTATGCTCTGAGCCATTCGGAGAATCGAAAGCGTATGATAGAGCAGACCACCCCTTATTGCGTGGTGAAGCTTGAATGCTGCCGGCCAATAGAGCATGGATTTTTTGTTCTGCTCAAGCACGGTCATAACAAGCGTTTTGAGCTGTGCGTTTTCAAAATCGTTGACAATATCGACTATCGCCGAATACATTGCCTCGCCGTTGTATTCCGCACTCGGTACATAGTCCTCAATGCGAACGCCGTCGTTTTCGTTTGCAAGGCGAACTCTGTCCAGACGCATCTGCGGCGCATCGTTAAACATGGATATCGAGCCTCTGACCTTGATGAGCGAATTCTGAACGATAAAGCCGAAAATTTCTTCCTTATAGTCCCAGAGCTTTGCACCGATTTCGCCCGAGCTGTCCGTCAGGGTAAGGTCAAGATAGGGGATACCCTTTGCCGTCTTTTTGACCTCAAGATTTTTTACGAGGCAAAAGCCCTCAACTGTTCCGTTGTCATTTATTTCAATAAAATTCATATGAACCTCCCTCATGAGATAAATATATATTGATTGTATCACATATAAAGTAAAAAAGAAAGAATTTTCCTTGCAAAAGATGCTGCCTTATGTTAAAATTTTTTTATTAGGGCAACTGTCGTTGGCTTTTCTCAACACTTTGCCGAGAGAGGGTGCTTAAATGGGCAAAAACTATCATTTTTTTGCTATGCTTTCAAGAATGAAATATATCAACCGCTGGGCGTTGATGAGAAACACATATATGGAAAACATCAGCGAGCATTCGCTGGAGGTGGCGACGGTGGCTCATTCACTCGCCGTTATTCATAACAAGCGTTTCGGCGGCAATGTCAATGCCGAGCGTGCGGCTGTCCTCGGAGCTTTTCACGATGCGCCGGAGATCATCACCGGCGATATGCCGACACCGGTTAAATATTACAGCAAGCAGATCCGTGACGCTTACAACTGCGTTGAGGACGACGCCTGCAAGGCTTTGCTTGATATGATCCCGGAGGATATCCGTGAGGAATACAAGCCGTTTTTTATCAAGCAAGAGTCCGACCGTCAGCTTTGGAAATTCGTCAAGGCGGCGGATAAGATCTGTGCCTATACAAAATGCGTCGAGGAGTCAAAGGCAGGCAATCATGACTTTGACAAGGCGGCAAAAACCAACCTCAAGAGCCTTGAGGAGCTGGATATGCCGGAGGTAAAATGCTTCATGGAGGATTTCCTTCCGAGCTACAGCCTGACTCTGGACGAAATGAACTGAGTAATTATTATTTGAGAGAGGTATCAATATGGGTAAGTACACAAAAGAAGACATTCTCAAAATGGCGAGAGAGCAAAATGTCAGATTTGTGCGGCTTCAGTTTACGGATATTCTGGGCTGCATGAAAAATGTTGCGATCACGGTCAACCAGCTTGAGAAGGCTCTTAACAACGAGTGCATGACCGACGGCTCTTCCATTGAGGGCTTTGTTCGTATCGAGGAGTCGGATATGTATCTTTATCCCGACTACGATTCGTTCGTTGTTCTGCCGTGGAATCATCTTTCCGACGGCAAGACCGCACGCCTTATCTGCGATGTTTACTGCTCGGACAGAACTCCGTTTATCGGCGATCCGAGAAATGTGCTCAAGCGTGCAATCAAGAAAGCCGACGACATGGGCTATAAGTTCAATGTAGGTCCGGAGCTTGAATTCTTCCTTTTCCATACGGACGATGAGGGTCGACCGACAACCAAAACGCACGACAAGGCAGGCTATTTTGACCTTGACAATGTTGACCTTGGTGGAGACTGCCGCCGTGATATGTGCGTTGCTCTTGAGGATATGGGCTTTGAGATTGAGGCCTCCCATCATGAGTGCGCCGAGGGTCAGCACGAGATAGATTTCAAATACGGCGATGTGCTTTCCGTTGCCGACAAGGTAATGACATTCAAGTATGTTGTCAAGAAATATGCGCAGCTCCACAATCTTTATGCAACCTTTATGCCGAAGCCGATTTTCGGCATCGCAGGCTCCGGTATGCATACGAATATGTCGCTCTTTGATAAGGACGGCAACAATGTTTTCTGCGACCCGAACGGACAGTACGGACTTTCCGAAACGGCTCTCCACTTCGTTGCAGGCATCATGAAGCACATCAAGGCGACAACGGCTATCAACAATCCGCTTGTCAATTCATATAAGAGGCTTGTTCCGGGCTATGAGGCTCCCGTTTATATCGCATGGTCGGCGTCCAACCGTTCCGCCCTCGTTCGTGTTCCTGCGGCAAGAGGTAAGGGAACAAGAGTTGAGCTGAGAAGCGCAGACCCCTCCTGCAATCCCTATCTTGAAATGGCTCTTTGCCTTCTTGCAGGTCTTGACGGAATCGAAAAGGGCTATATGCCGCCGGAATCAACCGTTAAAAATATCTTTGACATGAGCGTTGAGGAGCGCAAGGCAGCCAATATTGAATCCCTCCCCGGTACGCTCGAAGAAGCCATTGACGAGTTTGAAAAGAGCAATTTTATCAAGGAAGCTCTCGGCGAGCATGTTTACACAAAGTTCATCGAGGCAAAGCGTCGTGAGTGGGACAGCTACCGCACAAACATTTCCCAGTGGGAAATCGACACCTACCTCGCAAAATATTGATTTAAGGCAACACCGCACAATTGGGGTGTGCGGATTGCCTTAAGGCATGAACGAAACGGCGACTCACAAAAAAGTGAGCCGCCGTTTCTATTCAGCAAAGAGTTTATATAATAAGCGGAAGGGGTTGGTAACCGCTATATATAACAATTTATAAATCTCCGAAAGCGCAGACGAATTGTCCGCTTTTCTCAAGGAAGAGGAACACACAAAAAAACGAAGTGCGGCGTTCTTTTGTGGCGGTGAGATCGGCAGGCATTGAATTGCCTGCGCTTTGATAAACGATTTTACCGCTTATCTTCGGAGATGTACTGTCAAACCAAAGCTGCGCCGAGCGCCTTGCAATCGTCGAGAGCGTCATCATCGGGAGCGTCGTTGCAAATTACAAAGTCGCAAGCCATTGCTGCGCCGTCGTCCTTGCAGGTTTCCTCCCAGTTGCGCATCCATTCGCCGTCGCCCCAGCCGTATGAGCCGAACAGAGCAATTTTTTTGCCGCCGAGCTTGGATTCACAATCGTTGAACATCGGCTCGAACTCGCTGTCCTCAAGCTGCTCAGCACCCATCGAAGGGCAGCCGAAAGCAACTGCGTCAAATTCGTCCATCATGGAGCCGCTGAATTCGGAAGCCGTGAAAACGGAAACTTCTGCGCCTTTCTCTTTTGCGCCGTCGGCAACTGCACCTGCCATTGCTTCGGTGTTGCCCGTGCCGCTCCAATATACTACTGCTACTTTACTCATTTTTCATCAAACCTTTCGTTATATTTATGCTGCAACCGTGAGCTTTTCAAGGCTTCTGCCGTTTGCGAAAAGCTTGCAATAAATCGCAGTACATTTCTTATATCGTGCAAAAATTTTTTGCGCCTCATTTACATCGCCGTAAACCTTCCAGCAGCCCTTACACTTGCAGTGGCAGGCTTTGTTTTCGATAAAGCCCTTCACATCCTCCGGAGGATAACCGAGGAACAAGCCGATCTCATGAGGGAAATTTTCGTCCTGCCTCAGCCGCCTCATCAGCTCGCTTACGCAACGCTCGGGAGTTTTTCCGCCGTAACCGAAGGAATTGAGTATATCCTCAGCCAAATCACCGCTTAAGTCTATCGAAAGCTTTGACGGGCGGTAAACATAAATCAGCGCACGGCCGTCATTGAACCTCATCGGCATGATTCTCAGACCCTTCGGCGAAAGTGTTCTGTTCCAGTCACGCACGCAGACTCGAAGCTTTTCGGCGCTTTCAAAATTTACGGAAAACAGGTTACCGGTTTTGATTCCGGCAAGAGTCGGCGAACAATGCTTGACAAGTAATTCCTCAGACATCGTGTCGCCTCCGTTCGTCTGGTTAGCGTGTGCTAACTCGAAGAGATTTTAGGGCGATATCGCACACCTAAATTGTGCGGTATTGCCTTAGAAAGCCTCTCGGCTTTTCGTACATTATTTTACATGGAAAAAGGAGCCTTTTCCGCTCCAAAAGGATAGAAAAAAGCTCCGAATAGACATTTATCCGACAGTTATTTGCTTTTTGTTTTTTGCTCTGTACTCGCTCGGCGGCATTCCCTTCGCTTCACGGAATGCTCTTGCGAATTTACTGGAATTGTCGTAGCCGTGCTCGCCGGCGATCTCCATAACCGTCTTGTCGGTATATTCAAGCATATACGCAGCCGATTCCATTTTTATCGCACGGGTATATGCGTAGAGCGAAACGCCGTAAACTCCCTTGAAAATATTTTTTATATGAGAGCCGGAAACATGAAAGCTTTTTGAGATTTGATCAAGCGTAACCCTCTTATCCATATTTTCGATAAGGAACTCGCTGACCTGCTTGGCAAGCGTGACCTGAGAGGAGGAGTAAACACTGTCTTCGATTTTATCTCTGCCGGTATCAAGCGCACTGAGAAACAGCAAAAGCTCCAAAACCTTAACCTTGAAATAACCCTTTTTAATTTCCTCCGGCACGGAATAAAGCTCCGAAAAAATATGCTCCACGGATGAGCCGGAGCGAACTGTGAAGCAGCTTCTTTCGCCGCAGAATTTTTCTGCGATTGCCTGCGGTCTGACATTGACATCGTCAAGCAGACATGAGAGACAGCCCGGCGCACGGTCAACATCAATGCGCACGGTTATGCCGTGATAATGGCTGAGCGGAAAATAGATCGTTGATGATTTTTCGTCGGCTCTGCCGATGACGAGGTCGCCTGGCGCAACATAGCAGAATTCGTCACGGTAATGGCATTCCATTCTGCCCTCACGGCAATGATTGATTTCTATCACATTGCCCGACGGCGGTTTCGTTTCAACGCTCATGACATGGGCGTTGTTATATATAAGCTCGATTCCGTCAAAAACCGAATAAGCTGCGGAAGAAAACCGCCCTCCGTTTTCCGAAAATTCATTTACAAAATCAGACGGGTTCGTTGATTTGATTTTACATTTTTCTTTGCATATTTTTTCAGGCATTTTATTCTCCATGGTGCGGCACGCATTACGCAAAATTAAAGTTGCCGGTTGCAACATTTGCCGCAAAAATTATTATACGACCGAGTGGCGAACCAAAATATTCAATAAGATAATTTCTGTCAATGCCGGCAGTGAGCAGAACAAGCTCCGTTGTGTCTGCCAGCCCGACCTCAAAAAGCTTTGACTGGACAGCCTTTGCCAGCTCTATGTTGCCCTGTGCATTCGGATGGATCGTGTCGGTCGAGATGCAGTCACGGCGTCCGTCAAAGATTTCGCTTGTATCGACAGTATAAATATTTTGCGGATTTTCGGCAGCATATTTTATAATCGCATCGTTGATTCTTTTCGCCGCCTGCTTGTATGGCTTTCGTGCAAATTCAAATGTCCACGAGGTGTAAAGCAGCTGAACAAAAATTTTTGCATCGGGATTTATCTCATGAATTCTGTCCATGCTCTTTGAAAAGTTCTCGTAAAAAGCTTCGCCGATTTTGTCGAATTTTGAATAGTCGTTGAAAATAATTCCCTCGGCAATCAGCAAAGCTGCGTGGTCGAGAAGAAAATCGTTTCCGCCGATGGAAACGCTTATGATATCCGCCCACTGAACATCGCTTATATATTCCTCATCGTTCGTCAGACGGTTGAAAAGGCCTACGCTGTTCCTGCCCATAACGGCGTCGTTTTTATAGTTAAATCCGTTGGTGTCGGCAACTATTTTTCCGTATGAAGCGTCGTTGGGATTTGTGATCCCGAAGCCCTCGGCTATTGAATCACCGAGAAGAAGATAATTAAGCTTTTCCTTTGCGCAGACGGACACGGAAAGAATTCCGAGACAAAGCGCAACGGTAAGAACGATTGCGATAATTTTTTTGACAGCTTTCAAATTCAACACCCCGCTAAAAACAAATTCAAGGAAACGCCATGCATTCCCTTGAATGATTATACTAAGGCAATACCGCACAATTAAGGCGCACGCCTTGCTTGAAGCTATTTCCGTCATGCTGCACAAAAATTCCTTGACTTGCGACAGCAAGCCTGCAAAATTTTTGTACAACCTGACGAAAAATCTTACTGCGCAATCCGCACACCTAAATTGTGCGGTATCGCCCTAA